>DASPZP010000389.1:0-4210 GCA_035636195.1 Anaeromyxobacteraceae bacterium
GAGCGCGAGGGCCCCGAGGTCGAACACCACGTCGGGGATGACGCGCAGCCAGGTGACGGTGTGGATGAAGTCACTGCCCGTGACGGCGGGGCTTCGGGCGTACCAGATGCCGTGCTTGATGGCGATGGCGAACTGGTAGAAACCGGCCGGGATGAGCGAGAGCACCATCATGCCTGCCAGGCCGAGGTTGAGGCCCCAGAAGGCGTACTTGAGGAGCCTGTCGGACCAGGCCTGCTTCCGGACGATGTTGCGCACCGAGAAGAGCATGAGCGCGATGGCCAGGAAGCCGTACACCCCGAACAGCGCGCCGTGCGAGTGGATGGGCGTCGTGTTGAGGCCCTGCGCGTAGTACAGGACGATGGGCGGGTTGATGAGGAACCCGAAGACGCCGGCGCCGACCATGTTCCAGAACGCGACCGCGGTGAAGAAGTAGAGCGGCCACTTGAAGGGCGCGGCGTCACCGCCGAGCTTGGCGAGCTTGAGGGTCTGGTAGACCTCGAAGCCGAGCAGCGTGAGCGGCACCACCTCCAGGGCCGAGAACGAGGCGCCGAGCGCCGTGATGAAGAGCGGCGAGCCGGTGAAGTACAGGTGGTGGAAGGTCCCGATGATGCCCGAGCCGAGGTAGAGGATGATGGAGAAGTAGGTGGCGCGGGTGGCCGAGGCCTGCTTCACCGCGCCGATGCGGGAGAGCACGAAGGCGAGCGCGACCGTCGCGAACACCTCGAAGAAGTTCTCCACCCAGAGGTGCACCACCCACCAGCGCCAGTAGTCGGCGTTCGAGATGTGGCTGCCCGGCGTGTAGAAGAGGCCCACCGAGTAGAAGAGCGGGATGGAGACCGAAGCGTAGAGGAGCAGGTGGGTGAGGCCGCCCGCGTCCTTCTCCGCCTTCAGCGCCGGCTTGATGGCGCGGTAGACGAGCGCCAGCCAGAGCAGCATGCCGCCGATGAGCGCCACCTGGAAGACGCGGCCGAGCTCGATGTACTCGTACCCCTGCGTGCCGACGAGGTAGTCGTTGCCGAGCTTGCCCTGGATGCCGGCCCAGGTGCCGGCGAGCGCGCCGACCACCACCACCACCAGCGCGCCGAGCAGCGTCAGCACGAGCGCCTTCTGGCCCTTCGGCTCCTTCCCCCCCACCGCCGGCCCGATGACGAGGCCGGTGGCGAGCCAGCAGGTGGCGATCCAGAAGACGGCCAGCTGGAGGTGCCAGGTGCGGCTGGCGGCGTACGGGAGGAGCTTCGTGAAGTCGATGCCGAAGAGCTTGTTGCCCTCCACGGCGTAGTGGCCGGTCACCGAGCCGAGCACGGCCTGCAGCGCGAAGAGGACGAGCGCGACGAGGAAGTACGGGAGCGTGGCGCGCTGGCTAGGGGTGGGGTTCGGCTCCTCGAGCTTGATGAACTCGGGCTTCTCGTCGTCGTGCTCGCGCCCCTTCATGTAGAGGTAGATGGCGAGCCCGATGCCGAGGATGAGCAACATCACCGAGGCGATCGACCACACCAGCGCCGAGGGGAGCGGCCCATTGCCCACGAGCGGGTCATACGGCCAGTTGGCGGTGTACGAGTACGCCTCGCCGGGGCGGTTCGTGCCGGCCGCCCAGGCGGTCCAGAAGAAGAACGCGGTGAGCTGGCGCCCCTCCTCGGCGGTCTTGACGATGCCCTTCGGGATGGACATCGCGTCCGAGCCCTCGCCCCACAGCTGCGTGTAATAGCCGACGAGAGCGGGGATGGCGGCGGCCTGCCCGCGCGACAGCGTGAGCGTGTCGCTCCCCGCGTCGTGGCGGTTCTGGCGCAGCTCCTCCGCCACCAGCGCGCTCACCCGCCCCTTCTCCCCCGGGTCGAGGGCGTCGAGCGCCGCCTGCGTGAAGCCGCGCGCCGCGTCCGGCGAGAGCCCGTGCGCGAGGCCGGCGGTGACGAGCCCGGTGCGGTGGAGCGCGTCGGCCGACCAGTCGGAGGCCAGGTACGCGCCGTGGCCCCAGATCGACCCGATGTGCTGGCCACCTCGGGAGAGGTAGAAGCGCTGGCCTCCCATGATGTCGTCGTGGGTGAAGACGACCTGGCCCTGCGCGTCGACCACCTTGGCCGGCAATGGCGGCTTGTGCTCGTTGATCTTGGCGCCGCCGAAGATGAGGACCGAGAAGGCGGCCACCAGGACGAAGAGGAGAATGGCTTTGCTGCGTGCGTTCATGAGTTGTGTTCTCCGGGTGAAAGGGTCGAGCTTCAGCAGCAGCCGCCGGCCTGCAGCCGGCGCGGGGGGACTTCGCCTGCGACGGAGGGGTGGCGGGCATGCAGCTCGCCCGCGAGCGTGGTGAGGCGGGCGAGCTCGCCCGAGGCTGCCTGGCGCGCCTCGTAGGCCCCGCACTGGGCGTCGATGTGGCCGAGCGCCTCGGCGGGGAGCCGCTGCTCCGCCATCGGGTAGAGGATCGCGTCCTCCTTGTGGATGTGAGCGCGCAGCAGGTTCGCGTAGCCGTGTGCCGCCTCGCCGAGCCGCTGGCGGTCCGCCCCGCTCCAGTCGGCCTGCTGGCTGGCGAGCTCGGAGAGCGCCCGGACGTAGGCGCGGCCCTGCTCGTGCTCCATGAGCATGACGGCGATGGGACCGCCGTGGCGCGGGAAGCCCGCCTCCACCATCGTGGCGAAGAGGATGTCCTCCTCCTTGCCGTGGTGGTGCGCGTCGGCGAACTCGCGGATGAAGGTCGCGAAGCGGCGCAGCTCCGCCCGGTCGTCGGCGCCGCTGCGGCACACGTGATCGGCGAAGCTGACCAGCGCATCGAGCGTGCGCTCGATCAGCCGGTGCTCGGTCATCAGGGTCTCGATGGCGTCCATCTCTCCTCCGGGCGGCCGGGCTTCCGGCGGCGTGCTGGGTTGCGGATGCGGGCGGACATAGCGAGGGGTGTGCCATGGCGACAAACCGCAGTAGTGGGCCTGATTCAGCGGGGTTGCGCGATCAGGCGGACTGGCGGCGCGCTCGTGGGCACCGGCATCCCGGTGAGGGGCTCACCGGCATTTCGGTACCACCGGGATTTGGGTGACGCCCGCGAGGGGTTAGAAGACACGCATGCCCATGCTCCCCGTCCTCCCAGCGCACGACATCCACGAGAAGATCGTCGAGGACGCCATCGAGGCGGTGCTCTCCACGGTCGACCTCGAGGCGGTCCTGGAGCGCACCGGCCGCCTCCTCAACGATCGCTTCGGCACGACGCGCGTCGCCATCCATCGGGTCTTCCCCGACGCGCCGGGCCGGGCGCAAGTGGCCCTCGTCTCGGATCCCCGCCACCCCGGCGCGCGCCTCGGCGAGTGGTTCGACTTGGCCGGTTCGGTGGCGGGCGCGGCGCTGGCCGAGAAGAAGCCCGTCGTGGTCGACCCGATCGACCCAGCGCATCCGCGCTATCGCGAGGAGACCTGGCTCTCGGAGCTCGGCTACGGCTCGGTGGTCTCCTTCCCGCTCCTGTTCGAGGACGAGGCGCTCGGCGTGCTCAACATCGCCCATCCGCCGCGCGAGGGGCTCCTCGACTGCTGCTTCCAGGTGGCGCGGCAGGTGGCGCACCTCGTCGCCATCGCGCTCCACAACAGCCTCATGGTCGACGAGGTCCGGAGGCTGAACCGGCTCCTCGACCGCGAGAACGCCCTCCTCAAGGAGGAGCTCCGCCAGATGAAGCGCGACGCGCGCTACGTGGCGGAGAGCCCCGCCATGCACGCCGTGCTGGAGCGGGTCCGGCTCGTCGCGCCCTCCGACTCGACCGTCGTCGTCCGCGGCGAGACCGGCACCGGCAAGGAGGGGCTGGCGCGGATGGTCCACGACCTCTCGCCGCGCTTCGGTGCGCCCTTCGTGACCGTGAACCTGGGAGCACTGCCTGACACGCTCATCGAGAGCGAGCTCTTCGGGCACGAGAAGGGGGCCTTCACCGGCGCCGTCCGCCGCCGCCAGGGCAAGTTCGAGCAGGCGGAGGGCGGCACGCTCTTCCTGGACGAGGTGGGCGACGCGCCGCCGAGCGTGCAGGTGCGGCTCCTGCGCGTCCTGCAGGAGCGCGAGCTCCAGCGGGTGGGCGGCTCGGAGAGCGTGAAGGTGGACGTGCGGGTGGTGGCGGCCACCAACCGCGACCTCGAGAAGATGGTGGCCGAGGGCACCTTCCGCTCCGACCTGTACTACCGGCTCTCCGTCTTCCCGCTCCAGCTGCCGCCGCTGCGCGAGCGGCGGGAGGAGATCCGGCCGCTGGCGA
>DASPZP010000390.1:0-9902 GCA_035636195.1 Anaeromyxobacteraceae bacterium
TCGCTGACGAGGGGGAAGACGGCTCGGCGCCGGGGGGGACCGCGGGGCAGGCGCCGCGCGACCGCCGCAGCAACTCGCCCATTGCGACCTGCCCCCCCGCAACCGCGCCGTGCAGGTGGGCAGCCGCGAGCGCAGGGCGCCCCCGCGCGAGCTCGAGCGGCGCCTTCACGGTTGCGCGCAGGGCAGCGAAGGCGAGCGCGATGGGTGCCGCGCGCCACGCGGGCAGGTGCGTCGCCACGAACCGCAGGTGGTTCCGGGCCAGGAAGAAGCGCTGGCGCGGCGAGTCCACGCCGAAGGTCTTGCCGAAGCCGTGCCGGGCCCGCGCGGCAGGGACGTACCAGCACCCGAACCCAGCCTCGGCGGCGCGGAAGGAGAGGTCGACGTCCTCGTAGTAGGCCCAGTAGGCGGGGTCGAAGAGGCCCACCTGGCGCAGCAGGTCGCCCCGCAGCAGCGCCGCGCCCCCGGTGACGGCTGGGACCGGGCCCTCGGAGGTGGCGAGCGCCGTCACCGCGATGCCGAAGTCGCGGTCACGGGCGCGTCCGAAGCGGTCCAGGGTGACGCCGGTGGAGTTCACCCGCGACGGATCGTCCGCGAAGAGCAGCAAGCCACCCAGGAGTCCGACCTGAGGGTGCGCCTCCCCCGCGGTGACGAGCGCTCTCAGCCAGCCGGGCTCCGCCTCGACGTCGGTGTTGATGATGGCGATCCAGCGCGCGCCCGCCGTCAGCGCCACCCGGAAGCCCGCGTTGTTGGCGGCTGCGAATCCGAGGTTCCGGCCCAGCGGGAGCCACTGGACCGAGGGGAAAGCCGCCGTCGCCGCGGCGCTCGCGTCGGTGGAGCCGTTGTCCACCACCAGGATGTGCGCGGGGTGGGACTGGGCTGCGAGCGCGGCGAGGCACCTGGGGAGGAGCTCGGCCCCGTTCCAGTTCACCACGATGATCCAGGTGTCCGGCAGCACGGCGCGAGCGGGTAGCACGGGGGTGCCGGGGGGTCAACCAACCCCTCGGCCTCGGAACCGCCCCCTGACCCCAGCCCTCTCCCCCGTCGGGGGAGAGGGGGAAGAACCTCGACCCCCTCGACCTCGACGTGTACCTCCCTTGCAACCCGGTGTAGAAAGACCGCGATGCTCAAGCAGAGGGCCAAGCTCGTCGCCGGAAGCGTGCGTGCCCTCGACATGCTGATGCTGGGGCTCGCCTTCCCGCTCGCCTACTGGCTGCGGGACGAGTACCTCATCGGGCAGGGCCATCTGTACGCGATCGGCACCTACTGGCCGCTCTTCGCCACGTCGCTGCTCGTCTGGCAGCTCTGCGCGCGCGTTTCGGGCCTCTACGCCATCTACCGGACCCGCACCATCACGGTGGAGCTCGGCCGGCTCCTCCGGACGTTCGCGATCCTGGTGCTGGTGGCCGCCGCAGCGCAGTTCCTTTGGAAGGAGCGCGAGCGCGAGCTGTCCCGCCTCCTCTTCGTCCTCTACTACGGCATCGCTTACCTGCTCCTGGCGATGAACCGCGTCGCCATCCGCCTGGCCGCCCGAGCTGCGCGCCGGCGCGGCTACAACACCCGCTCCATGGCGGTGGCCGGCACGAGCGACATGGGCCGCGGAGTCGTCGAGGCGATCGCCGCGCACCCGGAGTGGGGCTATGTCTTCGCCGGCTACGTGCTCGACGACGACGAGCGCGCGCCGGGCGGAGCGCACGTGCTGGGCCGCCTCGCCGAGCTCCCTGCCGTCCTCGAGCGCGAGGTCCTGGACGAGGTCGTCATCGCCGTGCCCGGCGCCCGCCTCGACCGCATCGAGCAGGCCGTGCAGGTGTGCGAGGAGCAGGGCGTGGCGGTGAAGGTCCTGCTCGACTTCTTCCCCAACCGCACCTCGCGGATCGAGGTGGAGGAGCTGGAGGGGATGCCGGTCCTCTCCTTCGCGAGCGCCCCCAACGCGATGGCACCGCTCGCCGCCAAGCGCACCTTCGACGTGGTGGTGAGCGCGCTGGCGGTGCTCTTCCTCGCGCCGCTCTTCCTCGGCATCGCGGTCGCGGTGAAGCTCGAGTCACGCGGGCCGACCCTCTTCCGGCAGCGGCGGGTCGGCCTCAACGGCCGCGCGTTCTGGATGTACAAGTTCCGGTCCATGTGCGACGGCGCCGAGGCGCTCCAGCCCGCCCTGGAGGCCCAGAACGAGATGGCGGGCGGCCCGGCCTTCAAGATGCGCGCGGACCCGCGCGTCACCCGGGTCGGCCGATGGCTGCGGCGGACCTCGCTCGACGAGTTCCCCCAGTTCTGGAACGTGCTCAAGGGCGAGATGAGCGTGGTCGGTCCGCGGCCGCCCATCCCGTCCGAGGTGAAGCAGTACGAGCGCTGGCAGCGCCGTCGCCTGTCCGTGAAGCCGGGACTCACCTGCACCTGGCAGGTCTCCGGTCGCAGCGAGGTCGACTTCGACCGCTGGATGGAGCTCGACCTCCACTACATCGATCACTGGTCGCTCTGGCACGATCTCTCCATCGTGCTTCGAACCATCCCGGCCGTGCTGCTCGGCCGCGGCGCGCGCTGAGAGGGCCGCCGTGTCGCCGGAGCTCACCGCGCGCGTCGCCGAGGTGGCCCTCCTCCTCCGTCGGGGCGGGATCGTCGCCTATCCGACCGAGACGTTCTACGGGCTCGGCGCGCTGGTCACCCAGCCCGCGGCGCTGCGGCGGCTGGCCGGGGCGAAGCTCCGCGCGGACGGCAAGCCTCTCCCTCTCATCGCGGGGGACCTGGCGCAGGTGGAGGCCGTAGCGTCGCTCGCCGCGCCGCTCGCCCGGGCGCTCGCGCGCAGCTTCTGGCCAGGCGCGCTTACCCTCGTCCTCCCCGCCGCACCGGGCCTCGACCCGCACGTCCGGGGTGGCGACGAGACGGTCGCCATCCGGATCCCCGGTTCCGAGGTGGCGCGGGCCCTGGCACTCGCGGCGGGCGCTCCGCTCGTCTCGACCAGCGCAAACCTCGCCGGCGAGCCGCCGCCTGCCTCCCCGGGCGAGCTGTCGGCGACGCTCCTCGCGCGGCTCGACGGTGTGCTCGATGCCGGGCCCGCCCCAGGCGGCGTCCCCAGCACCATCGTCGCCGTGTCCGGGGACACGGTCCGGCTCCTGCGCGCGGGCGCTGTCCCCTGGCCTCAGGTCGAGGCCGTCGCCGGCCGCTGAGGCGGCCCCTCCGGTCCTTGCGGGGGTGAGGGGCCTGCTGTACGGTCCGCCGCGCATGCCCGACGTGCTTCCGTTCCGCGGCATCCGATACGCGGCCTCCCGGGCGGCGACGCTGTCGCGGCTCATCGCGCCGCCCTACGACTCCGTGTCGCCGGCTTTGCGGGACGAGCTCGCGGCGCGCAGCCCGCACAACCTCATCCACGTCACCCTGGGCAAGGAGCAGCCTGGCGACGGACCCTCCGACAACAAGTACCTCCGCGCCGCGCAGGCGTTCGAGCGCTGGCTCGTCGACGGAACCCTCCGCCCCGATGCCGAGCCGGCCCTCTACCCGCTCGAGCAGAGCTTCACCGGGCCGGACGGCCGTCCGCGCGCGCGGCGGGGCCTGATCGCGGCCTGCCGGCTCTACGCGTACAAGGAGGGCATCGTCCTCCCGCACGAGAAGACGCTCTCCGGGCCCAGGGCAGACCGCCTCGAGCTCCTGAAGCGGGTGAAGGCGAACCTGTCGCCCATCTTCTCGCTCTACGAGGACGAGGGCGCCGAGGGACACCGGGCGCTCGAGGCCGCCATCGCCGGCGCCGGCGAGCCGGTCGCCGAGGCCGACTCGGACGATGGGACGCACCACCGCCTGTGGCGGGTCGAGGAGCCGGGCGCGGTGGAGACGCTCCGGCTCGTCCTGGCCAGCCGCAAGGCGTTCATCGCGGATGGGCACCACCGGTACGAGTCGGCGCTCGCGTACCGCGACATGGTGGACCAGGAGGAGCCAGGGCTCGGCCCCGACGCGGGTCACCGCTTCATCATGATGACGCTCTGCTCGATGGCGGATCCGGGGCTCGTCATCTACCCGACGCACCGGCTCCTCTCCGGCATGGCGGGCTTCGAGCTGGGGCGCTTCCTCGACCAGCTCGGGCGGTTCTTCACGGTCGACACGCTCATCGAGGACCTGCACCGCCCCGCCGGCCGAGCATGGGCCGTGGCGAGGCTCGCCGAGCACTCGGGCAAGTCCACCGCCTTCCTCATGGTGAGCGCGGAGGATGGGAAGGGCCGCATCCTCACCCTGCGGGACGACGCCGACCTGGCCGGCTTGTCGCTGCCGCGGAACGTCACCTTGCGTGAGCTGGACGTGACGGCACTCCACTCCATCATCTTCCAGCACCTGCTCGGGCTCTCGCCGCGCTCGCAGGAGCTGGGCGAGAACGTCCGCTACGAGATGGACGCCGGCGAGGTGGTGACCCGGACGCTCTCGGGCGAGCACCAGCTCGGTTTCCTGGTGAACCCCACCCCGATGTGGCAGGTCCAGGCGGTGGCGGAGTCGGGCGAGACCATGCCGCAGAAGAGCACCTTCTTCTATCCCAAGCTCGCCAGCGGGCTCGTGATGCGCCGCATCCACGAGGACGTGGGCTGAGGTCCGTACCACCGGCGGCGGGGGACAAGCCCCCGCCCTACAACAGAGTATTCGCCATGCCTTTCCCCCAGGAACGCCCCCGCCGCATGCGCCGCACCGAGGCCCTGCGCAGCCTCGTGCGCGAGACCGAGCTCGCGCCCTCCGACCTCGTCTGGCCGCTCTTCGCGGTGCCGGGGCAGCGCGTCAAGAACGCGGTGAGGAGCATGCCGGGCGTGTTCCAGCTCTCGGTCGACGAGCTCGTCGCCGAGGCGCAGGCCGGCTTCGAGGCGGGCGTGCGGAGCGTCATCCTCTTCGGCGTGCCGGAGAAGAAGGACGCGCAGGGCTCCGGCGCCTGGGACGACGACGGCATCATCCCGCGCGCGGTGCGGGCGCTGAAGAAGGACGTGCCGGGCCTGGTCGTCATGACGGACGTCTGCATGTGCGAGTACACCGACCACGGGCACTGCGGGGTCCTGAAGCCCGCCCGCGTCGGCGCGCCCGGCGGCGAGCTCGTCGTCGACAACGACCTCACCCTGGCGCTGCTCGCCAAGGAGGCGGTGGCGCACGCCCGGGCCGGCGCCGACATCGTGGCGCCCTCCGACATGATGGACGGCCGGGTGGCGGCGCTCCGCAAGGCGCTCGACGAGAGCGGCTTCCAGGACGTACCCATCCTGTCCTACGCCGCCAAGTTCGCGGGCGCCTTCTACGGCCCGTTCCGCGACGCGGCCGAGAGCGCGCCGCGCGAGGGAGCCGGTATCCCCAAGGACCGCAAGGGCTACCAGATGGATCCTGGAAACACCCGCGAGGCGCTGCGCGAGGTGGCGCTCGACGTGGCGGAGGGCGCGGACCTGGTGATGGTGAAGCCAGCCGTCCCCTACCTCGACATCGTGCGGCTGGTGAAGGACCGCTTCGAGCTGCCGGTCGCCGCGTACCACGTCTCGGGCGAGTACGCGATGATCAAGGCCGCCGCCGAACGCGGCTGGATCGACGAGGACCGGGTGGCGCTGGAGACCATGCTCTGCTGCCGGCGGGCCGGCGCCGACCTCGTCCTCACCTACTACGCCAAGCACGTGGCCGGGCTCCTCACCGGGACGCGCCGTTGAGCGGCCGGCAGGTCAGCTACAAGGTGGTCGAGGTGTCCCCGGTCGCGGAGGACACCCTGGAGAAGGCGCTCGACGAGCGCACCGCCGAGGGGTGGGGCATCGAGTCGGTGCACTTCGTCATGCGCGAGGGATCGCACCGGCCGGCCATGGCCTACCTCTTCTTCACGCGGGTGAGAGCGACGACGTGAGGGATGCGCGCCGCGAGGGCTCGCCGTACCCCAAGGCGGATCTGACCCTGCGCGGGCTGGCGCGCCTCGTCGACCTCGTGCTCGCCATCGCCATCGCCAACGCGGCGCGCGAGGCGGGGCCGCCCCTGGCCGCCTTCTACCTCCTCTTCGCCGACGGCCTGATGAACGGCCAGTCGGTGGGCAAGCGGCTCTTCGGCGTGCGCGCCATCGTGCTCCCGCCGAAGGGCGGCGGGACGCGCGGGGTGCCGGCGGGCTACCGCGAGTCGGTGCTGCGCAACGCCCCGTTCGCCCTGGTGGGCCTCTTCTACGGGCTCACGCTGGTGGGCTGGCTGCTCCTGTTCGTGGTCGGCCTGCCCATCATCGCCTTCGAGGCGTACATGGTGTGGAGCGATCGCCTCGGCATCCGCATCGGCGACATCTTCGCCGACACGCAGGTGGTGGACGCGAAGGTGATCGCGCAGGAGGGGGCGCTGGCCGGCGGTCCGCTGCCCCGCACCATCACCCCACCGCCCGGCCCGGTCGCCGGGGCCGTGCCCCGCCTCCGCTCCGCAGCATGACGCCGCCTGCCGCGGCCCTCCCGGTCAGCCCATGCGCATCGCGCTCACCCACAACCTCCGCCTGACCGACTCCGAGGACGAGGCCGAGTTCGACACCCGCGAGACGGTCGACGCCCTCGCCTCGGCCATCGAGCGGCTCGGGCACCGCGTGGAGCGGATCGAGGTCTCCGGTCCCGCCTCGCGCACCGTGGCGCGCCTGGAGGCCTTCGGCCCCGACCTCATCTTCAACACCGCCGAGGGACGGCGCGGCCGCTTCCGCGAGGCGTTCTTCCCGGCGCTCTTCGACGAGCTGGGGATGCCCTATACCGGCTCGGACGCCTACGCGCTCGCGCTCACCCTCGACAAGCAGCTCACGAAGCTCGTGCTCGCCCAGCATGGCGTCGCGACCCCGCGCTGGCAGTACGTCGAGCGGCCCGAGCAGCTCCAGGTGAACGCGCTCCGCTACCCCTTGATGGTGAAGCCGAACTTCGAGGGCAGCTCGAAGGGCATCACCCAGGACTCGGTGGTGGAGGACCCCCTGCGGCTGCACGAGGTGGTGGCGGCGGCGCTGGCGCGCTACCCGGCTGGCCTGCTGGTCGAGGAGTTCATCGCCGGTCGCGACGTGACCGTGCCCTACCTCGAGAAGGCGGCCCCCGAGCGCGGCGGCGTCCTGCAGCCGGTCGAGTATGTCGTCGACGCGGCGATCGCCGGCGAGCGCCGCCACGCCATCTACGACTACGAGCTCAAGACCAAGCTCGATCAGGCGGTGAGCGTGCGCGCGCCGGCCAAGCTCGCCCGCGCCCAGAAGGACCGCATCCAGGAGCAGGCCGCCACCGTCTTCCGCGTGCTCGGCATCCGCGACCTGGGCCGCATCGACTTCCGCGTCGGCGACGACGGGAAGGTGTACTTCCTCGAGATCAACGCGCTCCCCTCGCTCGAGCCGGGGGCGGGCATCTACGTCGCGGCGGCGCTGGAGGGGCTGCACGCCGACGCGGTGCTCGGCGCGGTCATCGAGAGCGCGGTGGCGCGCAACGACCTCGCCGAACCGCGCTCCCGCCGCGGCCGGCCGCGCCGCGCCGAGCGGCTCAAGGTGGGCTTCGCCTTCAACGTGAAGCGCGTCACGCCCGATCCCTCCGGGGAGGGCGACGACGAGGCCGAGTACGACTCGCCGAAGACCCTGCAGGCCATCCGCGAAGCCATCGCGAGCTACGGGCACGAGGTGGTGGACCTGGAGGCGACGAGCGACTTGCCCATCCAGCTCGCCTCGACGCCGGTCGACGTGGTCTTCAACATCGCCGAGGGCTTCAAGGGCCGGAACCGCGAGTCACAGGTGCCGGCGCTGCTCGAGCTGCTCGACATCCCCTACACGGGGTCGGACCCGGCCGCGCTGTCGGTGTCGCTCGACAAGGCGCTCGCGAAGCGGATGGTCCGCACGCACGGCATCCTCACCCCCGCCTACCTCGTCATGCACTCGGGCAAGGAGCGGCTCCCGAAGGAGCTCGGCTTCCCGCTCCTCGTGAAGCCGGTGGCGGAGGGCACCTCGAAGGGCGTCACCAAGAGGTCGGTGGTCCGCGACGAGGGTGAGCTGCGCGAGGTGGCGCGCGAGATCATCGCCAAGTACCGGCAGCCGGCGCTCGTCGAGGAGTACATCGGCGGGCGCGAGTTCACGGTGGGTCTCCTGGGAGAGCGACGCCCCAAGGTGCTCCCGCCCATGGAGATCGTCTTCCTCGACCGGGCCGATCCGACGCCCATCTACTCGTTCGAGATGAAGCAGGACTGGAACGAGAAGATCCGCTACGAGGTCCCGGCCCGGCTGGAGGGGCGCGAGCTCGACCGGCTGGAGAAGGCGGCCCGCGAGTGCTTCGCAGCCCTCGGCTGCCGCGACGTGGCGCGGGTCGACTTCCGGATGGACCCAGAGGGCCGCCTCTACTTCATCGAGTCGAACCCGCTCCCCGGGCTCGCGCCCGGCTGGTCCGACCTCGTGCTCATCGCCCAGGCGGCCGGCCTCGACTACCGCAACCTGATCGGCGAGATCCTCTCGTTCGCCATCCGCCGCTACCAGGAGCGCGAGCGTGAGCGAGAGCGCGCCCGGCGCGCCCAGATCGCGGCCGGCCGCGAGGCGGGCGGCAACGGCGCGCAGGGGCCCGAAAAGGCAGAAGCCTGACCGCGGCGGGCGACTACCTCACCGGGTTGCCGGTGGGCACCCGCCCACCCTACATACAGGCGCATGCCCGACCCCTCTCCGTCCGAGCCCCGCTGCCGCGCGCGCGACCTGGGCGTCCCCCTCGGGCGCTTCAAGACGGGCCGCTGGAACGCCATCACCGACGTGGCGGGGGTGAAGGTCGGACACTCGACCATCATCGAGGGCCACGGCGCGCTGGAGGTCGGACGCGGTCCGATCCGCACCGGCGTCACGGCCATCCTGCCCAACCCGAGCAACGTCTTCGAGGAGCGGGTGGTGGGCGGCGGCTTCATCCTGAACGGTGCCGGTGAGGTGTCGGGGATGACGCAGCTCATGGAGTGGGGGCTCATCGAGACGCCCATCTTCCTCACCAATACGCTCAGCACGGGGGCCGTCACGGACGCGGCGGTGAAGTGGATGGTGGAGAAGTTCCCGGGCATCGGAGGGGTGCACGACGTCATCATCCCGCTCGTCGGCGAGTGCGACGACTCCTGGCTGAACGACATCGCCGGGCGGCACGTGAAGGGGCAGCACGTCTACGAGGCCATCTCGTCGGCCGGCGACGGTCCGGTGGCCGAAGGCAACGTGGGCGGCGGGACGGGCATGATCACCTGCGACTTCAAGGCGGGGATCGGCACCTCCAGCCGGCGCCTCCCGGAGAGCCTGGGGGGCTACACGGTCGGCGTGCTCGTCATGTCGAACTTCGGGGTGATGCGGCAGCTCCGCATGGGAGGGCTGCCGGTGGGCGAGATGCTGGAGGAGCGCTACGGCGGACTACCGAAGCGCGATCGGAGCTACGGCTCGATCATCGCGGTCGTGGCGACCGACGCGCCGCTGATGACGCACCAGTTGAACCGCCTCGCCAAGCGCGCGGCGCTCGGCATCGGGCGGGTCGGCTCCTCGGCGCGGCACGGCTCCGGCGAGATCGTGCTCGCCTTCTCGACCGCCAACATGGTGCCGCGTGAGACCCGCAAGATGGTCTACCGGATGAAGATCCTGCTCGACCAGCGCCTCGACCCGCTCTACGACGCTGTCATCGAGGCGACCGAGGAGGCCATCCTGAACGCGCTCTGCCAGGCGACCGACCTCGACGGGGTGAACGGCAACACGTCGAAGGCGCTGCCGCTCGCCGAGGTGCGCGAGGTGGTCCAGGCCTGGAACCGCCAGGTGGAGGGGCGCCGCCGCCCTGCCGGACGCAAACCTGCTCCACCCACCGCGGCTCCCCCGCCGCGCCCTCAGGAAGGATAGCGGAGTGAGCTTTAGCCGCGGCGCTCCATGGGGTAGAGTGCGCCGCTTCACGCGACGAAAGCCCCCACCCAGGAGACGAGATGGCCCGGTCGAAGAGCAAGCACGT
>DASPZP010000391.1:0-3177 GCA_035636195.1 Anaeromyxobacteraceae bacterium
GGACGGCGGCCGTCAGAACGATGCCACTGCCTCAACTGTTTTGGCGAGCTCCGTCCGGGAGGCGATGCCAAGCTTGCGGTAGGCGCTTGAAAGGTGGTTCTCCACGGTCTTGCGGGTGATGAACAGGGCTTGCGCGATCTCGGGATTGGCCAGCCCCTGGGCGGCCATGCGCGCGACACGTCGCTCGCTGGCGGTCAGGGCGTCGGCCCCGTGGACGAAGACCCGCCGTGGGCGGGCGCCGGTCGCGAGCAGCTCCTCGTGCGCCGCGGCCGCGAGTGCGCTTGCTCCAGCAAGGGTGGCCAGCTCAAGACCGCGGTGAAGGTGCTCGCGCGCTTGGACGCGTTGCCCGGATCGACGCAGGGCCGCGCCGAGATTGACGAGCGCTCGGGCGAGCTCGAGGCGGGCCGGCGACGCCTCCAGCATCGCCGCCGCCTCGCGAAGCCATTCGATGCCCTCCCCACCACCGGTGGCCAATCCGAGGACCCTTAGGGCCCCGCCCGCCGCGCTGGGGCCGGCGAACCGACGCGCGAGCTCCAGCTCCTCCTCCGCCAGCCGGCGTGCGGCCGCAGGTTGGCCGAGGGCGAGATGAGCAAGCGCGGCATGGGACCGCCAGGCGATCACGCCGGGACAATGGACGCCGAGGGCCTCCACTCGCTCGCCGCACAGCATCAGGTCGTCGAGCCCTGCCCGAGGGTCAGCCTGCGCTACGCGGAGGCGCCCACGGGCATCCAGCAACAAGTTGACCGAGAAGGAACTGGGGAGTTCTCGCGAGAGCTCCCAGTGTTCTCGGAGCGCAGCCTCGGCGACCGTCTCCCTTCCCTGGTCGAGCAGCGCATCGATGAGGAACGCAACCAGCGCGGGTGACCCGAATCTCCACCCTGCCAGAGCAGCCGCACCGAGGGTGCCCCGCGCCTCGGCTTCGGCGTCCACGGGCCGCCCACGACGGAGGAGGGCCATGCATCGGAAGGTTGACAGTGCGACGAATCCGAGCAGGATTCCGCGGCGACTCAGGTCAGCCAGGGCCTCGTCATATAGGACATCGAACGTGTCGAGCAAGCCCAAACAGCACAGCGTGAAGGCTGCGGTCTGGACGGGGACCGACTCCGCCGCGTGGAACGCGAGCAGGCCCGGCGCGGCTAGCGCTCGATCCATCAGATCACATGCCCGAGCGAAGCTCTCCGTGTTGGTCGCCTCGAGCGCGAGGTAAACGAGCAGCTCACGCCTGGTGGCGCAGTCGGGCCCGTCGGCGCGAAGCCTGAGGTCTGCGAGCCGGCCGGCCACCCGAGCGTACGTCCTCAGGTCCTGGCGGCCCGCCCAGTAGCGGGTGACCTCGAGAGCGAGCGTGAGTTCGGGGTCATGCCCCCCTAGTGCGCCGAGAGCATCGCCGAGCGTCGCCACGGCCCGAGGACTGTGATCCGCCAAGACCTCGAACTGAGCGAGCGCAAGTGCCCGCGTCGCTCGCAAGCGAGGGTCGTTAGTGGTGGCCACGCTCCGCGCGAGGTGGCCGAGGCCTGGTTCGGCGCCGACCGAGGCCTCCGCCAACCCCAGCTCGAACAGCACGTCTGGCGCAACGTCCGCCGTTGGTGGTTCGGCGAGCGCGCGCCGCAGATATCCAGCGGCCTCTGTTGGGGCTCCAGTCCGAAAGGCGGCGCGAGCGGCGGCCCGGAGTGTCTCGACGGTGGAAGCGTCCGAGGCCGGATCGGTGAGCGCGAGATGGAGGGCGACCTGTTCGGCGGTGGCCCCGCTATCGTTGAGCAGCACAGCCGCTCTCGCATGCAGGGCGGCTCGCTGGTGCGGCCCGAGGTCGGCCTCGACGGCGGTCCGCACGATGGGGTGGGCGAAGGCGAGGCGCGGCCCCGGTGAGAGGATCGACGCCTTGACCAGCCGGTCGGCGGCGGTGACCGCTTCTTTCGGCTCCAACTCGGCGAGCAGGGCGCAGTCAGCAAACCGGGCGCCGTCTCCCAGCACGGCGCAGGCGCGCACCAGCGGCAAGGCGGCCGGGGGGAGCGACCCGAGCCGGACCAGTAGGGCCCGGGCGATGGCCGGCGGGCCGAGCTCCCTCACGCGCGCGGCTTCCTCGGCTGTCGGCCGCAGACCCCGGTCGGCGACGTCCCGAAGCAGTTCGCCGACGTAGAACGGGTTCCCGCCAGTCGCCCGGTGGCAAGCGTCGCGGAACTGGCGCTCCGGAGGATATCCCAGCTGTTCCTGTATGAGCTTCTCGACCGCCTCCGGCGACAGCGGCCTCGGTCGGATGATCTCCACCCCGGACGCGGACGAGAGCTCGTCAAGGAGCGGCCCCGCGGTCTCGCCCTCGGCTGGCCGCACGGCGACGGCGACAAACAACGGCAGCTCGGTCAGGCGGCCCGCGAGGAACGCCAGAAACCGGAGCGAGGAGGTGTCGGCAAGGTGGGCGTCGTCGACCAGCAGCGCCAGCGGGCGCTCTTCGCAGAAGTTCGCCACGAGCCAGTACAGCCCGTGCAGTATCGGCCAGGGCGAAGAGGCCGACGCAGGTTGGTGCTCGCCCGTCACAGCGCCCGGGTCGAACAGCGGAGTGGCCAGCGCCGCCGCGCCCGAGAGCAGAAGCGTGCGGCGGGCGCCGCGCCAGACCGCGTGGCCCAGTAGTTGGCGGACAACCCCGAATGCGAACGGGCGCTCAAGCTCGGACCCCCGAGCCTCAGCCACTGCCATCCCGGCGGCCTCGGCCTTCGCCCGTGCGTCCGCGAGGAGCGCCGTCTTGCCGAGCCCGGCCGGGCCTTCCACGTAAGCCAGACACCCGTGGCCCGAGCGCGCCCGCTGGATGAGCGCCTCGACCCGCTCAAGCTCCCTTTCCCGCTCGAGGATCCGGGGGCGGTCGTGTCCTGCCGCGGCAAACGCGCGGGCTTCCTCCATCAAACCATTGACCTAGAACGGAACCAACTACGCCCGCTGGCAGCGCCGCCAGCCCCGAGCGGGCGCCCGCGGCTGGGGACGAACGCTGCCGTTCGAGAGTTCGAATAAGTTAGCCCACAAGAACATCAGCACGGGATTGGCCGAGAAAATGCCTTAATGGCGCGTCGAGACTATGCCCAGGGCAGTACAGGACAGTTGCTAAACCTGACCAGCTAGCCCAGCCATCGCCTTCAAAGAGCACCGACATGTGTCACGTGCTCGTGGTCTCTTGGAGTCCGTCGTTCCTCG
>DASPZP010000392.1:0-5010 GCA_035636195.1 Anaeromyxobacteraceae bacterium
TGCATGCCGGCGACCGGGTCGTGGTGCACGCGAAGGAAGCGACCGGGGCGCTCGAGGCCACCCAGGTGAGCTGGGGGGCTGCTTCGAGGCCGGGCCACGCGCACTGACGTGGAGCCTCTGTTGCAGCGCCACCCGAGCGGCCCCCCGATACACGCGAGCCGTCCTCGACGAGTTTCTCGTGTGGCGCCGGTTGCCGCTCAACGAGCCGGTGTCGGAGACCTTCACCAACGGGCGCGTCGGCGAGCTCCAGTACGGGTGCCAGTCCGGCATGGTGACGACAGACGCCCACCCCGGGTGACTTCGTCGAGCCGGGCGTCTCCGAGGGACTCGGGCCGCGGGGAATGCTCGGCCTGAGGTCGAAGCTGGTCCTTGAACGCCGTCCCAGCGCTACTACTTGGGCTCCTTGGCCCGCAGCCGATGGTAGTCAGCCATGCTCTTCGCTTCTTTTGCCATGTCTTTCGCGTCCTTCGAGAGCCTCTCGCAGTGCTTCTCCATCATCGCGGCGTCCTTGGTGGCGTGGGACTTCTTGTATTCCGCCGCCATCCCTTGGTGATACAGGGCCTCCTGCTGCCACTCGACAGCCTTCTCGTCGTAGCTCTTCGCCAACGCCTCGTGGTCAGCTGCCGTCTCTGGCAGCTTGACCACACGCCCCATCTCCTCGCGAGAGGGGTCGGCTGCGAGCCCCGGGCTCGTCGAGATAAAGACCGCCGCACAGACTGCCAGCAATGTCGTCACAGCTTTCATGGAAGTCCCTCCGTTCGATTGACTACGTGTCACCTCGCCTGATCACGACGAGGTCACCTCTACTCGTCGATCCCTCCTTTCGCCACCACCAAGGCGAGGCGCTCGGCCTCTGCGACGATCGGCCAGGGGGCACCCGGCAGCCATCCGTTCGGGGGACTGATCCAGGAAGTCTCGTGATGGCGAGATGCACCCGAGCTTTCATCGGATCCGCCAATCGGAGGAGGACCGACGGTGCAAAGACCTTGCTTCCCTTGGCCGTAGGTCGCGCTTCCCCTGCTAGCGGCGCTTGCCCCACCTGTGCCACGCGCTCTGCGCCGCGGGGGCGCCGCCCCCGAAACCGCCGTCACCCGCACGGTGAGTGCAGCTCGATGAAGGCGGGAAGCCGCGGTGACGAGGTCATCGGCGCTGCTCGGGAAACGCCGCGGTCCAGTCCCGCTCGATGTCGAGCCGGGCACCGTCGATCCTCCGATTCACGCGAACCAGTCGCACGAGACCTCGCAGCGAGAGCGCCGCGCCGCAGACGAGCATGACCGCGAGAAGTAGCCACAGTGGCAGGATCAGGTGCAGCCGAGACGCGAAGGCGTGGTGGCTCGCCAGGATCAACAGCCCGGTGTGAATTGTGAGCGGCAAGGTGACGAAGACGAGCCCGAACTGCAACTCGGCGAGGCACGTCCGCTTGGTGGCGAGCAGGGTGCGGTACACCGTTTGACGTCCTTGCAGATCCATCGGGGGCTCCGGAGAGACGAACCGCAGCGGGGCGTCGTCTGTTCTGCGCACGACGGAGCGTAGCGGGTCTTACAGCCCCGGGAGCTCTTTCGCGCGCCGGCGGTGGTGCGTGGTGGATTCCTCCGCGTCCTGCGCTGGCGGAGTTCCGCGACCACGACGCCAGCGGGGTATGGGTAAGCGGAGGGGCGCGTACACTCGAGCTCAGTATTCACTCGCCGCGGTAGTCGTCCGTGCGGAGGCCGTGCTTCTTCAGCAGGCGGTGCAAGCTCTCGCGCTCCATGCCGGCGCGCTCTGCCGCCTTGGTCACGTTGCCCTTGTACTCGCGCATGAGCGCGATGAGGTAATCCCGCGTGGCACGGTCGCGCGCCAGATCGACCACCTCCCTGAGCGGCGCCTCCGGCAATACCTCCGGCGGCAACGCTGGCCCCTGGCGTCCGCCTGAGATCTCGGGTGGCAGGTCCTGCGGAGTGACCGAGCTCCCCTTTGCCACCGCGACCGCGCGCTCGACCGCGTTCTCGAGCTCTCGCACGTTCCCCGGCCAGGCGTACGCGGTCAGGACGCGGAGCGCGTCGGAGTCGAGGTCGGACACCTCGCGGCGGAAGGCGCGGGCGTACTTCTCGAGGAAGTGGATGGCGAGGAGCGGCAGGTCCTCGCTCCGCTCGCGGAGCGGGGGGAGCCGGACGGGGAACACGTTCAGCCGGTAGAAGAGATCTTCCCGAAACCTGCCGGCGGCCGCCTCCGCCTTGAGGTCGCGGTGCGTAGCGCAGATGACGCGCACGTCGACCTTCACCGGCGAGTTGTCGCCGACGCGCCTGATCTCCTTCTCCTGCAGCACGCGGTTGAGTTTGACCTGAGTCTGGAGCGGGAGCTCGCCGATCTCGTCGAGGAAGATGGTGCCACCCTCGGCCTCTTCGAACAGGCCCGCCTTGGCTCCGGCGGCGCCCGTGAACGCGCCTCGGGCGTGCCCGAACAGCTCGCTCTCGACGAGGTCGGGCGGCAGCGCGCCGCAGTTGATCGGGACAAAGCGCCGCTGCTTGCGCGAGGAGTGGTAATGGACGGCGCGCGCCGCGACCTCCTTGCCGGTGCCGGTCTCGCCTCCCAGGAGCACGGTGATGTCGAGCTGGGCGGCTTGCTCCAGCAGCCGATACACCTCGAGCATGGCCGCGCTCTTGCCGATCAGGTTGTGGAAGGAGAACGTTCCTTCCAGCTCCCTCCGCAGGCTCGCTGCCTCGTCCTTCAGTTGCTTGCGCTCCGCTGCGCGCTGGATGACGAGGGCCGCCGCGTCTGGATCGAACGGCTTCTCGAGGTAGTCGTACGCCCCCTGCTTCATCGCCTGGACCGCGTCCGTCACGGCGGCGTAGCCGGTCATCATGACGACCTCGGTCGACGGCGTCCGCGCCTTCACCGCCTTCAGCACCTCGAATCCGTCGGCGCCCGGCATGCGGATGTCGGTCACGACGACGTCGAAAGTCTCGCTCGCAACGAGCGCCAGCGCGCGCCCTCCGTCCGAGGCAGTGGAGAGCTCGTAGCCGTCGGCCAGGATCTTCGAGAACAGCTTCAGCATGTTCTCCTTGTCGTCGACGACGAGCACCTTCACGGGCTTCATGCGGCGACTCCTTGCGGGCGGCGGGGTAGGTGCAGCGTGAACTCCGCGCCGCTGTAGGGCGAGTTCACGGCCTCGATGTCGCCGCCGTGCGCCCTCGCGATGGCGCGCGAGATGGCGAGGCCGAGGCCGGTGCCCCGGTCCTTGGTGGTGAAGAAGGGCTCGAAGATCCTGCTCATCGCCTGCCCGTCGAGACCCGGGCCGGAGTCCCGAACCGAAACCTGTACGCCGCCGGGTTCTTCGTCGATCACGATCTGGACGGCACCGCCTGCGCCCGCGGCCTCGGCGGCATTGCGGACGAGGTTTGCGAGCACTTGACGCAGCTTCGACGGCTGGGCCTCGACCGCGCCGGCGCCAGAGACGAGCACCTCCACCCCGTCGAGCAACTCGGCCTCGTGTAGGCGTGCCACGACTTCCTCGGTGGTGGCGCGCAGGTCGATCGCCTGCGGTTCCACGCGCACGGGACGGGAGAGATCGAGGAGCCCCTCCACGATCTCCTTGCAGCGGAGCGTCTCCTCCTCGATCACGGCGAGGTCGTCGGAGAGCGGGCCATTGGCACGCTTCTTCAAGAGGCGGGTGTACCCGAGGATCACGCCGAGCGGATTGTTGATCTCGTGCGCCACGCCAGCGGCGAGGCGGCCGATCCCGGCCAGCTTCTCGCCTTGCACCAGCTTGTCCTGGTGATCTTTCAGCGCCTGCGTCATGGCGTTGAACTGGCGCGCCAGGGCGCCGAACTCGTCGGGCGTCGTGATGTCGATGCGCGTCTCCAGGTCGCCCGCTGCGAGCCGCGCCGCACCAGCTTCGAGGCGGGCCATCGGCCGGGCGATCGAGCGGCCGATGGCGAGGCTGACAGCGGCGGCGAGCAGCGGCGCTCCAAGGAGCAGTGCCACGATCCACCGGTAGGTCCGCCGCTCCACCGCGTCGACTTCGGCCCGCGCACCTGCGATGCTGGCCTCGAACATCCCCACCAGCTCCTCGGCGCTGTCCTGGATGCGCGTCACGACGAGCTGAGCGCGGCCGTGCTCGTCGCGCACGAACGTAGGGTCCTTCCGCACGACGGCGGGCACGATGCTCTTCCGGAAGATGGAATCCAGCTCTGCGCTGGCACGTTCGATGTCGTCCATGGCGCTGCTGGCCTGGGGTGACGACGAATGCTGCCGGAGCTCGCGTGTGAGGGCCACGACGTGCCGCTCCGCTCCCGCGTAGAAGCCGAGGTGGCTGTCGTCGCCGATGATGATGGTGTGCGCCTGGTGCGCGTACTGATCGCGAACGGCGCTCGCGAGTTCGAGCGACAGCCGCACGCCCTCCTCCTCATGCTTCATGTGGGCGGTCGCCGTGTGGATGCGCGCAAGACCGGCCAGCGCGAAGTACGACGCGACCCCGAAGATGAGGACGAGCGCTCCGAAGCCGAGGAGCAGCCGCCGGGCCGTTCCAGACCAGGTGAAGACGGAGGCGTGAGGCATTCCGAGACCGAGAGCAAGAGTCGCGCCCGGGGTGAAGGCGAAGAACCATGCGGAATCGTGTGTTGCCCATCGCGCGACGGACCGGAGAAGGGTAACCGAGGTCATCACACTGTGATCCGCACGGCCGAAGTCGCGGTGGCCGTGCGGTGAACCGACGTCGACCTCCGCCTGTCATTGCTGAGATTTAGGTGCCAGCTGCCCGTCGGCACGCCGCGTGCTTTCTCCCCGTCGAAGTAACCCTCAACGGAGATCACATGAACGTTCGAGCACTTCTCGTCGCCCCTGCCGTCCTCCTCGGTCTCGCGCTCGCCGCACCGGCGCATGCTGATGATCCCGCCAAGACGAAGCACGCGCGCACCGTCGAGGTCTCCGTGACGAGCGACGGCTTCGTGCCAGCCGAGGTCACGGCCAAGCGCGGAGAGACCGTAAAGCTCGTCGTGACGCGCAAGGTTGAGCGCACCTGCGCGACCGAGA
>DASPZP010000393.1:0-3315 GCA_035636195.1 Anaeromyxobacteraceae bacterium
GCTTCGCGGGAGGGAGCGGCTGGGCCGGCGGCGTCGGGCCGGGCGCCGGTGGAGCAGCGGCGGCGCCGAGCGCGAGCGCGAGCGCTCCGCAGAGGGTCAGTGCGAGGTGCATGCAGCGCGTCATAGCGCCGCCGCGGGCGCGCGTCGACCCCGTCGAGGGACGCAGCGCGCGCCCGGCGTCACCGGTGCCCGCCCCGCGCTAGACGGGCGAGCGTGAATCGCCCACGCGAGCGAAGCGAGCGCGCCGGGAGTCGCGGCGTGGAGCGGCGAACGCCGCGACGCCGCGCGAAGGGCCCCGGCGAGCAGGAGTGGGGCCCTGGCGAGCTTCGCTCGACGGGGCGAGGGCGCAGCCCTCGTTCCAATGGGGCTGAACGACGGCGCGATCGCGAATCGCGAACCGTCGTTCAGCGCGGCGAGGAGGGGTGCACCTCGGCGGTGCGCTGCTTCACGCGCATCTGCGAGTCGTTGCGCTGCCGGTTGGCCGACTTGCGGGTCGACTTGCGCGTGGGCTTGCCCGCCGTGAGCTCGAATGCATAGCCGGCCTTCTTCGCGACCCGGGGCGACTCTCGGCGCGGGGTGGCCCTGCGCTCGGTCGCACTCACGCCGGGCTGCGCCGTATCCACCGGCGCGTCGCGGCGAGGCCTCGGCGGGCTCTTCGGCTTCTTCGGGCCGGACCGCTCGAGCTCATACCGGAACCGCTCTGCCTTGGTCGACATGTCGTGCCTCCCATCAGGCGGCGAACGCGCGATCACCGCCACCCCATTCCCTAACCCGCCTCGAGCCGCATGCCCTTCGGAATGACCACGATTCCGGTCTCCGTGACGTGGAAGCGCTTCCGGTCCTCCTCCAGGTCGTAGCCGATGGAGGTGCCGGCGGGGATGTCGACGTGCTTGTCGATGATGGCCTTCCGGATCCGGCAGTGGCGGCCGATGTTCACGTTCTCGAAGAGGATGGAGCCCTCGACGCTGGCGTAGCTGTTCACGCGCACCATGGGCGACAGGATGGAGCCGTTCACGCGACCGCCGGAGATGATGCACCCCTCGCTGATGAGCGAGTCGGTGGCGCGCCCGACGCGCCCCTCGTGCTCGTTCGCGAACACGAACTTGGCCGGGGGGTAGTTGTACTGGATGGTGAAGATCGGCCACTGATCGTTGTAGAGTGAGAAGATCGGGTTCACGTCCACCAGGTCCATGTTCGCCTGGTAGTACGCGTCGAGGCTCCCCACGTCGCGCCAGTAGCCCCGCTCGCGCTCCGACTGACCCGGCACCTCGTTCTTGGCGAAGTCGTAGACGAAGACGCGCTTGCGCGAGAACATGCCCGCCACGATCGACTTGCCGAAGTCGTGGGCGCTGTCCGGGTCGGCGGCGTCGCTCACGATCTCCTGCACCAGCACATCGGTCGTGAAGAGGTAGTTCCCCATGGACGCCAGGCAGCGGGTGGGATCGCCCGGCATGGTCTTCGCGCCCGACTTCGGCTTCTCGACGAACCCGATGAGCCGCCCCTCGTTGTCCACCTCCATGATGCCGAAGTCGTGCGCCTCCTCGACCGGGATGGGGATGGCGGCCACCGTCAGGTCGGCGCGCTTGTCGCGATGGAAGTCGAGCATCAGCCGCACGTCCATCCGGTAGACGTGGTCGGCGCCGAAGACGTAGGTGAACTCCGGCTCCTCGTCGGTGATGATGTTGAGGTTCTGGTAGATGGCGTCGGCCGAGCCTTCGAACCACTTCGGCCCGACCCGCATCTGCGCCGGCACGAGCTCGACGTACTGGTTGAGGAGCGCGGTGAGCCGCCAGGCGCGCTGGATGTGGGTGTTGAGCGACTCCGACTTGTACTGGACGAGCACCTTCATCCGGAGCAGGCCTGAGTTGGCGAAGTTGGAGAGGGCGAAGTCGATGATCCGGTACCGGCCGCCGAACGGCACCGCCGGCTTGGCGCGCTCGCGGGTGAGCGGATCGAGGCGGCGGCCTTCACCGCCGGCGAGGATCATGGCCAGGGTTTTCGCCATCGGTGAGGGGCTCCTGGAGGTGGGGCTCGATGCTAAGCCGGCCCGACTTGGCCCGGCAAGGAAGGCGTCGGCGCTTTCCGCGCCGTGCGCGGGAAGATATAAGGTGCCCCGCCGTGAAAACCGCAACTGCTGAAGGGACCAGCGCCGGACCGGGCAACCGCGACGCCGAGCCGTCGAGCTGCTACCTGTGTGGCGGCGGAGAGCTGCGGCTCCGCTTCCCGGCGCGCGGTGCCGAAGCGCCGGACCTGCGCGCCTACGCCTGCACCAGCTTCGGCCACCGCTCCCACGGCCCCATCTGGGGTTGCAGGTCGTGCGGGTTCCTGTTCCAGTGGCCCGCGCCGGCCGTGTCGCAGCTCCTCGAGGCGTACGGCGCGGTGGAGGACCCCCTCTACCTCTCCGAGAAGGAGAACCGCTACCTCACGTTCCGCCGGGCGCTCGGACTCCTCGGCCCGCCCGGCGGCCGGCGGCTGCTCGACGTGGGCGCCTACTGCGGCTTCTTCGTCGACGTGGCCAGACGGGCCGGCTTTGCGGCGGAGGGCATCGAGCTGTCGCGCTGGGCGGTGCGCGAGGCCGGAGCGCTGGGGCTGCCGGTCCGCAACGAGAGCCTCGCCGAGCGCGCGCGCTCCGGGGCGAACTACGACCTCATCACGATGTGGGACGTGGTGGAGCACCTCCCCGACCCGCGGCAGGAGCTCGTCGCGGCGAGAAGCCTGCTCCGGCCCGGCGGCGAGCTGCACGTCTCGACCATCGATGCGCTGAGCCTGCTCGCGCGCGCGCTCGGCGCGCGCTGGCCATGGCTCATGGAGATGCACGTCGTCTACTTCGATCGTCGCACGCTGCCGCGGCTGCTCGAGGAGACCGGCTTCAGGGTCCGCGAGCGGCGCGCCTACACGCACACCGTCTCGGCCGACTATCTGCTCCGGAAGGCCGCCGCGAGCTTCCCGGCGCTCGCGCCCGCCCTCTCGGCCGTGCGCAAGGTGGTGCCGGGGCGCTGGCCCGTGCCGGTGAACCTGGGCGACAACATGGTGGTCACGGCCGAGCGCAGATAACGCTCGCGGTCGCCGTCCGCACAGCCCCCTCACCGTCTAGCCCTTCATAGAAGGGATTCAGGCCACCACCCCCTCTCCCCTGGCCAGGGGAGAGGGCCGGGGTGGGGGGTTCGCCTTCGACGCGAACCTGGTGAGCGTCTCCGCGATGTCCCGGTTCACCTGCTTCAGGAGGTCCGACTTTTCGCGGTAGGGGAGGAAGCCGCTCTTGAAACCCTGCACGATGACCGTGACCAGGTCCTCGAGGGTGAAGCCCATCTCGCG
>DASPZP010000394.1:0-3863 GCA_035636195.1 Anaeromyxobacteraceae bacterium
GACTGGCGGGTGGGCGTGCACGGGAGGCGCACCGGGATGTGGGACGGACGGAAGACCTACTTCCTCTGCGTGAACTGCCACAACCCGCACTCGCCGCGGTTCAAGCCGCTCCGGCCCGAGCCGCGGCCGGTCCGACCCGAGGAGATGCGTCGATGAGCGGCGAGACGAAGCGCAGCGCCCTGCCGGTGCTCGGTGCGACCCCCTCCGAGGTGGACCTCGCTCCCGATCTTCGCGACGGCGCGCCGGTCTCGCCCGAGCGGCGCGCCTTCCTCCGCACCGCCGCCGCCGGCGCCGCGCTGGCGACGCTCTCCGGCTGCGGCCTGGAGGCCCTGTTCAAGAAGAGCTTCCGCGAGCTCTCGACGGCCGACGTGAAGGACGTGCTCGCGCGAGCCCAGGCGAAGAACACGGCGAAGTTCGGCAAGGCGGTGACCGTGTCGGGCACCCCGGCGCGGGCCGGGGTGGAGTTCGGCTATGGCCTCGACCTCTCGCGCTGCGTCGGCTGCCGGCGCTGCGTCTACGCCTGCGTCAAGGAGAACAACCAGAGCCGGAAGAACCCCCAGATCCACTGGATCCGGGTGCTGGAGATGGAGAAGGCGCGCGGCGTCGACCTGGCGCACAGCGAGATCTACTACGACGCCGAGGAGGTGCCGCGCCCGGGTCATTTCTACATGCCGGTGCAGTGCCAGCAGTGCAGCGATCCTCCCTGCGTGAAGGTCTGTCCGGTGCAGGCGACCTGGAAGGAGCCGGACGGGATCGTCGTCATCGACTACGACTGGTGCATCGGCTGCCGCTGCTGCATGTCCGCCTGCCCCTACGGCGCGCGCCACTTCAACTGGGCCGAGCCGAACCTGCCCAGCGAGGAGATGAACCCGGTCACGCACTACCTCGGCAACCGGCCGCGGCCGAAGGGCGTGGTGGAGAAGTGCACCTTCTGCGTGCAGCGCACGCGCGAGGGTCGCTACCCGGCCTGCGTCGAGGTGTGTCCGGTCGGCGCGCGCAAGTTCGGGAACCTGCTCGATCCGGAGAGCGAGATCCGCCGCATCATGGACACGAAGCGGGTCTTCATCTTCAAGGAAGACCTCGCGACCCACCCGCACTTTTACTACTTTTATGCGACTTGACGTGAAGTGGCGGCGGGGGACAAGCCCCCGCCCTACGAACGACCTGGACGACGTGAAGATGGACGGAGCGACGGCGCCATGAGCGGGATCCTCGGCTTCCTCCGCGGCTGTGCGCGGCTCGTCGCGCGCGGCAATCGCGCCTACTTCGCGTGGCTTTGCGTGCTCGGGGTCGCCATCCTCGTCGGCGCCGGCTGCTATGCCCACCAGTTCCGGACCGGCCTCATCGCGACCAACATGCGCGATCAGGTGAGCTGGGCCTTCTACGTGGGCAACTTCACCTTCCTCGTCGGCGTGGCCGCGGCGGCGGTGCTGCTCGTCATCCCCGCCTACGTCTACAACTGGGGGCCCATCAAGGAGGTCGTCATCCTGGGCGAACTCCTCGCCATCTCCGCCATCACCATGTGCCTCCTCTTCATCCTGGTGGACATGGGGCGGCCGGACCGCTTCCTCCACATCGTGCCGCTCCTCGGATCGCCCAACTGGCCGCGCTCGATGTTGACCTGGGACGCGCTCGTCCTGAACGGCTACCTGGCCCTCAACCTGACGGTCGTCATTCACATCCTGTACAAGGGCTACCGCGGCGAGCACTACGACCGCCGGCTCATCGTGCCGCTCGTGCTGCTCTCCATCCCGGCGGCGGTCTCCATCCACACCGTGACCGCCTTCCTCTACAACGGCATGGCGGCCCGACCGTTCTGGAACGCGTCGATCCTGGCGCCGCGGTTCATCGCCTCGGCCTTCTGCTCCGGGCCGGCGGTGATGATCATCCTCTTCCAGATCCTGCGCCGGACCGCCGGCATCCAGATCAAGGACGAGGCCATCTTCAAGATCGCCGAGCTCATGGCCTACGCCATGTTCGTGAACCTCTTCCTGCTCGGCGCCGAGGTGTTCAAGGAGTACTACTCCGCCACCGAGCACCTGCTCTACACGCAATACCTGTGGAGCGGCATCGGCCCGCACCGGGCGCTCGTGCCGTTCGCCTGGCTCGCGCTCGCGTGCAGCGTCGTCGCCTTCGTGCTCTTCCTCGTGCCACGGACCCGGCAGACCTATCTCACCCTCAACCTGGGCTGCCTCCTCATCTGGGCCGGCGTCTACATCGAGAAGGGCATGGGACTCGTCATCCCCGGCATGACGCCCGATACGCTCGGCGAGATCTACGAGTACACCCCCACCGCCATCGAGTGGGGCATCGCCGCCGGCGTCTTCGGCGTCGGGTTCCTCGTCTTCACGATGCTGGTCAAGGTCGCGGTGCCCATCATGACCGGCACCTTCCACAAGCCGGGGCGCGAGGCCCAGCCCCGCCTCGCCGCTCCGGCCGCCACCCCCTAGCCGCACCCACCCGTAGCCACGATTCACAAGGAGAGAACATGAAGCGCATCCTGACCTCGATCGCCGTCCTCCTCGCCGTCTCCTTGGCCGTCCCCGCCCGCGCCGCCGACGACGCGAAGGCGCTCTTCGCCCAGAAGTGCGCGGCCTGCCACGGGCCCGATGGCAAGGGCCAGACGCCCATGGGCAAGAAGCTCGGCGCGAAGGACCTCTCCGGTGAGGCCAAGGAGCCGCTCGACGAGCTCGTGAAGGACATCGCGGATGGCAAGCCGCCCAAGATGGCCGCCTACAAGGGCAAGCTGTCCGACGAGCAGATCAAGGCGCTCGCGGCGTTCATCAAGGGCGGGCTGAAGTAGGCGCCGGGCGAGCGATGGCCGTCCCCACCGATCTCTACCGCCCGTCGCTCGCCCTCCTCACCGACTTCTACGAGATCACGATGGCGGCCGCCGCCTGGAAGAGCGGCATCGCCGGGGAGGAGGCCGCCTTCACGGTCTCCTTCCGCAAGAACCCGTTCCAGGGCGGGTTCACCATCGCGGCCGGGCTCGGGCCCGTCATCGAGCACCTGGCGCGCTACCGCTTCGACGACTCCGATCTCGCGTACCTGGCGTCACAGCAGGACGGGCGCGGCGCGCCGCTCTTCGAGGAGGGGTTCCTCGACCACCTGGCCGGGCTGCGGCTGGAGATCGACCTCGACGCCGTGCCGGAGGGGACCGCCGTCTTCCCCTGGGAGCCCGTGCTGCGCGTGAAGGGACCCATCATCCCCTGCCTGCTGCTGGAGACGTCGCTCCTCGCGCTGGTGAACTTCCAGTCCCTCATCGCCACCAAGGCGGCGCGGGTCTGCCTCGCCGCCGGCGACGCGCCGGTGCTCGAGTTCGGCGCCCGTCGCGCGCAGGGCTTCGACGGCGCGGTCTCGGCCTCGCGCGCCGCCTACCTGGGCGGCTGCGCGGCGACCTCGAACGCCCTCGCCGGCAAGCTCTTCGGCATCCCCGTCAAGGGCACCGTCTCTCACGCCTGGGTGATGCTCTTCGACGACGAGTGCGAGGCGTTCCGCGCCTACGCCGCGGCCATGCCGGGCAACTGCGTCCTCCTCGTCGACACCTACGACTCCCTGGAGGGCGTCGAGCACGCCATCGAGACCGGGCGCTGGCTGCGCGCGAACGGGGGCGAGCTGTCCGGGATCCGGCTCGACTCGGGAGACCTCGCCTGGCTCTCGCAGGAGGCGCGGCGCCGGCTCGATGCGGCCGGGTTCGAGCAGACGGCCATCCTGGCCTCCAACGAGCTCGACGAGCGCATCATCGACAGCCTGCGCGAGCAGGGCGCCCGCATCGCGGTGTGGGGCGTCGGCACGCGACTCGTGACGGGCGCCGACGACGGCGCGCTGGGCGGGGTCTACAAGCTCGGGGCGGTGCGCCGGCC
>DASPZP010000395.1:0-5220 GCA_035636195.1 Anaeromyxobacteraceae bacterium
ACCGTCCGAACGTTCCGTGCCTCCGACTCCACCTCCGCCCTCGCCGCCGTCAAGGCGGCGCTCGGGCCGGACGCCATCCTCATCTCCACCCGCACCGTGCAGGGCGGGATCTTCCGCCGGCCGGAGGTGGAGGTGACCGCCGCCGCGGGGGAGGCCATGGAAGGAGCTCCCTCTCCCTGGAAGGGACAGGGCCGGGGAGAGGGTCGGCGTGCCTCGGCCTATGCTTCCGCCCCTCTCCCCGACCCTCCCCCCGCGAGCGGGGGGAGGGAGCCCGGGGTCCGCCCCGTCGACGACGCCCTCGCCTCGGAGGTCCAGCTGCTGCGCCGGTCCGTCGAGGAGACGCGCCGCGCGCTCACCTCGGTGACGCGCGAGGCGCGCGCCGGGCGCGAGCTGCAGATCCCGCCCGCCGCCGCCGAGCTCCACGCCCGGCTCATCGCTCGCGGCGTGGAGCCGGTGCTGGCCGAGGAGCTCGTCCGCCAGGCGCTCGAGCTCACCGCCTCGCCGCGGGCGGGAGGGCTCGAGGGGGCCGTGCGCGACCTCCTCGGTGAGCGCCTCCTCCCCTGCCGCGCGCCGTGGCTCCACGACGGCCGGCACGTCATCGCGCTGGTGGGCCCGACCGGCGTCGGCAAGACCACCACCCTCGCCAAGATCGCCGCCCGCGCCCTGCTCGACGCGAAGAAGAAGGTGGCGCTCCTCACCGTCGACACCTACCGCATCGGCGCCTGCGACCAGCTCGCCCGGTACGGCGAGATCATGGGCATCCCGGCGCTCGTCGCGCGCGACCGCGGCGAGCTCATCCGCGCGCACGAGCGGGTGCAGGACGCCGACCTCGTCCTCATCGACACCGCCGGCCGTTTCTCGGCCGAGGACGTCGCCCGGCAGGCCGACCTGGTGCGCGCGATCCCGAAGGTGCAGGTGCACCTCGTCGTGTCGGCCGCCACCGGCGCGCTGGAGCTGTCGGCGGTGGCGGAGCGCTACCGCGCGCTCCAGCCGGACCGCCTCCTCTTCTCGAAGCTGGACGAGGCGGCCGGGCCGGGCGCGGTGCTCTCGGCGGCAGTGCGCATCCCGCGTCCGGTGAGCTGCGTCACCGACGGCCAGCGCGTGCCGGAGGACCTGCACGCGCTCACCGGCCGCGAGCTCGTCGACCTCGCGCTACCCGAAGATCGCCCCCACCCGTAGGAGCACGCCTTGGATCAAGCGGAACGTCTTCGAGAGCTGGTGCGGGGCCGCGCGCCCGGCGCCCCCCCGCTGCGCGTCGTGGCGGTGACGAGCGGCAAGGGAGGGGTCGGCAAGACGCACGTGGCGTGCAACCTGGCCGTGCTGGCGGCGCGGGCGGGGCGGCGCGTGCTCGTGCTCGACGCCGACCTCGGCCTCGCCAACGCGGACATCGTGCTCGGCGTCGCGCCGCACTACCACCTCGGCCACCTGCTCGAGGGGTCGGTGCCGCTCGACGACATCCTGGCCGAGGGGCCGGAGGGGGTCCGCGTGCTGGCCGCCTCCACCGGCGTGCAGGAGCTGACCCAGCTCGACGATCGGCAGAAGCTGCGGCTGGTGTCGGCGCTCGACGCCATCGAGGATCGCTTCGACCTCGTCCTCATCGACTGCGGGGCGGGCATCGGGGACAACGTGCTGTTCTTCGCCGGGGCGGCCCAGGAGGCGCTCCTCGTCATCTCGCCCGAGCCGACCAGCCTCACCGACGCCTACGCCGCCGTGAAGGTGCTCTCCCAGCAGGGCGGCGTGGAGCGCTTCTCGGTGGTGGTGAATCCGGTGCCCACCGAGGCGCAAGGGCGGGAGGTGTTCGGCACGCTCACCCGCGTCACGGATCGCTTCCTCACCGCCCGCGTGAGCTTCCTCGGCTGGATCCCCCGCGACGAGAACCTCCAGCGCGCCCTCATGGCGCAGCGTCCGGTGGTGGACCTCTTCCCGCGCTCGCCCTCGAGTCGGGCCCTGGGGGACCTCGCGCGCACGCTCCTCGAGCGCCCGCCGCCCCCGTCCCTCCCCGGCGGGCTCAAGTTCCTCTGGCAGCGCCTGCAGCGCGAGACGGCCCGCGCCTGAACCCGCCCATGCACAGCGCCCACGCCCGCTATGCCGCGCAGGACGGCGACTCCGCCCTGCTGATGCGGCACGGCGCGCTCATCGACCGCGCGGCGCGGCGGGTGGCGGCGCGGACGGGCGGCGCGGTGTCGCCCGACGACCTGTGGTCGGCCGGCGCGCTCGGGCTCCTGGAGGCGGCGCGGCGCTTCGATGCCGCTCGCGACGTCAAGTTCGAGACCTTCGCCGCCCACCGCATCCAGGGCGCCATGCTCGACGAGCTGCGGCGCATGGATCACCTGCCGAGACGGCTGCGCGCGCAGGCGGACGAGGTGGAGCGGGCGCGCGGGCGGCTCGCCCAGGCGCTCTCGCGCGAGCCCTCGGGCGAGGAGCTCGCGGCGGAGACCGGCCTCGGGAGCGAGGAGCTGGCGGCGGTGCTCGGCGCCGCCCAGCCGCAGGTGGAGGCGCTCGACACGCTGCAGTCGGACGGGACGCCGGCCGACGAGCGGCTGGAGCGGGAGCAGCTCCTCGGCGCCGTCTCGGCCGCCGTCGCCGCGCTGCCGGAGCGGCTGCAGACCCTGCTCGCCCTCCACTACGTCGAGGGCCTGACCTACCGCGAGATCGCGAAGATCTTGGACATCTCGGAGCCCCGCGTGTGCCAGCTCCACGGGGACGCGTTGGCGCGGCTCCGCGGCGCAGGACCACGGTAGGGCTCCCGCCCAGCCCCGCTGCCGCGTGGCGTCATGGGGCACGTCCCGTTACGTCCGCGGCGTGACCGACCTCCTCGCCGCGCGCTGGCTCTTCGGCACCTCGCTCGCTTTCCACATCGTCTTCGCCGCGGTGGGCGTGGCCATGCCGCTCTTCATGGTGCTGGCCGAGTGGCGGTGGCGGCGCAGCGGGGACGAGGTCCACCTCGAGCTCGCGCGCCGCTGGGCCAAGGGCACCGCCATCCTCTTCGCGGTGGGCGCGGTCTCCGGCACCGTCATCTCCTTCGAGCTCGGGCTCCTCTGGCCGCGCTTCATGGCCTTCGCCGGGCCCCTCATCGGCATGCCCTTCTCGCTGGAGGGCTTCGCCTTCTTCACCGAGGCCATCTTCCTCGGCATCTACCTCTACGGCTGGGAGCGCGTCGGGCCGGCGCTCCACCTCGCCGCCGGCGCGGCCGTCGCGCTGAGCGGGGCGGTGTCAGCCTTCTTCGTCACGCTCGCCAACGCCTGGATGAACAGCCCGGCAGGATTCCGCCTGGTCGCGGGTCGCGCCGAGGACGTGGCGCCGCTGGCGGCCATGTTCCCACCCGGCTGGGCGCACGAGGTCCTGCACGTGCTCCTGTCCTCGTACGCGGCCACCGGCTTCGCCGTCGCCGGCATCCACGCGTTCCTCCTGTGGCGCTCACCCGCGAGCGCCTTCCATCGGGCCGCACTCGGCATCGCGCTGGGCGTGGGCGGGGTGGCGGCGCTCCTGCAGCCGCTCTCCGGCGACTTCTCGGCGCGACAGGTGGCGGAGACCCAGCCCGTGAAGCTGGCGGCGCTGGAGGGGCACTTCCGCACGCAGCGCGGTGCGCCGCTCCTCGTGGGGGGGATCGCCGACGCGGAGGCGCGCGAGACCCGCTTCGCGCTCGAGATCCCCTATGGGCTCTCGCTGCTCGCCTTCCACGATCCCCACGCCGAGGTGAAGGGGCTCGAGGCGTTCCCGCGCGACACCTGGCCCAATACCTTCCTCGTGCACCTCGCCTTCGACGTCATGGTCGGGCTCGGGACGCTGCTCGCGCTCGTGTCCCTGGTTGGCGCGGTGCTCGCCTGGCGCGCCCGCGGGGTCCCCACGCAGCGCCGCTACCTCGCGGCGGTGATCGCGGCGGGGCCGCTCGGCTTCCTGGCGCTGGAGGCGGGCTGGCTCGTCACCGAGTGGGGGCGGCAACCCTTCACCATCCGCGGCGTGATGCGGACCGCGCAGGCGGTGACGCCGGTGTCGAGCCTCACCATCCCGTTCGCCGGGTTCCTGGCGCTGTACCTCTTCCTCGCCTTCATGGTCGGCCTCCTCCTCTGGCGGCAGATCGCGCGGGAGGCGGCGTGACGCCAGCCGACCTGCTCGGCGCCGTCATCCTCTCGGCGCTCATCGCCTACGCGCTCCTCGCCGGGGCCGACTTCGGCGGTGGGGTGTGGGACCTCCTCGCCTCGGGCACGCGCAAGGCCGAGCAGCGGCGGCTCATCGAGCACGCCATCGGGCCGATCTGGGAGGCGAACCACGTCTGGCTCATCCTGGTGGTGGTGGTGCTGTTCACCGGCTTCCCGCCCGCCTTCGCCGCCGTCTCGACGACGCTCTTCCTGCCGCTCGTGCTGCTGCTGGTCGGGATCGTGCTTCGCGGCGCGGCATTCACCTTCCGCACCTATGACGCCCACGACGACCGGGTCCAGGCGCGCTGGGGGCTCATCTTCTCCGCCTCGAGCACGCTGGCGCCGCTCCTGCTCGGCCTCGTGGTCGGGGCCCTCGCCTCCGGCCGGCTGCGCGTCGGCGCGGACGGCGCCCCGCTCGCGGGGCAGCTCGCCGCCTTCTCTCCCTTCACCCTCGCCACGGGACTCTTCGCCTGCGTCCTGTTCGCCTTCCTGGCGGCGACCTATCTCGCCGTCGAGGCCGCGGGGCCGCTGGCGGAGGACTTCCGCCGCCGCGCCCTGGCCGCAGCGGTGGCGGTCTTCGCCACCGCCGCCGCCTCGCTGGCGCTCTCCCGCGCCGAGGCACCCCTCGTCTTCGCCGGCCTGACCGCGCGCCGCTGGTCGGTCCTGCTCCACCTCGCCACCGGCGCGGCCGCGGTGACCGCCTTCGGCGCCCTGCTCGCCCGGCGACCCCGCCTCGCCCGCGCCGCCGCCATCGCGCAGGTGACCCTCATCGTGGTCGGCTGGGGCGCCTCGCAATATCCCTATGTGGTCGTGCCCGACGTGACGCTCGCCTCCGCCAGCGGCCCCCGCGCGACCCAGGTCGCGTTGCTGGTCGCGCTCGCCGCCGGCGCGGTCCTCCTCTTCCCGAGCCTCTACCTCCTCTTCCGCATCTTCAAGGGCGAGCGGCCGTTCTCCGTCGTCGACAGGCGGCCGGCGCGGCGCGGGTGAGCGGCGCCCCGTGATCAGCCACCTCTCCCTCGGCGTCCGCGACCTCGCCGCGTCGACCGCGCTCTACGACCGGTGCCTCGCCCCGCTCGGCTAC
>DASPZP010000396.1:0-43177 GCA_035636195.1 Anaeromyxobacteraceae bacterium
CCGCGAGCAGGGCGAGGAGCATCCGGGTCGGCGCCGTGGACGCCTTCGATGGGAGCATCACGCGCGCCATCCTAACCCGCCGAGCCCGATCCGGAGCTGCGCAGGATCCATGGATAGGTGACGATCGCCATGCCCCCGCCCTTCGGCTTCGGGAACTCCCAGGTCTTGATGCGGCTCATGATGCACTCGCCCACGTTGCGCATGCCGTCCGACTCCACCGGGACGTTCGTGTCGAAGACGGTGGCCGAGGCGCGCCCATCGGCGTTGATCTGCCACTTGATGGCGATCTTGCCCCCCAGCTTGGGGTTGAGCGTGAGCTGCTGCTCGTAACAGTAGCGCACCTGGTCAGCGTGATCGCGGATGACCTTGCGGATGAGCTCGGGGTCGATGGCGCCGAGGATCTTGGTGTCGCCGGTCGAGATGGCGATGTCCCGATCCCGCTTCGAGCCGAGGCCGCCCACGCCCGAGCCGTAGCCGCCGAGCCCGCCGCCGCGGCCCTTCGTGCCGACAGCGCCGATGCCGATGGTCTCGCCCTGGCCGCCGCCGCCCGGACCGATGCCCTTCAGGCCGAGGCCGCCCACGCCGTGGCTGTCGCCCACCACCGGGCCGTACATGTTGCCGATGGCGCCCTTGAGGTCGCCGCCGAGGCCGCCCACGCCGAAGACGGTCGAGAGCCCACCCGCGCCCTTGCCCTTGCCGAGCGCCGCGAGCAGGCCCGAGTTCTTGACGAGCTCCTTCGCGTTCGGGTCGATGGCCTTGGGCGCCGAGCGGCCGTTGGTCTTGGGCGCGTCCTTCTTGCCCATCTGGCCCTCGTCGCCCTTGTGCTTCTCCGCCATCTCGCCGGGCTGCTCCCGCTTGAGATCGGCCTTGAGCTTCTCGAGGTAGGGGTTCACCTTCTGCTGCTCGGGCGCCTTCATCACGAACTTCGCCATCCGCTGCTGGCCCTTGGCGAGGTCGTCCTGCACCAGGTCCACGTCGCGGGTGGTGGTCTTCGCCGCCACGATGAAGCCGCCCTGCAGGAACAGCAGGACGAGCAAGAGGTTCAGGTAGCGGTAGTCGAGCTTCTCGTACCAGGGGATCGCGGCCGGCTTGGGCGGTCGCCGGAAGCGCGCCTCGATCTTGAGGCCGCTGCCGAGCTCCGCCACCACCGCGCCGGCGCGCGGCATGGCGATGGCCCAGGCGCCCTCGACGGACTCGTCCTGGCTCGCCCGGCGCGCCTTCACCAGCTCGCCGAAGGTGACGAGCTTCCCCTTCTCCTGCACGCCGCCGCGCATCCCACGCGCGAAGAGGAACCGGTACTCGCCCTCGTCGTGTCGGAGGATGGGAAAGGCGTCCACCGGCAGGTCCGGTCCGGTCAGGCGGAAGTGGCAGCGCGGTCCTTCGCCGATGAGGACCGGCTGCTTCGGCGCGACGAACGTGCCGGCGTCGAGGAGCGCCTCGCCCCACAGCACGCGCAGCTCGACGCCCAGATCGGGCGCGCCGTCCTCGACCGGCTCCTCGTCCACGGGACGGGTGAGCGCCATCGCAGGGCGACGCCGCACCGGTGCCGCGACGGGGGCCGGGGTGGCAGCGCGCTCGGCGGCCTGCCCCAGCGCGACCGCGGCAGCGCCCTGGGCGAGCGGCGCAGCAACCCGCGCGTGCCCGTTCTGCCCGTGCGCCGCCCGACCGTTGCCGTGGCCGTTCGCGGCGGGCTTGGAGCCGGGCGCCGGCGTGGTGATCGGGACGTCGAGGGCCCGGTTGACCGCCTGCGTGAGGGCAGCCACGCCCTCGCCCTCGAGGACGATGCGCAGCCCGCCGAGCTTGATCTCGTCACCGTGCCGGAGCGGGCCCTTCGAGATCCGCTTGCCGTTCACGAAGGTCCCCTCCGCGCTCCCCATGTCGATGATCGAGACGCGGCCATCCGCGCCGACCTCGATGACCGAGTGGATGCGGGAGATGCGCTCGTCCTCCAGGCAGAGGTGCGCCGAGGAGAGCCGGCCGATCTTGATGATGTCGCGGGTAAAGTGCTCGGTGCGGACGAGCTCGTCGCCGCGGAACACCTTCAGGGTGACGGGGGTAGCCATCGTTTCACACGCTCCGTCACAGGTCAGCGGCAGCCTGCTTCACCTTGTCTCGCCAGTCTTCGCGAATCTTGATGAGATTCGAATGGTTGACGCGCTTGCGCGCCTCGACGTACTCGCCATCCGGGCGGGTCAGGTCGCCCTGAATCGTGTCGTCGTCGAAGTTGATGACGGTCTTCTTTTCGTACTCCACGCGGGGCTCGGGCTGTTTCTTCTCCTGCCCGAGGGCACCCAGTGGAAGCGACAGGACCGCCATGAGAAACAGCTTTCGCATCGTTGTCCCTTCTCTACGTGACGTCGAGCCTAGCACTTGCCCCGCGGAGCGAGATAGCAACGCCCGTGCTCAACTCTCTCACCTGGTAGGGGCGCCTCGCCCTTCCACCGCCGAGGTGGGAGGCGGTCGGGCGCCAGGAGGTGGCGCGCTCGGCGTGGCGGGCGGGGAACCGGGTTGCGCTGGCGAGGCGTTTCCGGCGGGCTTCGCCTCTTTGCTCGCCGCCACGGCCGCCTTGCGGGCGGCCTCCCGCTCGGCGTCGGCCTTCATCTCTCGCGCCGCGTCCTCGGCCTCCTTGGAGGCGAGCAGGATCTGCTCGCACTCGCGCTGGAGACGCCTGGCCGGCCCCTCGCTCGCGACCGCGGGCCCGGCGGCCACCACGTAGCGGCGCAGCTCGACGAGCGCCGGCTCGCACTGCTCCTTCGACTTCATCAGGGCGACGCCGCGGGCGAGGTGCACCTCGGGAAGTTTGCCACCGCCGAGCTTCTCGGCTTGGTCGTACGCGGCGAGAGCCTGATCGGGCTTGCCGAGGTAGCGGAGCGCCACCCCGAGCGCGAGCTGCACGCGCGCGTCCGGATCGGCGCGCAGGATGGCACGCGCCTGCTCGGCCACGCCCTCCCAGTGGTGCTTCGCGAACGCGCTCGCGAGGAGCGCGTAGCGGGCGGGCAGGAAGTCGTCCCGCAGCGCGACCGCCTTCTTCCACTGCGCGATGGCGCCCGGCTCGTCCTTCTGCCGGAGGAGGACATCGCCCACGATGGCGATGAGCTCGGGGTCGGCCGGGTCGAGCTTGCGCGCCTTCACGGCGAGGAGATTGGCCAGGTCGAGGTTGCCGCGGGCGAGCGCCACCCGCAGCATGACCTTGTAGGCGTCCACCGAGCGTGGATCCCGGAGCAGGGCCTCGCGGGCGAGCTTCCACGCCTCGCCGTGCTGGCCGGCGGCCTCGTACAGGGCTGCCAGCCGTCCTCGCGCCACCGGCTCCTCCGGGAAGAGCCGCGCGAGCTCGGCCCAGCGCTGGGCCGCGGCGGCGGGCTCCTTCGGCTCGTCGAGGAGGAGCAGGTTCGCCGCCGCTGGCGAGAGCCGCGGCTCGAGCTGGAGCGCCCGCTGGTAGGCGACCCGCGCCTCGTCGGTGCGACGCTGCTTCTCCAGGGCGACGCCGAGGTTGAACCAGGCCTCCGGCACCTGGTCGGCGTCGAGGACGGCGCGCCAGCGACGCTCGAGCGTCTCCCAGTCGGTCGGCACCTTGAGGCGCTTCTGCTCCTCTGCGGCCGCCACCGCCTCTTCGAAGAGGCGCTGCGCGCGTGGCGAGAGCTCCCGAGCGGGCGCCGTGACGGCAAGCTGAGGCGCCTCGGCACGGTCGTCACCCTGGCTCGGGGAGGCACTCCGGGGCGCGGCCGCGGTCGCCTTCGAGGCCTTGGTCCCGGTCGCGGTCGAGGTCGGGGCGGGGGAGCGCTCCTCGGCCGCCGGGCGCCCGGCACCGCCGGAGGACGCGCAGGCAGACAGCGCCGCGGCGGTCGCGAATACGAGGCTGAGGCGGAGCTTCATGGCGGGCGCGCTCACGGCAGGAGATCCTCGTCCTTGATGGGCGGCGGCACGGGCGCGCCGTGCGGTGGGCTCGGCGGCCGGGCTACCTCCGGCTCGTCGAGGGGCAGATCGAGGTCGCGCGCCGCGCTCGCGGCGACCGGCCGCTCGAGCTTCCCGAGCGGCGGCAGGGCGGCGGGCGATTCCGCCGCGGCCCGGGGGAGCGGTGGGACGTAGAGCGCCGAGAGGAGCGGGTGGCCCGCGGGCCGCGCTGCCGCCGGCGTCGGGGCGACGAGCGGCGGGACCTGCTCGAGGGGCGGGCCGTACTGATCTCCCTTCGTCTTGGCGAGGAGCTCGGCCGTCGTCCTGGAGCAGGCGTTCGAGACCGAGAGCTCGCGCGACTTGGCGAGGGCGTACTCGAGGGCCTCGGCCGCCTTCTTCTCGGGCGCCTCCGCGAGCTGCCCGAGCTGCGACCGATACTCCTCGGCGAGCGCCTTCTCGCGCCGGATCTCCTTGGGGATGGGCGCGTGGCGGAGCGCGCCGCCGAAGCGCTGGTAGGCGAGTCCGATCTTGTAGAGCGCGCACACCGCCGGCTCGGCCTGCTTGGTCTCGACCACCGCCGTGTACCGCTTTTGGAGCTCCAGCAGCCGGGTGCTCTTGAACTGGAGCTGGTCCTTGAGCCACTTCACCTGGCGCTGCGGCGAGAGCCGGCCCGGCACGGCGAAGTCGATCCGCTCGTAGGCCTCGAAGGCGGGCTCGAGCGCGAGGTACTGCGCCTGCGCGACCACCGCCATGCCGCGCTCGCCCACCTGGGCACGGCGGGGGCCCCAGTAGTGCAGGGCCTGCTCGTAGGCGCGCCGCTCGCCGGCGCCGTTGCCGGACTTGCGGAAGAGGTGCGCGATGCGGTCCTGCACCGTGAGCCACTCGGTGGGGTCCTTCACGTAGCGCTGCTGGTACTCCTCGAGGAGCCGCAGCTCCTTCGAGACGGCGCCCTGCCGCCCGGCGAGGTCGGCGAGCGAGAGGAAGACGCGCGGCGCGTCGGGGGAGGCTGGCCAGGTCTCCACGTAGAGCAGGCGGTTCGCCTCGGCACGGCCGTGCTGGCCGAGCCCTTCGCGCAAGACCCCCGCGTTGTAGAGCGCGTCCCTGGCCTTCTCCTCGAGGTACCCGCCGGCGTCGCCCTTCGGCGCCGCGGCCGGGGCGCCTCGCCTGCCCTTCTTCCTGACGGGCGCGGCGGTGGCGCCCGCGGCCCGCTTCCACCCGTGGAAGTAGCGCTCGTAGTCTTCCGCCGCGCGGTCGAAGTCGGCCACCGCCTCGCGGTCCTGCCCGTTCGCGAGCGCGACCTTGGGCACGAGCGGGTCCTGCGGGTAACGCTGGACGAGCTGCTCGCGCACGCCCATGGCCCGCTCGAGCCGACCCGCCTTCGTGAGCGCGACCGAGGCGTCGTAGAGCGCCGTCGGGGCGAGCCGCGACTGCGGCCAGTCGCGCGCGAAGGCGAGATAGGCGTCGGCCGCCTCGGCGTGCCGGCTCGACTTCTCCAGCGCCTCGATGAGCTTGAAGCCGCTCTGCTCGATCACCTTCGCCAGGTCCTCGCGCAGCGCCGGCTGGGCGCGCATCAGCTCGCCGTTCTCCCAGAGGCGCTTCGCCGACGCGTTCATGCTGCGCCAGTCGGACTGGAGGTTGTAGCAGTCGAGGGCCAGGTTGGCGGCGTAGCGCGCCAGCTCGTGCCGCGGGTGGCGCTCGGCGATGACGGTGAAGAGCTTCACCGCCTCCGCGAAATCGTTATACCGATAGTAAACGTTGGCCGCCTTGTAGGCGATCTCGACGGCCTTGTCCCCGTTCGGCGCGAGCGCCAGGTAGCGCTGGCAGGCCTCGACGAGCTGCTGCTTCTCCTTCGGGATGGGCAGCCGCGTCCGCGCGTCGCCGCCCTGCGGCCGCTTCTCGCTCGCCTCGGCGCGCTTGGCCACCACGTCGAAGGACTGCACGCCGCTCTCCAGCGCGTCGACGAGGTACTTGCCCGGCTTCTGCGGCTTGCCGTCGGGACCGGGCTGCTTCATCCGGTCCACGTCGAGCTGCACCACGCGGCCGTACTCCTCGCCCGCTTCCGCGAACTTCTCGAGCGCGTAGAGCAGCTCGGCGTGGAAGAAGCGCATCTCGTAGGTCTGCCGCCCGTCGGGGAAGAGCCCGAGGTGCAGCCGGTACAGCTCGGCCGCGTGCGCCGCCACCGCGTCCTCGCGGGTCTTTTTGTACTCGGAGTGATATTGGACCGCCAGGGTGCGCAGGGTGTTCTCGGCGTCCTTGCGCGCCGCCGCGAGCGCCCGCTGGGCGGACTCGTCGCCGCCGCGCTTCTCGGCCGCCTGGAGCATCTCGACGAACGTCCCGGCCTGCTGCACGGCCAGATCCTTCTTCCCCATGCGGCCGGCGCCGGTGACGATGCGCGACTGGAAGAAGGGGGCGTCCGGCGCGGCCGCATCGGCCACGATGAGCCCGTGATAGACGAGGATGGCGTCGCGATCCTTGCCCTCGTCGAAGTAGAGGCTCGCCAGCGACTTCAGCATGTCGCGGGCGTCCTTGCCGCCCACCCGCGCGAAGTCGTCCGGCGCCGCCTTGGGGGAGCCGACGTGACTGTAGGTGCGGACGTAGTCCTTGCGCGCCTCGCGGGCGAGGGCGAGCTTCTTGTCCGGGGCCACGGTCGAGGTGGGCAGGTCGCCGAAGAAGATGACCGCCTTGAACAGATCGAGCGCCTCGGCCCAGTCGCCGAGGTTGTAATAGACCCAGGCCTGCTTGTAGAGCGCGTAACCGTAGACGCTCGACTCGGTGTACGCGGCGGCGCGCTTGTAGGTCTCGAGCGCCTTGCGCAGCGTCTGCTGGCGGTTGCCCTTGTCGGCGATGTCGAAGTAGTGCTCGCCGAAGGCCATCCAGGCGTCCGGCACGTAGCGCGACTTGGGGAACCGCTGGATGAGCACCTTGTACGCGTCGAGCGCCTCCTTGCGGCGGTTCTGCTTCCACAGGTTCTCGCCCAGGAAGAAGACCACCTCGTCGAGGCGGGGGTAGCTCGGGAAGCGCTTCGCGATCTCGCGGTAGCGCGCCACGGCCTGGGCCTGCTCGGCGCGCGAGCGCTCCTCGAGATCCTTCCGCTCCGCTCGAAGCCGCTCCTGCCGCGCGGGATCGCCCTTCGCCGCCACCACCGCGTCGTCCCGGCGGTTCGCCTCGAAGAAGAGGTGCTGCGCCTCCTCCCAGTGCAGCTCGGCTAGCCGGAACAGCCACTGCGGCATCTCCACCGGCGTGCCGCCGAGCCGGATGAGCTGCTCCAGGTCGGTGATCTCCTCGCGGCGCTTGCCGGAGACCTGCCCCTCGATGGCGAAGCGGAAGGTCTCGAAGTCGAGCTTCGGTCCCGACGCCTCGGCCGGGGTCCCCTTCGCCTCGATCGACCCGGCCAGCGAGGCGTCGGGCGCGGCGGTCTTCTTCTTGCCCAGCGCGGCGTCCTTCGCCGTCGCGGCAGCGGCGGCCCGGGGCTCGGCCGCACGCACGCTCGGTGCATGGACCAGAAGGAGCGCGAGCAGGCTGAGGAGGGCGCGACGCGGCATGGGATCCTCGCGGGCTGCTAGCGCGCGGCGCGCGCCGTGGTGTCGCGGCAGCCCTTCGTCATCGTGTAGGTGTAGGTCCCGAGCTCGTCGCGCCAGAACTCACCGTCGTACGGCCAGTAGAGGTGCTCGTCGGAGACCGCGCTCGAGAAGCGGTAGTCTCGCAGGACGTCGACCTGCCCGCCTCGCGTGAGCGCCCCCTCGAGCGCCTCGCGCTCCTTGCGCGCCACCTCGATCTTGATGCGGAGCGCCTGCTGCAGGAGCTCGCGCAGGCCATCGCGCTCGTACTCGAGCTTGGCGCGGGTCCGGGCGCCGGCCTCCTCCACCAGCCGCTTGCGCTCGGCGGCCAGCTGCGCGCGCAGGTCCTTCGCCAGCGCCGACCCGCGGAAGGCCGCGCGCCGCTCGCCCAGCCCGACGTCCAGCTCCTTCTCCACCTCCAGGATGGAGTCGTCGAGCCGCTTCACGTCGCGATCGGTGAAGGCGACCTTCAGCACGCGCCGCAGCACCGGCCGCGCCCCCGCCCCGCGCCCCTTCTGCGTCTCGTCGAGCAGGTCGAACAGGGCGGTCGGGGTGGTGCGCTCGGTCGTGAGGCGATCCAGCTCGGCGTGGACACCCTCGTACGCACCGTGGAACTCGTCCAGGATGGCGCGCGCCTCGGGGTAGCGGCAGTTCTCGTAGTAGACGATCGCCTTCAGGATCCACGACTCCGGGAACCACTCGTCCCGGAAGTAGGGAGACTGGAGCGTGAGCAGGTTCCCGAGCGTCTTCTCGTAGTCGCCGACGCGGTAGTGGGCGTAGGACGCCTCCCACAGCCCCTCGAGCCAGCTCTCGCCGCCCCACGGCATCTTGTCGTAGTAGAAGATCGCGTAGCGGTTCTGCTTGTGCTCGTAGTGAATGCGGGCCAGCTGCAAGAACGAAAGCTCGCGGAGCCGCAGATCGGGCGCCCGGCCGCGCTTCGGGTTCGTGAGCCGCACCACGTCCTTGAACGACTCCACGGCGGCCGCGCCGTTCCCCTGCGCGTACTGCACGAGGCCCTCCAGGAAGCGCGCCTTGGCGTGGAGGTCGCCCTCGGTCGCGCCGGGATCGTCGCCCTGGCCGGACGCCGCGCGGCTCCCGGCCTCGAGCCGCACCTGCCCGGCCAGCCGGTGCGCCTCGTCGTAGGCCCGCCTCGCCTCGGCCTGCTGCCCCGCCTCGGAGAGCGCGTGCCCGCGCTCGTACGAGTAGCGGGCGAGGAGGTAGGTGAAGGCGTCCTGCGAGGAGGGGGGCAGCGCGCCGTTCGCGTAGCGCGCCACCTGGTTCACGATGACCGCCTCGTTGACCGTCTTCTTGCCCACCTGGAAGAGCCACTCGAGCGCGTTGTGGAAGTACTTCGTCCCCTGGGGACCGCGCTGCAGGATCTGATCGAGCTGCGCCAGGGACGAGTGGTAGAGCTCGAGCCGGTACAGGCTCTTCGCCAGCTGGTAGCGCGCCTCGTCGTGCGCCTCGGGGAGCCCCGGATCGCGCAGGATCGCGTCGAAGGCGAGCGCCGCCTCCTCGAAGTCGCCACGCTTGAACACCTGGTTCGCGAGGGCGATGCGCTGGGCCGCCTCGCCCTTGCGCGCGCCGGGGGCGCCGATGTCGAGCCCCGGCATGGTGACCGGCGCCTGCGGGCGGGGGGCTGGCTTCGCCTCGGGCCGGCGCTTCTCCTGCCGATCCTTCCGCTGCTGCTCCTCCTTCGCCCGCTCGTCGGCGTTGAGGTCGATGCCGAGCTGCGCCGCCGCGGGCGCGGCGAGCGCGAGGGCGGCCAGGAGGCCGAGCGGGCGGAGGTGGAAGGACATGGCGCGCACGGTTCAGGGCTCGTCGTGATGACCGACCGGGATGAAGAAGGAGAGGCCGGCCTCGGCCAGAAGCTGCGTCTGGAGGTTGCCGGTGGGGAGTGCCGACACCTTGTAGAAGACGTCGCGCAGCTCCAGGCGGAGCGCCATGAAGCGGGCGAAGAAGAGGCGTGCGCCGATGCCGACGTGCCCGCCTGGGGTGGAGACCGTACCGGGGGTGGCGCCGGCGTTCGCCTGCGTCGCCCCCAGGACGTCGCGGTACGAGACGAGGTCGGCCCCGACGAGCAGGGAGAGATCGAAGTGCAGCGCCTTCTCGCCGAACAGGTTGAGCTTGCCGTACAGCGGCGAGAAGCCGACCTCGCCGCCGGCGATCCACTTGATGTCGCCCGGCACCTGGTTGAGCTGCGCGTTGACGGCAGGTTTGCACGCCGGGTTGTTCGGGTCCGTGTTGACGCTGCAGATCGAGGTCGAGCCGGTCGCGCTCGAGGTCCCGATGGAGCCGTTCACGCCGAGCGACCAGGACTCGCTCAGGTGATAGGTGAGCTTCGCCCCCGCCATGTACTTCGTGAAGAAGGCGTCGTTCACCGAGACGACGCCGGCCGGGATGGTCAGCTCGAGCTTGCCCGCCTTGCGGTAGAGCTGGCCCGAGACCGGCTTCACCTTGTTCTCGAACGCGTCGGCGGCGCTGCCGCGCGCCGCCACGGGGGCAAGCGCGACGAGCGCGGCGGCGAAGGCGGCGGTGGCTCGCGCGCTCATGGGTAGACGTACTCGAAGTTGAAGGGGAAGAACACGGTCAAGCCGATCTGCGCCGCCACGACGTTCTGCACGGTGCTGGGGGCGGTGGTGACGGGCTGATCCGGATAGAGCGTCGCGATGACGCCCGTGTCGAGCGCGAGCCAGCTCTTCGGGTAGAAGCGGATCCCGCCGCCGAAGTCGGTGGCGATGTGCGGCCCCTCCTTGCGCGGAGCCTGGCTGGTGGCGCTCCACACCGCGCCGAAGCCGGCCAGGAGGTACAGATCGAAATGCACGATGCTCGAGCCGAGCCAGGCCGCCTTCCCGTAGATGGGCGACCAGATGCCGTCGAGCATGGCCTGTCCGTTGAGCTGGCTCTGGAGGAGCTGGCTGGAGAAGGCGACCTTGCCTTCCTTGGCGTGGCTCGTGCGGAACTGCGTGTAGTAGGCACCGCGCAGCGAGAGCGCGAAGCTGTCCTCGAGGTTGTAGGCGAGCTTGCCGCCCATCCCGAACTTCTCGTAGAAGGCGTCGTTGACGGTGACGGGGAGCGAGACCCCGAGCTCGAAGCGGTGGCGCTTCAGGAACCCCTTGCGCTGGACCGCCTTGACGCGATCGCCGAGCGCGACGTCGCTCTCGCCCGCCCCCAGCGGAGACTCCGCCTCCTTCTTCGGGGGAGCGTTCGTCCCCTTCGACGGAGCGCTCTGCGCATCGGGCGGCGGCTGGCTCAGATCGAGCCCGGGGGCTTCCGGAGGCTCGGCCCACGCGAGCAGCGGGAGGGCCAAGAGCGCGAGGAAGGTGGATGTATGTCTTTGTAGATCCAAGGATATCCTGGGAGTCAACGCCACGGCGCATGCTAGTACGACTTTCCGGAGCCGGCAACGGATCGTCCCCTTCACAAGGGACTGGACTGCACTTTCATTCGGGGTGCAGGTGGGTGCCGGTCGGCGGCGCGCGTCCCTTGATGGCGGGGGGGTCGCGTGCTAACCCTTCGCGCGGATGCGCACTGCCGCCCTCGCCTTCACCGCCGGACTCGCCGCGCTCACCGCCTGCCAGGCGCCCGACGTGGGTGGGGACTGCGATCTCACCGTCGCCGTCCCGCAGCCGGTGGTGGCCGACTACCTCGAGACCGGCAACACCGCGTGCGACAACCTCGTCTGCCTTCGCTCCCAGCTCACGAGCAAGCTCACGACCCCGACGAGGTCGGGGGCCTACTGCTCGAAGCCGTGCGTCGCCGACAACGACTGCTCGCCGAGCGAGACCGGCCTCTCGTGCCGGAAGGTCATCCTCGACGACGTCTTCCTCGCCAACCTCGATCCGGCGACGAAGCAGAAGTACCTCGGCGCCACGGGGCAGTTCTCGACCTACTGCGCCGCCCCACTCCCCGCTCAGTGAAGCCCATGCCGGGGCGGACTCCGCGGGCGGGTCTCCTCGTCGTCATGCTCGCGCTGGCCGCCTGCTGCGCCCCCTCCGCGCCTGCCGACCGCGCCTCGGGGCCCGACGCGGCTCGCCCGCCGGCGCGCGTCGTCCTGGAGAGCCCCTCCGGCCGCGTGAGCACCGTGGCAGTCGAGGTGATGCGAGCCGAGGCGGAGCAGGCGCGCGGGCTCATGTTCCGCGAGAAGCTCGGCCCGGACGAGGGGATGCTGTTCGTGTTTCCGGAGAGTGCCGAGCACGCCTTCTGGATGAAGAACACCCTGCTCGCGCTCGACATGATCTTCATCGACGAGCGCCGCGAGGTGGTCGGCATCGTCGAGCGCGCCGTTCCGCTCTCCACGGAGCCGCGCTCGGTGGGGCGCCCGAGCCGCTTCGTGCTGGAGGTGAACGCCGGCTTCGCGGCGGCGCGCGGGGTGAAGGTGGGCGATCGGGTCCGCCTCGAGGGCGACGCGGCGCGTTGAGGAAACGCAGCTCCCTCACGAGCGGTGCTTCAGCAGCTCGGCGGCGACGTGAGTCCCGAGCGCCTCGATCATCAGCTTCTCGACCGCAGCCTCGAAGCCGGCCCGCTCGCCGTCGGCCGTCCACACGAACCGGATCGCCATCCCGGGATCGGCCGAGGTGTCCTCGGCCCGCACCACCTCGCCCGTGACCTGGAAGGGCTCCGCACAGGTCGGCACCACCAGCCGGAAGAGCAACCGCGTCCCCACCGGGAGCGGCTTCTTCGTCTTGATGAAGGTGCCGCCCTTCGAGATGTTCCTCGTGTACTCGGCGAAGAAGCTGTTCAGACGCTTGTAGCCGACCTCGAGCTCGATGGGCGCACGCGTGTGGTGGCGATGTTCCATCATCCCGGCGCATGCTATCGCAGATGGCGGGCATGAACGAGCCGCGCCTCCTCGCCATGGCCGGCGCGCTCCTGCGCGCGCCGCCCACACTCCTCGCCGCCGCGGGGCTCCTCGCCCTCGGCCTGGCCGGAGGAGCGCTGCCGCTGCTCGAGGTGCCGGGCTTCGAGCTCGGCCTCATCGCCTCGCTCGCGTCGGCGCTCTTGCTCGGGCCGGCGCTCGGGATCGCCGCGGCGCGGAGGGAGCTCTCGACCCCGACCTCGACCGCGACCTCGACCCCGAGCGTCCTTCGCCCCTTCGCCGCCGCCGCGCTTGCGCTGCTCGCGCTGCTGGCGCTGCTCTTCACGGCTGCCGCCACCCGCGCAGCGCTGGCCACGCCCTGCCGGCCGTTCGGCGGGGCCGCCTTGTTCGCCCTCGCCGCCCTCCCCTCCGCGCTCCTCGCGGCGGCGCTCGGCACGGGCTGCGGCCTCCTCGCGCAGGGGCGTCGGCGCAGGGCCGCCCTCCTCTACGCGCTCGTGGCGCTCGGCTCGCTCGGCGCGACGCTCGCCGTCGGGTACTACGGCCCCACCGCCACCGCCCACGACCACCTGCTCGGCTTCTGGCCAGGGCCGCTCTACGACGAGGCGCTGGAGGTCGACCAACGGCTCCTGCTGTTCCGGGCCGGGACGCTGGCGTGGAGCTGCGCCGTGCTGGCGGGCACGTCGGTCGTCACGGCGCGAGCTCGCGCGACACGCGTCCTGGCGTTCGGCGCGGCCGTGGCGTGCGCGGTCGCGCTCAACCTCCTCGGCGGGCACACCGCCACCCGGAGCGAGCTCTCGAGCGCCCTGGGCGCCGTGCGCGAGGGCCCCCGCTGCGTCGTGCACTTCGCCCGCGAGAAGAGCGATCCGGAGGCGGAGCGCATCCTCCGCGACTGTGAGTACGACGCGCAGGCGGTGGCGCGAGCGCTCGGCCTCCCACGGCCCCCGCGCGCCACGGTGTGGCTCTACCGCAGCCCGGCCGAGAAGCGGCGGCTGGTGGGGGCTGGCCATACCAGCTTCACGAAGCCGTGGCTCGCGGAGATCCACGTCCACGAGCAGGGGGTGCCGCACCCCGTCCTTCGCCACGAGCTCGTCCACGCGCTCGCCTCGGCCGTGGCGCGAGGTCCGCTCCGCGTGCCGGCGCGCGCGCTCGTGCTCGTGAACCCGGGGCTGGTCGAGGGGCTGGCGGTGGCGGTCGATGTGCCGGCCGGGAGCTTCGACATCCACGCCTGGACGCGCGCGCTGCGCGACCAGGGCAGGCTGCCGGCGCTCGACGCGCTGCTCGGGGCGACCGGGTTCTTCGGCGCCGCTCCCGCCCGGGCCTACACCGCCGCGGGCAGCTTCCTGCGCTACCTCCTCGACCGGTACGGCGCGCCCGCCGTCCTCGCCGCCTACCGCGAGGACGACGTCGCGCGAGCGCTCGGGAAGCCGCTCGCCGCGCTCGAGGCGGAGTGGCACCGCTTCCTCGATGCCGTTGCGGTGCCGCCCGCGCTGGCTGCCCAGGCCGAGGCGCGGTTCGAGCGCGGCAGCGTCTTCGCCCGCGCCTGCGCGCGCGAGCTGGCCAGCCTCGAGGCCACCGCCGCCGCCGAGGCGGCGTCCGGGCAGAGCGCGCGGGCGGAGGCGCTCTACCGGCGCGCCTCACAGCTCGCCGGCGGCGATCCCGCCTATCTGCGCGCGGCGGCGGAGGGCTGGCGGGCGAAGGGGGACCTCGACCGCGCCGAGGCGCTGCTCGGCGAAGCGCTCGGCCGCGCGGAGGCGGCGGGCGGGCGGGCCTCGCTCCGTTCCGCCCTCCTCGTCGCCCTCGGAGATCTGCGCCTGCGGGAGGCGGACGGGGCCGCCGCGGCCGCTCGCTACGCGGCTGCGCTCGCGCTCGGCGCCGAGGGCGCCGAGGCGCGCTCGCTGCGGGCGCGGCTCCTGGCGGCCCACGACCCCTCGCTGCGGGCGGCCGTCCAGCCCTGGCTCCTCGGGGAGGCGGACGGACGCGCCCAGCTCGAGACGAGCGCCGCGCCGCTGGCGCGCTATCTCGCCGCGCGCGCGCGCCTCCTCGACGGCGATGCCGCCGGCGCGCTCGAGGTGCTCGATGCGCTCCCCCCGTCGTCGCTCCCCGGACCCGCGTTCCGGCTGGAGGCCAGGCGCATGCGGGCCGAGGCGCTCTGCCGCACGCGGCGGTGGGACGCCGGCGTCGCTGCGTGGGGGGCGGCCGCCGCCGAGGCGGAGCCCGGTGCGCAGCGGGAGCAGTTCGCCGACGCGGCGCGGCGGTGCACGTTCGAGCGCGATGCCTCCCGCGCGCCACCTTGAAGCGCGCGGGAGGCGTGGCTAGACGAGGTGAATGCCGACCCGCGGACCTTCGCCCGACCCGCCCCGCCCTCCCGCCCCTGCTCCGAAGCCGCGCGGGAACCCGCCCGTCGAGGAGCCGGATCGCGGCGCAGGCCACGGTCCCGACGTGCGAGAGCCGCCCGCCCGCCCACCCGCGCCGCCAGTGAAGGATCCCTCCAAGGCCCCGCCGGCGTGGGCTTGAGACCCACGGCGGGACCGCGTCACGAGCCGCGCAGCTTCTCGATGGCCGCCTTGGGGTTCTTCACCCCGTTCTTGAGCAGCCACCAGGTCACCTTCAGCCCGCCCTGCGCCAGCACGCCCAGATAGCCGTGAGAGAGGAGCTGCCTCGTCGGCGCGTCGATCTTCACCCGCGCCTTCTGAGCGGGGTCGGACTCCAGGATGAGCTTGAAGAACTCGATCCCGAACTCGCCCACGTCGTCGCTCTTCAGCGCGGTGATGCGATTCACCGCCCCGTCGGGCAGGATGAGCGTGAAGTCGGGATTCACGGCGGGTCCCTGAGCCACCTGGGCCTTGCCGCCCGCCATGCTGAACCGGGCCGGCCCGCCGTCGAGCTGGAGCGCCACCTCGGCGCCGGGGTCCAGCGGCCGCGTCGCCTTGCGGGCGACCTCCGAGGTCTCGAAGAACTTCTTCAGCGCGTCGAAGCTCGCGGTCGACATGGGCCGGCAATGTAGAGGCGGGTGGGAGGACTGGCAAGCGCCCGCCGCGGCGCCCCCGTGCCATTGACCGTGCCTGGCCCCTACCTGCTAGCGTCACGGGCAGGTGCTCCTCCCCCTGCTCACCGCACTCGCCCTCGCTTCCCAGTCCGGGCCCTTCGCGCCGCCCGAGGCCGCCGTGGTGGTGCGCGGCGGCCGCTTCTGGGGATCGGGCGTGGTCTGGGACGCTCCGGCCGGGCGCGTGCTGACCGCCCTGCACGTGGTCGAAGAGGTGGCGGACGGCGGGATCGAGGTGGTCGTGCCCGGGCGCCCGCCGCTGCTCGCGCGCATCGTCGACCGGGAGCCCTCCCTCGATCTTGCGCTGCTGGAGGTGGCGGGGGCGCTGGAGGCCGGCCCTCCTGTCGGCTCCGCGGCGGCGCTCGTGGTCGGCGATCCGATCGCCTACTCCGGCTGCCCGGAGGCGCGCTGCGGGACGACCGACGCCCATGTCCTCGCCACGGCGCGGGCCTTCGCGGGGTCGCGCTACCTGGCCTTCTTTGCGGCGGTGCGGCCAGGGGCGAGCGGCGGTCCGGTGCTCGATCGACGCGGCGCCCTGGTGGGCATCGTCGACCTCGCGCTGAGGCGCGAGCCGAACGTCGCGCTGGCGGTGCCCATCGAGCGCGCCGCCGCCCGCTTCCCGAGACCTGCTTACTAACGGAGCGGATTGTTGCCGGGAGCGGCCGATGCGCCGGCGTCGCCCGGGGCGCGGTACCCCTCGTCGCCGGTGCGCAGGTCGTCCGGAGCAGCCACGGTTCCGCGGACCGGCATCACGTCGCGCGGGTCGAGCCCGAGCGCGTCGATGGTGGGCTGGTTCAGCTTGCCCGTCGCCGGCAGCCCGCGGGCGCGCTGGAAGTCCATGAGCGCCGTCTGGGTGCGGTCGTCGAAGGTGCCCCCGGGATCGACGGCAAAGCCGCGATCGACGAGCGAGCGTTGCACGAGCCGGACCTGCTCCGGCGAGAGGTCGGAGGGCTGGATTGCGGCCGGCTCTGCGCTGGCGGGTGAAGCGGGCTCGGTGGAGGCGCCCCCCTCGTACGTACGCGCCTTGTTCGAGCAGGCGAGGAGCACGACGACCACGGCGGAGACGAAAAGGACCTCATGCTTCATGGCGTTACCTCGCGGGGCTGGGGGGATCTCGCCACCGTCCGACCGGTGCGAGCTGGGAGTCGCCGCACGATTCGTGGACCGGCAATCTGATCACCCCCCGCGCGCCGCGCGAGCCCCGCACGCGACACCCCATCCGCGACGCGGGTCACCGGCGCAGCAGTTGACGGCGCGCGGGGGCCGGGTTTTAACGGCGCCATGCGCCTCGACACCGCCGTCCTCGTCGTCGCCGGGCTGACCGTCCTCGCCTGCGCGCCGCGCCGCATTCCGGGCACCGAGATCCGGGACACCCCCGACACGCGCGCCGTGGTGGCGGCCATCGACGCCTATCGCCAGGCCGCCGAGAAGCGGGATGCGGCCGCGGTGCTGGCGCTCGCCTCGCCGAACTACTTCGACACCGCAGGGACACCCGACCCGGCCGACGACGTCGACTACGAGCTCTTGAAGAAGCGGCTCACCGCCGACTACAAGCAGATCAACGCCCTGCGGCTCCAGCTCGGGGTGCGCCGCATCGACGTCGAGGGCGACAAGGCCTTCGCCTACGTCTTCTACGACGAGCACTACCGCATCCAGACCAAGGGCGGCGAGGTGGCGAAACAGGCCAACGACTCGCACCGGATGCAGCTCGTCCGGGAGGGCGGCCACTGGCTCTTCGTGAGTGGGTTGTAACCCTCCGCTCTCGGCGTCACACTCTTACGAGCGCGCGGAAGGCGTCTTCGCCCATCGCCCTCAGCGTCCCCAACCGGTCGCGGTAGCGGGTCCAGTCCTTCCAGGCCAGCCGGTCGGCCGAGAGCGCGGCGCGGTGGAAGGCGTGGATGCGAGAGGCGGTGTAGCGGAGCGCCACGTACCGCGCGTAAGGATAGAGCGCGTCGGCGGTGGCAGGGGGGAGCGCCACCTCCGACCGGTAGCCTTCGAAGAGAGCGCGCGCCAGCTGCGGGTCGTACCGCTCGCCGTAGCACCACGCGTTCACCATCACCCCCAGGTCGTAGGCGAGGGCGTCGACGCAGCTCATCTCCCAGTCGAGGAGCGCCGAGACGCGCTCGCCCACCCACAGCACGTTGTCGAGGAAGAGGTCGCCGTGCACGAGGCCGCGCGGCGCCTCGGGCAGCTGCTCCGTGCGCAGGAGCTCGTCCCGCAGCATGGGCAGCGCCGGGGCCACCAGCGCGTCGCCGCCGCCGTCTGGCTCGAGCTCGCGCACCCACTCCGCGACGCGCGCCCAGCGGTAAGGGTTCGGCCGGGCGGCCGGGAAGGCGGACGCGAGCGCGTGCAGCCGCCCGAGCTCCGACCCGATGCGGCGGCAGCGCTCGGGCGTCACGTCGCCGCGCTCCAGCTCCTCGCCCTCGGCGAAGGCGAAGAGCATGGCGGGCCGTCCGGCCACCTCGATCTGCGCGTCGCCGCCGGGGGTGAGCACGAGCGGAGCCGCCGGGAAGCGGTGGCCGGCGAGGAAGCGCAGCACCTGCGCCTCGAAGGCGACGTCGTCGCGGGTCTTCCCCTCGTTGAGGCGCAGGAACCAGCGTCGCCCGCCCGACCACAGGTGGTAGTTCGTGTTGACGCTCCCCTTCGGCTCGGGGAGCGTGCGCGTCGGTGGCGGCAGCCCGTAGCACGCGAGGACGTCCGCGAGCTGGTCGGGGGACATAAGCGTGTAGAGGGCCATCCGGGAGCAGACGAGCATGCCCGCTCGGCGGCGGGGGCGTCAACGCTCGCGTGCACCCGCGCCTGCGCGCCGCCCGGCGCCCGGCTAGACTCGACGGCGTGAGCCGCGACCAGGATCCCTCGACCCTCTCCGACGCGCACAACTCGCGCGGCATCGAGCTGGCCGATCGCGGCTGGCTCGACGAGGCGATCAACGAATTCCAGAAGGCGATCGCGCTCGACCCCCACTCCGCGCACGCGCATGACAACCTCGCCACGGTGTACTCGGAGAAGAAGCAGTGGCGGGAGGCCCTGCAGGAGTACCTGACCGCCATCCGGCTCGAGCCGGACAGCGCCACCGCGCACTACAACCTCGCCTGCTTCCTCGCCACGCACGGACCGGACGTGGCGGTCGCGGAGTATCAGGACGCGATCCGCCTCGATCCGGCCTACCCGGACGCGCACCTCAACCTCGGCCTCACCTACGCCGACCAGGGAAAGAACGAGGAGGCGGTGCAGGAGCTCGAGCGCGCCATCGCGCTCGAGCCCGAGGATCCGTTCCCGCGCCACGAGCTGGCGGCACTGCGCATGGACGAGGGCGACTACCGCGCCGCCATCGGACAGCTGAAGGAGGTGGTGCGGCTCGAGCCGGATGGGTTCGAGGCGCACCTCGACCTCGGCATCTGCTATGCGCAGAAGGGCTTCTACGCCGAGGCGGAGCGCGCCTACTCCCGCGCGGGCGCGCTCTCGCCAGACGATCTCCTCCTCAACTACAACCGCGCCGCGCTGTACGCCCTGTGGGGCAGGCCCGAGGCGGCGCTGGCCGCGCTCGGCCTCGCCCTCGCCGCCGACCGTGCCAAGGTGCGGCACTGGCTGGCCGCCGATCCGATGTTCGACGCGCTGAAGGGCCGGCGCGACTTCGAGGAGCTGGTGCACGGCTGAGCCGGTGGCCGGCGGGCGCGACTTCACGGTACGGCATGGCTGCGCCCAACTCCTCACTTCACGGAGCGGAATGGCTGCGCTAAGGTCGGACCATGCCCGAGCTCGCCTTCTACCGCCACGGCGAGGAGCTCCTCCGCGTGGCGATCACGGGAAGGACCACCGTCGGCCGCTCGCCCGACTGCGACGTGACCCTGCCCGACCCGGCCCTCTCGCGCGTCCAGGCCGCCGTCGAGCCGCGCGGGGATCGCTGGTGGCTCGTCGATCACTCCGGGCGCGGGACGCGGGTCGGCCCGGAGGCGGTGCACGAGGCGCGGCTCGAGGACGGCGCCGAGCTCGCGCTCGGGGCGTGGCGCGCGCTCTTCCGGGTGACCGGTGCCGGCGAAGACGGCGCCACCCGGCACGGAGGCGGGACGGTCGTGCGCGCGCCCGACGAGCCGCCGGCCCCGCCGGCCACCGCGCTCCGCGTCCGCACGGGCGGGCGCGAGCGCGTGCTCCCGCTCGAGGAGGACACGTTCACCATCGGCAAGGACGCCGGCAACGACCTCGTGCTGGCGGACCCGTTCGTCTCGGCGCGCCACCTGCGGCTCGAGCGGCGCGGCACGCGCTGGCGCGTGCGCGACGTCGGCTCCACGAACGGCACGCTGCTCGGCGGCCTGCGCGTCACCGAGGCGGAGCTGCCGCCCGGCCTGCCGGTGGCGCTCGGCGAAACCGAGCTCGTGCTGGAGACGGAGCGCCCCACCCGCTCGCGCGCGCCGTTCGAGGGGATGGTCTCGTCCTCGCCCGCCCTGCGCCAGCTGTTCGACCTGGTGGAGCGGGTGGCGCCCGCCGATGCCGCGGTCACCATCCTCGGCGAGACCGGCACCGGCAAGGAGCTCGTGGCCCGCGCCCTGCACCGGCTCTCCGGCCGGAGTGAGCGGGCCTTCATCCCGGTCAACTGCTCGGCCATCGCCGAGTCGCTCATCGAGAGCGAGCTGTTCGGCCACGAGAAGGGCGCCTTCTCCGGGGCCGAGCGGCTGCGCAAGGGCGCCTTCGAGGAGGCCGACGGCGGGACCATCTTCCTCGACGAGATCGGCGAGCTGCCCATCGACCTGCAGCCGAAGCTCCTGCGCACGCTCGAGCTGGGCGAGGTGAAGCGGGTGGGTGCCTCCCGTCCGCTGACGGTGAACGTCCGGGTGGTGGCCGCCACCCACCGCGATCTTCAGTCGCAGGTGCGGGCAGGCAAGTTCCGCGAGGACCTCTACTACCGGCTCTGCGTCGTCCCCCTGACCATCCCGCCGCTCCGCGCTCGCCGGGGCGACGTGCGGGCGCTGGCGGAGCACTTCCTCGCCCGGGCGGCCCCGCGCGGCCTGGCGCTCCGTTTCTCCGACGAGGCGCTCACCAAGCTCGACGGGTACGACTGGCCGGGCAACGTCCGTCAGCTCAAGAACGTGGTGCAGCGCGCGCTGCTCTTCCGCGGCGAGGGCGTCGTCATCCCGGCCGCGGTGGTGACGTTCGAGGACGCGCGTGGCGCCGGTGGCGCCGGCGACGACGACTCGCTCTACGTGCGGGGGCTGACGCTCGAGGATCTGGAGCGGGAGGCGATCCGGCTCTCCCTGCGCCGCCATCGCGGCAAGCGCGCGGCGGTGGTGAAGGAGCTGCAGATCGCGAAGAGCACCGTCATGAAGCGGATCGGGCAGTGGGGCCTTCAGAACGAGGGCCGCGACCCGGCCGCGGTGTCGGCAGACGACGACGAGGGGTGACGGCGGGGCTAATTCACCCCGCTCGGGAATGGCCGGAGCGCGAAGGGCGTGGCGTGCCGAGGCAGAGGCGGCGGCAGCGGTGGAGCCCGGCGAGGGGCAGCGCGCAGCTCCGGCTCGGGGCCATCGAGGTGGCGCGCGATGAGGCCGTCGAGGTCGCGCTCGCTCACCAGGACCGGCTGCACTGCCATCCCGGTGGCGAACCTCACCTCGTCGAGCACCGCCAGATTCTGTGGCTCGGCGGTGGCGAGGACGAGGGGCCCACGGCGGGAGCGCACGCTCAGCACGAGCGGAAAGACGCGCCGGCTGCGGATGAGCTTCGCCGGTAGGAGATCGACCGTGGCGCTCGGCACTCGGCGGTTCCGGATCTCGACGAACGGCACCTCGAGCTGGCGCGCCACCTCGGCGAGGACCACCTTCTCCGGGACGAAGCCGAGCCCCACCAGCGCCTCTCCCAGGCGCCCGCCCCAGTTGCGCTGGTGCGCGATGGCGCTCTGGAGCTGCCAGGTGTCGATGTGACCTTCCTGCTTCAGCCGCTCGCCGATCGGAACTCGCCGCGTCATCATCGCCGCACCCTCCCGCGCCCGCTGAGGCAGACGCTGGGGACCGGGTCTTGCGGCTGCCGTGCCATGACCTCCCCCGCCGAAGCCGACCAGCGACACGTCAGCTATTTCGGTAGTTTGGCAGGGGCTCCGCGGCTGACCCGGCAATCTCGGCCGTGCCGAGCACAGGGTACGCGAGACGGGTGCTTGCACACCCACGGATGGGTGCGCGGCCCAGGGGAGTCCCGGCGAAACCCTTCAGCGCGCCTTCTTCGCCGGCGCCTTCCGCTTCGGCGGGGCGAGCTCGGCGAGGCGCGCCTGGGCACGCTTTGCGGCGGTCGACTTCGGATAGCGGGCCGAGACCTCCTCGAACAGGCGGCGGGCATCGTCCTTCAGGTCGAGCGCCACCATCGCCTCCCCGGTTCGAAGAAGAGCGTCGGGCGCCTTGTCGGAGCGCGGGAAGTCCTGCGCCACCTTGCCGTATTCGAGGATCGCCTCGCGCCAGCGCTTGTCGCCGTACCACAGCTCACCCAGCCGGAAGTGTGCGTCAGCCGCTCGCGCGTCGCTGGGCCACTTCTTCACGAAATCCTCGTAGAGCGCCCGCGCCACGGCCCGCTCGCCCTTCGCCTCCTGGCCCTGCGCCAGCGCCAGGAAGTCACCCGGGTTGGCGGGGAGCTTCAGCTCCAACACCTTGCGGCGCCCCTCGTACTCATCGAGCGCGCCAGCCCCCTTCAGCGCGGCGAACCGGGCATCGGTGTCGTTCTTCTGGGCGGCGACCGCCCGGTCGAGGAGGTCGAGCCGGTGCGACAGCTCCTCGAGCGTGCCGTTCAGCCGCCGCACCTCCTCGGCGAGCCGATCCTGGCTCACCGCCAGGTCGGCGCCGCTCCGGTGGGCGGTGGCGTTCAGCTCATCGAGCTTGCGCTGCACCTCGGCGATCTTGGTGTCGACGGCCGCCACCCGCTCGCGCACGACGGCGCGCTGCTCGTCGAGCTGCTTGGCGGAGATCTCGCTCTCGCCCTCCAGGCGCTGGATACGCCCCTCCATCTGCCGGCCCCGCTCGACGGGGACCCAGCAGGCGGAGGCGCACAGGAGGGCGAGGAGCGGGGCCCTGCTCACATGCGGTCCGCGGTCTCGCCCTTCACCACGCCGCGGCGGTTCTTCGCGTAGCAGTCCTCGTTGCCCTCGCTGCACACCGGGCGCTCCTTGCCGTAGCTGACGGTCTTCGCCGTCTTGGCATCGATGCCCAGGTTGACGAGGTACTTCTTCACCGACTCGGCGCGGCGCTCGCCGAGGTGCAGGTTGAACTCCGTCGTGCCGCGCTCGTCGCAGTGACCCTCGACGGAGAGGCGCGCGCCCTTCACCTGCTTCAGGCAGCCGGCCACCGTCTCGAGCGAGGTGCGCGCCTGCGGGTCGAGATCGGCGCTGTTGAACGCGAAGTGGACGGCGCGCTCCTCGCCGCCGCAGGCCGCGGCCGGGTCGGCGGCGCTCTGCTTCTGCGACGCCACGCACTTGCCGCCCGTGCACGCCTGGTTCGGCCCACACTGTGCGTCGCTGTCGCACTCCGGCTTGGGGGCCGACGCCACGCACTTCCCGGCCTGGCACGCCTTGCCGGCGCCGCAGTCCGCGTCCTGGACGCACTCGGGACGCGGCGCGCACTTGTTCTCGCGGCAGACGAAGCCGGCCTGGCAGTCGGTGTCGGCTGCGCACTCCTGGCAGCGGCCCTGCACGCACACCTTGCCGTAGCCTTCCTGCGCCTTGCAGTCGTCGCTCGACGTGCACTCGCCGTTCTTGGGCTTGGATGGGCAACCGGCCAGGAAGAGGGCGGTGACGGACAGCGAAAGCAGGAATGCGCGGCGCATGTCTTCTCCTCGCGAGATCGAAACGGAACGGTGGTTGTCCGCTTATGTCGCTCCGTTCGCCGCGCCTGTCAAAGAAAACCTGTGGCCCCCGGTGGAACGCCCTCGACCGCCCGGCCGGAATTCCCAGCCGCGCCGGTTGTCATATAGGGTCGGATGGCCGTGGATACTCCCGCCGACCGCGTCCTCGCCGTGATCTCAGCCCACTCCCTCAGGGCCCGTGCCCTCGCCCACGTCCGCCGCCTGCTACGGACCCGCCGCCGGGTGCTCGCGCTGGCGGCCGTCGCGCTGCTGGGCATGGGCGGCGGCGGCTTCGTCTGGGCGGCCACTCACGGCCTGCCCGCCTTCGACACGCTGAAGGACTACCAGCCGCTCATCGCCACCCGCGTCTACGGCAGCGACGGCAGCGAGGTGTTCGAGTTCTACCGGGAGCGCCGGACGGTGGTGCCGTTCGATCAGATCCCGGAGGTGCTGAAGAAGGCGGTGCTCGCCTCGGAGGACGCCAAGTTCTACGAGCACGGCGGCGTGAACTACCTCGCCATCGCGCGCTGCGCGGTGCGCGGCGTGTTCCGCGGTCGTTTCGGCTGCGGCGGCTCCACCATCACCCAACAGGTGGTGAAGACCTTCCTCCTGCAGAACGAGTGGCGGGTGAAGCGCAAGCTGAAGGAGTTCGTCCTCGCGCCGCGGCTGGAGCAGAACCTCTCGAAGGACGAGATCCTCTACCTGTATCTGAACCAGATCTACTTCGGGCACCGCCGCTACGGGGTGGAGGAGGCCTCCCGCTTCTACTTCGGGAAGAGCGTCCGCAAGCTCACCGTGGGCGAGGCGGCCATGATCGCGGGGGTGGTGCAGTCGCCGGAGCGCCTCTCGCCGGTGAAGCATCCGCAGGCAGCCAAGGAGCGGCAGAAGTACGTGCTGCGCCGCATGGCCGAGGAGGGCTTCATCTCGCGGCAGACCGCCGAGGTCGAGCTGGCGCGCCCCATCCTGGTGGCGAACCGTTCGGACGATCCGCCCGGCGCCTGGTACGCCGACGCCGTCCGCAAGTACCTCGACCAGCGCTACGGCTCGGAGCGCGTCGAGACCGACGGGCTCGAGGTCGACGTGGCCATGGACCCGGCCCTGCAGAAGGCGGCCGAGGACGCCGTCGAGGCGCAGCTCCGCGCCGTCGACAAGCGCCAGGGCTGGCGCGGCGCGGTGGCCCACCTCGATCCCCAGCAGCTCGAGGCCGCCATGCCGCTCTGGAAGGAGCGGCTCAAGACAGCGCAGGCCGGTCCGGGCGAGGTGGTGGTGTGGGACCTCGGCCGCGTGTCGCCGGACGAGGTGGAGGCTGGCGCCGAGAACCAGGGCGACGTGCGACGCATGCTGTCGGTGAAGCCGCTCCGCGCCGGCCGGCTCTACACCGGGCTCGTGTCGAAGGCGACCGACCGCGCCGCCGTCATCGACCTCGGCAACGCGACTGGCACCCTCGCGTTCTCCGACGTCGCCTGGGCGCGCAAGTACAACCCGGTCTCGGCGACCGCCGTGCCGCGGCGCATGACGGACGTGATGAAGCAGGGAGACGTGGTGCTGGTGCGGGTCCAGCCGGGGAAGGTCGGCCCGGCCGAGCTCGCCCGCGCCGGCAAGCCTATCCCGCTCGCGCTGGAGCAGACGCCGAAGGTGCAGGGGGCGCTCGTCGCGCTCGACGCTTCCACCCGCGGCATCCGCGCGCTCGTGGGCGGCTACGACTTCGGCCTCTCCCAGTTCAACCGCGCCCTGCAGGCGAAGCGGCAGCCCGGCTCCGCGTTCAAGCCCTTCGTGTGGGGCGCGGCGCTCGAGTCGCGCCGGTTCACCGCGGCCACCCTCGTCTACGACACGCCGGACCTGTACCGGGACGCCTGGACGGGCAAGGAGTGGAAACCGCAGAACTTCGAGCGCGACGCCTACGATGGGCCGCTCTTGCTCGAGCAGGCGCTGGCGCACTCGAAGAACACCGTCTCGGCGAAGCTCGTCGACGCGCTCGGCGTGGACGCGGTCATCCAGGTGGCGCACCGCTGCGGCATCGAGCAGGAGCTGCCGCGCACGCTCTCGCTCGCGCTGGGCGTGGGCGAGGTGACGCCCCTCGAGCTCGTGAACGCCTATGCGACCATCGCCGCGCGCGGCTTCGCGACGCAGCCGATGCTCGTGCTGCGGGTTCGCGATCGCAAGGGGCAGGTGCTCGAGGAGAACCGGCCGCTCGCGCCACCCGAGGCGTACGGGGCGCTGGCTCCCACCTCGACCACGACGACGAACGCGACCACGAACGCGACCACGAACGCGACCCCGCTTCCCGACCCCCTCACCCCGACCCTCTCCCCTTCCCCCGTCGGGGGAGAGGGGGAACTGCCCGCCCTTCCGACCTCGACCGCGACCTCGACCGCGACCCGCGCCCTGCCCGACTCCGGGCTCGAGCCCGAGGTCGCCTTCGTGCTCTCGTCGATGATGCGCGGCGTGGTCGAGTACGGCACCGCCCAGGCGGCGAAGTCGCTGGGACGTCCGGTGGCGGGAAAGACTGGCACCGCCCAGGAGCACCGCGACGCGTGGTTCGTCGGCTTCTCGCCCGAGCTGGTGGCGGGCGTGTGGGTGGGCTTCGACTCCCACGAACCGCTCGGCCCACACGAGACCGGCGCCGGCGCGGCGTTGCCGGCCTGGGTGGGCTTCATGCGCGAGGCGCTGGCGCGCGTCGCGCTCGCGGACTTCCAGGCCCCCCGGAACGTCGAGCTCGCCCGCATCGATCCCAGGACGGGGCTGCTCGCGGACCCTGCCGCGCTCGACGCGCTCCTCGTGCCCTTCGTGGCCGGGACGGTGCCGCAGCACAGCGCCGGCGACCCGCCGCCGGGGTCGACGCCTCAGAACTTCTTCATGGACGACAAGTGATTCGCGGGGGGAGGGGCGCTCAGCGGACGGGGCTCGCCTTGAGCGCCGCTTTTCCGTCCTTGACGTAGACCTGGAAGCGCACCGTCCGGCAGCCGTACCGCTCGGCGAGCTGATCGCGGTTTCTGTGTAGCTTCTCGCGGAAGCGCTCGTACGTCACGCCCTCCTGCGACTCGCCGCAGTCGGTGCGCACGCGCAGGAAGTCCTGGTAGACCGTCTTCCAGTGCTCCTCGTCCTCGTCCCCGAGCGCATGGGCTGCGGGCTCCGCCGGCGGGACGCCGAAGAAATCGGGCGAGGTCTTGTCGCGGGCAGGCTGTGGCGCGGCCGCTGGGGCGGCGCCGCCGTTGCGGGGGGCCGTGGCCGGCGGCTCGAGCCACGCGTTCGCCGGCGCGGCGGTTTCGCCGCCGCGAGCGGCGCTCGGCTCTCCGGGAGCCGCGTCGGACGACTCGCCCTCTCCGGTCGGTGGCTCCGCCGTACCTTGCTCGGCCGTGGGTGGAACGCTCTCCGCCGAGGCGAAGACCTCGCGCTGCACCGCCCACGACGCAGGCTCGGCCGAGCCGGCCGCGAAGGGGCTCGCGGGCGCAGCGGCGGGCGCGCGGGAGATCGCGTCAGTGAGAGGCGCGCTCCCCGTATCGCCGGGAGGCACCGGCGCGGGCGGCGTCCAGGCGGCCTCCGCGGCGCGGTTGAGCGCCCCCGCGATGGTCCCCAGCCGGCCCGCCAGGACCGGAGCGCGGGCACTGAAGTCGCCGCGTCCGATGCGGTCGGCCGCGATGAGCAGCTCCTTCGGGAACGCCACCTGGTGCCCTTCGGTCACGAAGAGCCCGAGCACGAACCCGACCAGGAAGAGCAGGACCAGTCCGGCCAGCCCTACCCAGCCGTAGGTCACGATGGAGGACATGGGGCCGGCCACGTCCTGCGACAGCACCAGCGCGCCGGCCGTCACCCCTTCCAGCGCGATGGCGCTGACGCGGTGGGCCGATGCCTCGGCGAAGAGGAGCGGGAGCGGCGGGATGGGGAGCTTCCAGGGCAGCGGCTGCGGCGAGAGCGTCCCTGCGCCGAGCGTGGTCCCGATGCCGGCGCGCGCCGCGCGCGCGACCAGAGCCGCCTGGGCCGGCGGGAGCGTACTCTCGACCGACTTTCCCGCCGCGACCACCGTCAGGTCGCACGAGGTCGCCGCGCGCGCCTGGCGCAGCCAGGCGGCGCTGGCCGGCACCGCCACCGCCACCGCCGCGCCCAGCCCGACGGGCATCGCCACCGCCTGGTGGAGCGCCCCGTGGGCCAGCAGGTAGGCCTCGACCCGCCGGCCCTCGCGCGCGACGGTGAGGAGCGGCTCCAGCTCGGCAGCCGGCGAGGTGCTTGCGAAACGCGCCGGGCCTCGCGAGCCCACCGCGGCGACCGTGAGGCCGGCTGCCTCGCCGGGGTCACCGCGCTCGGCGACGGCGAGCGCCCGGGTCAGGTCGGCCTCGCTCGCCTCGGCGGTCAACGCCTGCGAGAACGCGGGATCGCGCGCCATCCGCTCGGCGACCCTCCCCGCGTGGTCGAGGACGAGCTGCAGCCGCGCGTCCGCCTGGGTTGCGCAGGCGGAGACCTGGCGATCGAGCTCTGCCTGCGTGCCGCGCGTGACCCCGCGCGACAGGGCGAAGAGCGCCGTGGCACCGACGAGGGCGACGAGCACCGTGTACAGCCAAAGCTTGAGCCGATTCATCGCCGCTGGGTCATAGCGCGCGTCCCGCGAGGGTGTCAAAGAGGGCGGAATCGCGTGCGCGTGCCAGCGCCACCTGGCAACATGTTCGATCCCCGCGAAATCACCGGAGCGTCACCTCATGAAGATGCCGGCTGCCGCCCTCATCCTCGCCCTGCTCGCCCCCGTCGCGCGCGCCGACGAGGGCATGTGGACCTTCGACAACTTCCCCGCCGCCAAGGTGGAGCAGCAGTACGGCTTCAAGGCGACGCAGCCGTGGCTCGACCACGTCCGCCTCGCCTCGGCGAGGCTGGCGCAGGGCTGCTCGGGGAGCTTCGTCTCCGAGCGCGGGCTCGTCATGACGAACCACCACTGCGCGCACTCCTGCATCGAGCAGCTCTCCACCTCGCAGCGGGACTTCGTGAAGACCGGGTTCTACGCCAAGACCGCGGCCGACGAGGTGAAGTGCCCCGAGCTGGAGGTGAACCAGCTCACCCGCATCTCGGACGTCACCCGGCGCATGAACGAGGCCACCGGCGGCCTCACGGGCGCGGACTACATCCAGGCGCAGCGCGGCGAGATCGCGAAGATCGAGAAGGAGTGCCAGACCTCGGACCGGCTGCGCTGCGAGGTGGTGACGCTGTACCAGGGCGGCCTGTACGCGCTCTACCAGTACCAGCGCTTCCAGGACGTGCGCCTCGTCTTCGCGCCCGAGTTCGCCATCGCCTTCTTCGGGGGCGACCCCGACAACTTCATGTTCCCCCGCTACGACCTCGACCTCTCGTTCGTGCGCGTCTACCAGGACGGGCAGCCGGCGAAGACGAGGGACTTCTTCCCCTGGTCGCCGGCAGGCGCGAAGGAGGGCGACCTCACCTTCGTCACCGGAAACCCCGGCGGCACCTCGCGCCAGCTCACGGTGGCGCAGCTCGAGTACGCCCGCGACGCGCAGCTCCCCGACGCCCTCCTGCGGCTCGCCGAGCTGCGCGGCCAGCTCACCGAGTACGCTCGGCGCGGCCCGGAGCAGGCGCGCCACTCGAGCAGCGACCTGTTCTACGTCGAGAACAGCTACAAGGCGCTGCGCGGGCGGCTGGAGGCGCTGCAGGACAAGCAGTTCTTCGCGTCGAAGGTGGCGGCCGAGCAGAAGCTCCAGGCCGACCTGGCGAAGGACCCCGCGCAGGCGCAGCGGTACCTGCCCGCGTTCGCCGCCATCGCCGCGGCGCAGGTCGAGCTGAAGCAGCTCCGTCGTCCCCTCAACTACATGGAGCGCGGGCTCGCGTTCTCGGGCGACCTCTTCAAGTACGCGCGGGCGCTCGTGCGCGGCGGGGCCGAGCGGGCGAAGCCGAACGAGCAGCGCCTGCGCGAGTACCGCGAGTCGGCGCTGCCGGCGGTGACCCAGGGCCTGTTCAGCACCGCCCCGGTCTACGACGAGCTGCAGATCTTCGACCTCACCTTCTCGCTCGGGAAGCTCCGCGAGAACCTCGGGCCGGACGATCCCTTCGTGAAGAAGGTGCTCGGGAAGGCGTCGCCGGCGGACCTGGCCGAGCGGCTCGTGAAGGGCACGAAGCTGAAGGACGTCGCCTACCGCAAGCGGCTCTGGGAGGGCGGCGCGGCGGCGGTGGCGGCCGCGGCGAAGGACGACGCGATGCTGGAGCTCGCGCGGCGGGTGGACGACGACGGCCGGGCCGTCCGCAAGAAGTACGAGGACGAGATCGAGTCCGTCACGAAGCGCAACGCCGAGCTGATCGCGAAGGCTCGCTTCGCGACGGAGGGGACGAGCACCTACCCCGACGCGACCTTCACTCCGCGGCTCTCCTATGGCGCGGTGAAGGGCTACCAGGAAAACGGACGCACGGTGAAGCCCATCACCTCCTTCGCGGGGGCCTTCGAGCGCCACACCGGCCGCGAGCCCTTCGCCCTCCCGCCGAGCTGGCTCGAGGCGAAGCCGCGGCTCGACCTCGCGACGCCCTTCGACATGGCGACCACGAACGACATCATCGGCGGCAACTCCGGCTCGCCGGTGATCGACCGGGACGCGCAGATCGTGGGGCTCGTCTTCGACGGGAACATCCAATCCCTGGGCGGGGACTACGGCTTCGACGCGAGCGTCAACCGGGCTGTCTCGGTGCACAGCGCCGGGATCGTCGAGGCGCTCTCGAAGATCTACCGGGCCGACCGGATCGTGCAGGAGCTCCGGCCGGCGGCCGGCTCGGGAGCGGGCCGGTAGCGTCAGCTGGCGAGCGTGTCGCGCTCGCGGGGCGGCGCCGGCGGCCCGTCGATGACCTCCCGCACCTTGGCCGCCAGCGCGCGCGGGGTGAACGGCTTCGGCAGGAACGGCGCGGCGGCGCGCGGATGGACCGCCATCAGCTCCTCGGCATAGCCGGAGACGAAGAGGGTGCGCAGCCCCGGGCGGATCGCCTCGAGGGCTCGGGCCAGCGCCGGCCCGCTCATGCGCGGCATGACCACGTCGCTCACGAGCAGGTCGATGCGCGCACCATGGGTGCGCGTGCGTTCCAGCGCCTCGGCCCCGCTGCGGCATGGGAGCACGTGGTAGCCGAGCGCGGTCAGCGCGCGCGTGTTGACGTCGAGCACGAGCGCGTCGTCCTCCACCAAGAGGACCGTCTCTCCGCCGCCGCGCGACGGCTCGGAGAGCCGCGGCGCATCGCTCGCCGCGACGCCCTCGGCGCGCGGGAGCAGGATGTCGAAGCGCGTGCCGCGGCCGAGCTCGCTCGAGACCGAGATGTGGCCACCGGCCTGCTTCACCGTCCCGTAGACGGTGGCGAGGCCGAGCCCGGTGCCGCGCCCCGCCTCCTTGGTGGTGAAGAAGGGCTCGAAGATGCGCGCCATGGTCTCGCTCGACATGCCGCTGCCGCTGTCGGACACGCTGAGCAGCACCCACTCCCCCGGAGCCACCTCTCGCGCCTCGCCGGGCTCCGGCGTGACCCGGACGTTGCGGGTTTCGAAGATGAGGCGGCCCCCGCGCGGCATGGCCGCCCGCGCGTTCACGGCCAAGTTGACGAGCACCTGCTGGAGCTGGGCCGGATCCACCTTGACCGGCCAGACGTCGGCCGAGATCCGGGTGGCGATCTCGACGTCCTCGCCCACCATCCGGCGCAGCATCCGCTCCGTCTCGAGCAGGAGGCCATTCACCGAGACCACCCGCGGCGCGACCACCTGCTTGCGGGCGAAGGCGAGCAGCTGCCGCGTGAGCTGCGAGGCGCGGAGCGCCGCCTCCCGCACCACCGCCAGGTCCTCGCGCGCCGGCGAGCTCTCGGGCACCGCCTCGCCGGCGAACTCGGCCGCGGAGAGGATCGAGGTGAGGAGGTTGTTGAAGTCGTGCGCCACCCCGCCCGCCAGCCGGCCGATGGCGTCCATCTTCTGCGACTGAGCGAGCTGCTCCTCCAGCCGGTGGTGCTCCGAGACGTCGCGGTGCGTGCCCACCATGCGCAGCGGGCGACCCTGCTCGTCGCGCGCCACCACCTTGCCGCGATCGAAGATCCACTTCCAGCCGCCGTCGGCCGTGCGCAGCCGGTGCGTGCTCTCGTAGTGCGGGCTCGACGAACCGTCCAGGTGATCTCGCAGCCGGCGCATGGCCTCGGCCCGGTCGTCGGCGTGGATGGAGAGCTCCCACTCGTGCATCCCGCGCGGCGCCTCGCCGGTCGCGTAGCCCAGCATCATCTCGTACTGCGCGTCATAGACGACGGCGTCCTCGTCGATGTGCCAGTCCCACAGCCCGAGGTCCGTCCCCCACAGCGCGAGCTCGAGCCGCTCCTCACGCGCGCGCAGGGCCCGCTCCACCTGTTGCCGCTCCAGCTCCGCGCCGGCGCGCGCGGCGAAGATCTCGAGCAGCGCCCGGGCCGGGCCGAGCTCCGCCTGCGGAGCGCGGTAGAGCGCCGCCAGGAGCCCGATCCGCCCGCCCGCGCTGTCCTGGAGCGGCGTGCCCACGAGCGCGTGGGCGCCGACCTCGGTGAGGAGCGGGTCACGCGGGAAGAGCTTCTGGACCGCCGCCGGCCAGCCGGCGCTGCTCCCGGCGATGAGGTTCTCCCAGGGTGTCCCATCCAGATCGCACTCGATCGGGCGCTGCTGCACGCCATCGATCTGCAGGGCGAGGCTTCGCAGCCGGCGGCCGCCCGGCAAGAGCTCGGCGGCGAAGACGTGCTCCGCGCGCAGCGCGGCGGCGAGATCGATCACCAGCGCCCGGAAGAAGCTCTCACCGGTGAGCGCCGACAGCGAGCGAGCCGCCAGGCCGAGCGCGTCGTCTGCCACGACGCGGCCAGCGCGGGGGCGCAGCAGGGCGGTCAGCCGGCGCGGCGCCACCGCGTGTTCCTGGAACGCCGCGTCGACCCGGACCGATCCATCCTTGCCGATGAGCTCCAGCTCGCCCATCCAGCGGGCGGGGTGTCCATTGGGCGCCAGCACCCGGTCGAGCAGCATGCACTGCCGCTCTCGCCCGCTCTCCGGAAAGAAATCGTCCAGGTGGCGCCCGACGAGCGCCTGGGGAGGAGCCCCGAGGAGGTCGCCTGCGACGAGGTTGGCGTGCAGGATGCGCAGCCCGGCGTCCACCGTGATCACGGCTGCACCGCTGAGCTCACTCACGATTCGCGAGCGCTCGTCGGCCTCCGCCGCGTCGTCCTGACTGACCGGAATCAAGCACACCCTCCCCGGCGCAGGAGTCTAGCAGCTGGAACCCTCTGGACCCCAGCAGGGTACCCGAGGATGGTGTCTTACCGAACGGACGTTCAGGCGTCGCGTGGGACCGCGATCATGCGCTCCAGCGCGCGCCGGGCGCCGGCGGCCACGTCGTCCGGCACGTGGATCTCGTGCTTCCCGCTCCGCAGCGCGTCGCGGACCATGACGAGGTCGATCATCTTCATGTAGGGGCAGTGCATCCGGCAGCCGATGCAGCCGTCGGCGATGACGAACTCCTTGTCGGGCCAGCGCTGCCGGAGCTGGTGCACGATGCCGTGCTCGGTGGCGACGATGAATGTCTTCGCCTCCGGGTGCCGGGCGACGGCTCCGATCATGGCCGTGGTCGAGCACACCTCGTCCGCCATCTCGACGACGTCCTGCCGGCACTCGGGGTGCGCGATGAGGACGGCGCCTGGCTTCGCGTCCTGCACGCGGTGGACGCTCGACGCGCGCAAGACGTCGTGGACCGGGCAGCACCCGTCATAGACCACGACCTCCTTCTCCGGCACCTGGGCCGCCACCCAGCGGCCGAGGTTCCGGTCGGGGGTGAACAGGATCTTCTGCTCCGGCAGCGAGCGCACCACGCTCGCCGCGTTGGCGCTCGTGCAGCAGATGTCCGAGAGCGCCTTCACCTCGGCCGACGAGTTCACGTACGTCACGACCGCGTGGCCGGGGTAGCGCGCCTTCCAGTCCTCCAGCGACTCGGGGGTGATGGCGTCCGCGAGCGAGCAGCCGGCGGAGAGGTTCGGCAGGAGCACCCGCTTCGCCGGGTTGAGCACCTTGGCCGACTCGGCCATGAAGTGCACCCCGCAGAAGAGGATGGTCTGCTGCGGGGCCCTCTGCGCCTCGATGGAGAGCTGCAGGGAGTCGCCGACGAAGTCGGCCACGCCCTGCACCTCGGGCACCTGGTAGTTGTGGGCCAGGATGATGGCGTCGCGATCGCGCGCGAGCGCCTGGATCTCGTCGCGGAGCGAGCGCGCGTCGCCCGGCGCGAGCTCGCTGCCTGCGAGCGGGCTCGCGACGGGATCGTGCATGGGGGCGAGGGGCAGGCTCATGGGACGTTCTCCTCGAGGCCGGGCGAGAAAGTGCCGGTGAAGTTAGCATGTCCCGTGCGCCTGGCCGTCACCACCTGCCGTGAGCCGTCGAGCAACGGCGAGGCGGCCGCCCGCGTCGCTGCCCTCCGCCACCGCCTGCCCTTCCTGGAGCGGGGCGGGCGAGCGCTCGACGCGGTGGCGGATGCGGGCGGCGCCGAGGCCCTGCTCGTCCTCTCCCCCGCGCACGCGGTGCTGTGGATGGAGGGGGCGGAGCACGCCTGGTCCGCCGGCATGGGCGAGCTGCGGGCGAAGCGCCTCACCGCAGGCGAGCGCTCGACGCGTGATGGCTTCCTCGAGGCGGCCGGGCTGGCGCCCGGAGATCGCGTGCTCGACGCCACGCTCGGACTCGGGATGGACGCCCTCGTGGCGGCCGTCGCCGTGGGCTCGGGCGGGAGTGTGGTCGGCCTGGAGGCGTCGCCCGCGCTGGCGGTGCTCACCGCGGAGGGCTTGGCACGCGACGCTGGGCCGGCGGCCCGGCGCATCGAGGTCCGCTGCGCCGACGCGGCCGCGCTCCTCGCGGAGCTCGCGCCGCGAAGCTTCGACGTGGTCGTCTTCGACCCGATGTTCCGCACCACGCGCGCCGGTGCCGCCGGCTTCGATCTCGTGCGCCGCCTCGGCGACGCTCGGCCGCTCGCGGCGGAGACCCTCGCGCGCGCACGCGTGGTGGCGCGGCGCTGGGTGGTGGTGAAGGACGGCACGCCCGGGTGGGACCTGGCGCGCCTCGGCCTCACGCCCCTGCCCTGCGCGCGGTGGGCGAAGCGGCTCTATGCGCGGGTGCCCGCCGGGTGACGCCGGGGTGGGCATGGGGGGCCGACGTTTGCCCTTCAAAGCCCTGTCAGGCCGCCGGGACTGCCTCGGAGGTCGATGAGGTTGGCGGCTTGGGGGTGCCGTCGCGGAGCTGCCCAGCCGGCAGCTTGCTGAAGAACGCGTCGGGATCCTGGTGGCGGAGCGCCTCGCGCAGCACCTCGTCGGTGTGCTCCACAAGGACTATCTCGAGCTGATCCCGGATCTTCTTCGGGATCTCGCGCACGTCCTTCTCGTTGTCCTTCGGGATGAGGACCTTCTTGATCCCACCCCGGTGCGCCGCCAGCACCTTCTCCTTCAGGCCGCCGATGGGGAGCACCCGGCCACGGAGCGTGATCTCGCCGGTCATCGCCACATCCTTGCGGACGGGGAAGCGGCACAGCGCCGAGACGAGGGTCACCGCCATGGTGATGCCAGCCGATGGGCCGTCCTTGGGGATGGCGCCCTCCGGCACGTGGACGTGGATGTCCATGTTCTCGATGAAGCGCTTGTCGAGCCCCAGCACCTCGGCCCGCGACCGGACGTAGCTCATGGCTGCCTGGGCGGACTCCTGCATCACCTCGCCCAGCTTGCCGGTGATCATGAGCTTGCCCTTGCCGGGCATCACGGTGGCCTCGATGGTGAGGAGCTCCCCCCCGAGCTCGGTCCAGGCGAGGCCGGTGGTGAGGCCGATCTGGTCCTCGGCCTCGACGGTCCCATAGCGGAAGCGCTCGGGACCCAGATAGCGCTGCACGGCCTTCGGACCGACGAGGAACTTCCGCTCCGCGCCGGCCTTGAGCACGTTCTTCGCGATCTTTCGGCAGACGCTCGCCACCTCGCGCTCGAGCGAGCGGACCCCGGACTCCTTCGTGTAGCGATGGACGATCGTGCGGAGCGCGTCGTCGCGGAACTGCACCGAGATGCCCTCGAGGCCGTTCATCTCGAGCTGCTTCGGCACGAGATACCTGCGCGCGATGGAGAGCTTCTCGATGTCGGTGTAGCCGGCGAGGCGGATGACCTCCATGCGGTCCTGGAGCGGGCCGGGGATCCCGCTCATCGTGTTGGCGGTGCAGATGAACATCACCTTGGACAGGTCGTAGTCCAGGTCGAGGTAATGATCGTTGAAGCTGAAGTTCTGCTCCGGGTCGAGGACCTCCAGCAGCGCCGCCGAAGGATCGCCGCGGAAGTCGGTCGACATCTTGTCGACCTCGTCGAGCAGGAAGACCGGGTTTCCCGTGCCGGCCTTCTTGAGAGACTGGATGATCTTGCCCGGCAGCGCGCCGATGTAGGTGCGCCGGTGGCCGCGGATCTCCGCCTCGTCGCGCACGCCGCCGAGCGAGATACGGACGAACTTGCGGCCCATCGCGCGCGCGATCGACTTCCCGAGCGACGTCTTGCCCACGCCCGGCGGCCCGACGAAGCACAGGATCGGGCCACGGATCTTGTCGACGAGCTTCTGGACGGCCAGGTACTCGAGGATGCGGGCCTTGGGCTTCTTCAACCCGTAGTGGTCCTCGTCGAGGATCTTCTCCGCCTCGGCGATCTCGAGCTTGTCGTCGGTGTACTCGTACCAGGGGAGCGTCAGGATCCAGTCGATGTAGTTCCGCACCACCGTGGCCTCGGCGCTCATCGGGCTCATCATCTTGAGCTTCTTGAGCTCCTTCTTGGCCTTGAGGGTGGCCTCCTTCGACATCTTCTTGGTCTTGATCTTCTCTTCCAGCTCCTGGATCTCGTTCTTGAACTCGTCGCGCTCACCCAGCTCCTTCTGGATGGCCTGCATCTGCTCGTTGAGGTAGTACTCCTTCTGCGTCTTCTCCATCTGCTTCTTGACGCGCGTGCGGATCTTCTTCTCGACCTGCAGGATCTCGATCTCGCCCTGCATCAGCTCGTAGAGCTTCTCGAGCCGCTTCTGCGGGCTCTCCGTCTCGAGGATGGCCTGCTTGTCGTTCAGCTTGAGCGAGAGGTGCGCCACGATGGTGTCGGAGAGGCGCGCCGGATCGTCGATGGTCGAGACGCTCATCAGCATCTCGGGCGGGATGCGCTTGTTGAGCTTGACGTAGGCCTCGAACGTCGACTGGACGGAGCGCATGAGCGCCTCGAGCTCGACGGTCTTCTCGACCGGCTCCTCGATCTCCTCCGCCTCCACCTCGAAGAACTTCTCGGCGGCGATGAACCGCTTCACCCGCGCCCGCTTCTTCCCCTCGACCAGGACCTTGACCGTGCCGTCGGGGAGCCGCAGGAGCTGGATGAGCGTGCCGACGGTGCCGACCGGGAAGATGTCGTCGGCCGACGGCTCGTTCGTCTTCGCCTTCTTCTGGGCGCAGAGGAGGACGAGCTTGTCGGAGCCCATCGCGTCCTCGAGCGCGGCGATCGACTTCTCGCGGCCGACGAAGAGCGGCACGACCATGTGCGGGAAGACGATGATGTCACGCAGCGGGAGCAGCGGCAGGCCGCGCGTCCTGGGCTTGCCGTCTCGCTTGCCGTCCTCATTGCGGAAGAACATGGACATCGCGGCGTCGCTCCTTCTGAAGGACCGGAAAGGCTACTGACGACAACACGCCACCGGCTCTACTCATTCGAGCGGGTGGCCGCACGACGTACCTACTTGTCCGGGCGGCGCCCGCCCGTCAAACGACTTCGAAGGGGTGCCCGAAAAGCGAAGGCCGGGCGCGAGGCCCGGCCATCCCTCCGCAGAGGACGCCCGCTCGGCTACGCGCTCTCCGCCTCCTTCTGCATGACGACGAGCGGCGCCTCGTTCTTCTCGATGACGTCCTCGGAGATCACGATCTCGCGGACGTTCCGCTTGCTCGGCACGTCGTACATGATGTCGAGCATCGCGTTCTCGAGGATGGCGCGCAGGCCGCGGGCGCCGGCCTTGTTCTTGAGCGCCGCCTTGGCGATGGCCCGCAGGGCCCCTTCGGTGAACTTGAGCTGCACCCCGTCCATCTCGAGCAGCTTCCGGTACTGCTTGGCGAGCGCGTTGCGGGGCTTGGTCAGGATCTCGATGAGGGCCGGCTCGTCCAGCTCCTCCAGGCTCGTCACGACCGGGAGCCGTCCGGCGAACTCCGGGATCATTCCGAACTTGAGCAGGTCGTCCGGCTCGACGAGGGCCAGGAGCTCCCCGACGTTCTTCTCGGTCTTCGACTTCACGTCGGCGCCGAAGCCGAGGCTCTTTCCGCCGATGCGCCGCTCGATGATCCCCTCCAGCCCGCAGAAGGCGCCGCCGCAGATGAAGAGGATGTTCGAGGTGTCGACCTGCAGGAACTCCTGCTGGGGATGCTTGCGCCCGCCCTTCGGCGGCACGTTCGCGACGGTGCCCTCGATGATCTTCAGGAGCGCCTGCTGCACGCCCTCGCCGGAGACGTCGCGGGTGATGGACGGGTTCTCGCTCTTGCGGGCGATCTTGTCGATCTCGTCGATGTAGACGATGCCCTTCTGGGCGCGCTCGATGTCGTGATCCGCGGCCTGCAGCAGGTTGACGATGATGTTCTCGACGTCCTCGCCCACGTAGCCGGCCTCGGTCAGGCAGGTGGCGTCCGCGATGGTGAAGGGGACGTTCAGGATCTTCGCCAGCGTCTGGGCGAGAAGCGTCTTCCCCGAGCCGGTCGGGCCGAGGAGCAGGATGTTCGACTTCTGCAGCTCGACGTCATCGACGCTGATGCGGGTCTCGATGCGCTTGTAGTGATTGTGGACCGCCACCGCGAGGGTCTTCTTCGCGCGCTCCTGCCCGATCACGTACTCGTCGAGGATGTCCTTGATCTCGGACGGGCGTGGGATACGGACCTTCTGATCCCGCTTCTCCTCGCCCGCGATCTCCTCGGCGATGATGTCGTTGCACAGCCCGATGCACTCGTCGCAGATGTAGACGGTCGGGCCGGCGATGAGCTTCTTCACCTCTTTCTGCGACTTCCCGCAGAAGCTGCAGCAGAGGGTTTCACGCTTCTCCAAGGTCGCCTCCTCGCCTGCCCGGAGGGGCCCACGCCGGGGCCCCTACCTCCATTCTACTAGGGCTTCTTCACTTCCGCCGTGGCGGGTCGGTGGCGATGTACGATGACGTCGTCGATGATGCCGTATTCCTTACCCTCGCCGGGGCCCATGAAGTAGTCGCGCTCGGTGTCCTTCTCGATACGCTCGAGCGGCTGGCCGGTGTGGCGCGCCAGGATCTCGTTGAGTCGCGCCTTGAGCCGTAGCGCCTCGCGGGCGTGGATCTCGATGTCGGTGCCCTGCCCCTGGAAGCCGCCCGAGAGCTGGTGGATCATGATGCGGGCGTTCGGCACCGCGAAGCGCTTGCCCTTGGCGCCGCCGGCGAGGAGGAACGCGCCCATCGAGGCCGCCTGCCCGAGGCAGATCGTGGAAACCTGCGGCTTCACGTACTGCATGGTGTCGTAGATCGCGAGGCCGGACGTGACCGACCCACCCGGGCTGTTGATGTACAGCATGATGTCCTTGTCCGGGTCCTCCGACTCGAGGAACAGGAACTGCGCGATGACCACGTTCGCGACATCGTCATCGACCGGCGTGCCGAGGAAGACGATCCGGTCCTTCAGCAGCCGCGAGTAGATGTCGTAGCTGCGCTCGCCGCGGTGGGTCTGCTCGACCACGTAGGGCATCGGGATGTACGGCATGGGGACTCCCTTCGCCGCGGCGTGCGGCTCTCAGTTGAGGTTAGCCTCGGAGGTGAGGAAGGCAAGCGCCTTGTCCTCGCGGATCCTGTTCGCGAGTGCGCGCCGAGCATCCGCTCCCCGCAGCTCCTGCTGCACCCGCGCGAGCGGCAGGTTGAGCTCGGTGGCGGTCCGGGCGATCTCGGCCTGGAAGTCGTCGTCGGTGACCTCGATCTTCTCCTGATCGGCGATGGCCTCGAGGAGGAGCGCGCCCTTCACCTGGAGCAGCGCCTGCTCGCGCAGGTCGGCGCGCAGCCGTGAGACGTCGAGCCCCATCTGCTGCATGTCGAGGCCCTGCCGCTCGAAGCGCTCGGCGGCCCCCTGGATCATCGCGTCGATGGCGCGCTCCACGAGCGAGGGCGGCACCTCGAAGTCGTTCTTTGCGAGCGCCGCCTTCACGAGGGCGTCCCGCAGCTCGGCGTCGGCGCGGCGCCGCTCGCGCTTCGTCAGATCCTCGCGGATCCGCGCCTCCAGCTTCGCGAGCGTGTCGACGCCCTCGATCCCGACGTCCTTCGCGAGCTCGTCGTCGAGGCTGGGGCGCTGGCGCGTCTTGAGGCCCTTCAGCGTGACCACGAAGTGCGCCGTCTTCCCGCGCAGCATCTCGATGCGATAATCGGGCGGGAAGGTCTGGTCGAGCTCGAGCGTCTCGCCGAGCTTCTTCCCGGCGAGCTCGGGCAGGTTGCCGGCGAGGAACTCGCCCGGCTCGACACGCGCGGTCACCCCCTCGGCCTGGTTTCCCTGGAACGGATGACCGTCGATGGTCCCGGTGAAGTCGACGGTGGCGTAGTCACCCGTCTGCGCGTCGAAGCGCCCCTCGGCCGGCACGAGCTGCGCCAGGCCCTCCTGGATGCGCGTCAGCTCGTCCGAGACCATCTGCGGGGTCACCTCGGCGGCGGGGCGCGTCGCCTCGAGCTTCCGGTAGTCCCTGGGCTCCAGCTTCGGCTTCACCTCTACCCGCGCCGTGAAGCGGAGGGGCTCGGCGTGCTTGAGACCCTCGCCTGCCACGTCGACGCGCGGCGGCGCGACCGCCTCGATGGCGTGCTCGCGCACGGCGTCGCCGAAGCTGGCGCTGACGAGCTTCTCCACCACGTCGCGCTCCACCTCGTCCTTGAAGTTCCGCTCCAGCACGTTGCGCGGCACCTTGCCTGTGCGGAATCCTCTCAGCTTCACGCGGCGGCCCAGGCTCGTGTAGGCGCGGTCGAGCTCCTGCGCGACGCGCTCCGGGTCTACCTCGACGGTGACCTTCTTCTCCACCGGGGAGACAGCTTCGACCTCGATCTTCATGGGCGCTCGCGACCTTCGGCGTGGGGGTGTAAAGCGGTGGGTAGGTACGTGCAGCGCCGCGTGCGGTCAAGGGAAATGGGCGGGGAGGGACTCGAACCCTCACGCCTCGCGGCACCGGATCCTAAGTCCGACGCGTCTGCCGTTCCGCCACCCGCCCGGTGGACGTTGTTACCACGTCCTGCGCTGACGGCGCCCGCGCATCCGTAGTAAGAAGCGGCCGTGGACGCTCCGCACCAGCACCCACCCGAGGCCGCTTGCCTTCCCGCCTGCCCGGCATGGGCCGAGGGGGCCCTGCAACTCTTCGCCCTCCAGCGCCGCCACGCCGACATGCTGGCTGCTTGCGAGGCGGCGGAGGTGGTCGAGTCCGTCATCGTGAATCCTGCCGTCCCGGGCGTCCTCCTGCCCGAGTACCTCGGCGAGGATCAGCTCGTGCGGCTCAACGTCGTCGTCGGACGCGACGCGCCCGAGCTCCTCATGGACGGCTGGGGCCTGCACTGCACCCTCACCTTCCGCGGCCGCCGGTTCGACTGCGCCCTGCCCTGGGCCTCCATCATGTCGGGCGTGCTCCGCCCGCCACCCCGCAAGCGGCTTCGCTTTCAGGTGATCGAGGGCGGCAAGAAGGACAGCCCCGAGTAGCAGCTCCCGGAAAGACGAACGGGGACCCGTCGCCGGGTCCCCGTGTTGTCTTCAAGTGAGCGCAGAAGGAATCGAACCTTCAACCTATGGATTAAGAGTCCATTGCTCTGCCAGTTGAGCTATGCGCCCTGGCCCTGCGAAAGGGTGGCGGATCTACAACGGCGACCCCTGAGTGTCAACGGGTCGCTGAAGCAAGCGCGCCCGGAGGGAATCGGATTTCGACCCGGTGGCTGCGCCTTCGGCGCATCGCTCGCTCCACTCGCCGCCGCCAGCTTCGCGGCGTTGAAGTCGGGGGCTCCGCCCCCGACCCCCCTGGCAGCGCGCCCGGAGGGAATCGAACCCCCGACCTGCGGCTTCGAAGGCCGACGCTCTATCCATCTGAGCTACGGGCGCAAAACGATCGATCATGGAACAACTGGGGTGAGTGAAGGGGCTCGAACCCTTAACCCCCGGATCCACAGTCCAGTGCTCTACCGATTGAGCTACACTCACCGTAAATTTTGGCGCGCCCGGAGGGAATCGAACCCCCGACCCGCGGCTTAGAAGGCCGCCGCTCTATCCATCTGAGCTACGGGCGCACAGCCCCGCCGGGACCACCGAGAAACCATCCACCCTGCTTGTCAAAGAGTCGGGGCGGCGGGATTCGGACCCGCGACCTCCTGCGCCCAAGGCAGGCGCGCTACCAGGCTGCGCTACGCCCCGAAAGTCGCGGCCGGCCCACCAGCCCAACCAAGAGCGCTGTAACTAGCCTCACCGCCCTTTTTTGTCAAAGGCGAGCTGCTCCAGGACCGGACGCAGGGCGCGGAACGCGGCGCCGCGGTGGGAGAGCGCGTCCTTCTCGGCGGGGCCGAGCTCGGCCATCGTGCGCGGTGGGCGGATGGGAAGCGCGTGCGCAGGCGCCACCTCCCGCTGGAGCCGTGCCGGCTCTGCCTCGGGCACGAAGAGCGGGTCGTAGCCGAACCCGTTCTTCCCGAGCGGGACGTGGCCGATCCGGCCGCGGCACGAGCCCTCGACCGCGGTCAGGATCCGGCCGTCCGGCGCCGCGAGCGCCAGCACCGCCACGTAGGCGGCGTCGCGCTGCGCCCCCTCCCGCCCCTGCAGCGCGCGCAGCAGCTTTTCGTTGTTCGCCTCGTCGCGCGCCGCTCGCGACAGCTCGTCCCCGAGCTCGCGGTCGGCGGCGCCGGCCAGCCCGCAAGCGGGGCTGGCGAGACCATCCTCGAGCTCCGACCAGCGCGCCGAGTGGACGCCGGGTGCTCCGCCGAGCGCATCGACGCACAGCCCCGAGTCGTCGGCGAGCGCGTACCGCATCGCGAAGCACGCGTAAGCGGTCGCCTTCTTCTCGGCGTTCTCGCGGAAGGTGCTTCCATCCTCGACGACCTCGGGCAGCGGCCGGCCGAGCTCGTCGGGCGAGATCACCCGCACCGGCAGGCCGTCGACGAGGCGGCGCAGCTCGCGCAGCTTCCCGGCGTTGGTGGTCCCGAAGAAGAGCTCCAGCATGGCGGGTCAGGTCGGGGGGGCGAGCGCTCGCTCCTGGGCCTCCTTGAGACGGGCGATGCCCATCAGGGCGGCATCGATCATGCGATCGAGCTGGTCCCGACGGAAGGCCTTCCCCTCGGCGGTGCCCTGGACCTCCACCAGCTCACCCTCACCCGTCGCCACCACGTTCATGTCCACCTCGGCGGTCGAGTCCTCCCCGTAGTCGAGGTCGAGCCGCACCGCGCCGTCGAGCACGCCGACCGAGACGGCAGCCACGTGGCGCTTCACCACCGAGCCACCGAGCTTCTTGGCGCCCTTGATGGCGCGGATGGCGAGAACGAGCGCCACGAAACCCCCGGTGATGGCGGCGGTACGGGTCCCTCCGTCGGCCTGGATCACGTCGCAGTCGATGGTGAGGGTGCGCGGGCCCAGCTCGCGCAGGTCGACCGCGGCGCGCAGCGCCCGCCCGATGAGACGCTGAATCTCGAGGGTGCGGCCACCCTGCTTGCCCTTGGCCGCTTCGCGCGCCATCCGCTCGTGGGTCGAGCGCGGCAGCATCCCGTACTCGGCGGTCACCCATCCGGCGCCGGTGCCGAAGACGTGCGGCGGCACGCGGTCCTCCACCGACGCCATGCACAGCACCTGCGTGTCGCCGAAGCGGGCGAGACAGGAACCCTCGGCGTGGCGCGAGACGCCCGCCTCGAGGGAGATGGGACGGAGCTCGAGATCGCCGCGACCGCTCGTTCGCTGGGACATGGGGCCGGCATCTTAAGCGGCATGGGGTGGACCGGCCAGCGGCGACCCCGACCCCGACCTCGGCCCCGACCTCGGACCCGACCTCGGCCCCGACCCCGGCCCCGGCCCCGACCCCGGACCCCGGACCCCG
>DASPZP010000397.1:0-4045 GCA_035636195.1 Anaeromyxobacteraceae bacterium
CGTCCGACCCGATGGAATGGGTGCACTGCCACATCGCGCGGCAGCCGGTGCCGCCGGACGAGCGGCGGAAAGAGATCCCGCACGTCGTCTCGGCGATCGTGATGAAGCTGCTCGCGAAGACGCCCGAGGAGCGCTACCAGATCGCCGCTGGAGTCGAGCATGACCTGCTGCGCTGCCTCGCCGCATGGGGGCCGGAGCGCCGGATCGACGACTTCCGAGTCGGCGAAGAGGACACGCCCGACCGGCTCCTCGTTCCCGAGAAGCTCTACGGGCGCTCGCGCGACGTCGAGACGCTGCTCGCCGCCTTCGACCGGATCATGACGAGCGGGAGGCCGGAGCTGGTGCTCGTCTCCGGTTACTCCGGCATCGGCAAGTCCTCGGTCGTCAACGAGCTGCAGAAGGCGCTCGTGCCGCCGCGCGGCCTCTTCGCCTCGGGGAAGTTCGACCAGTACAAGCGCGACATCCCGTACGCCACGCTCGCCCAGGCCTTCCAGCGGCTGATCCAGGCGCTTCTGGGCAAGAGCGAGGCGGAGCTGGCCCGCTGGCGCGACGCGCTCCGCGAGGCGCTGGAGCCGAACGGGCGGCTGATGTTGGACCTGGTCCCGGAGCTCGAGCTCATCATCGGTGAGCAGCCGCCGGCGCCCGAACTCTCGCCGCAGGACGCGCAGCGGCGTTTCCAATTCGTGTTCCGGCGATTCCTCGGCGTCTTCGCGCGGCCGGAGCACCCGCTGGCGCTCTTCCTCGACGACCTGCAGTGGCTCGACGCCGCGACGCTCGATCTGCTCGAGGACCTGCTGACCCGGTCGGAGCTGCAGCACCTCATGCTGATCGGCGCTTACCGGGACAACGAGGTCTCTGCCGCACATCCGCTGGCGCGAAAGCTCGAGGCGATCCGGAACGCGGGCGCCCCCGTACAGGAGATCAGGCTGGCGCCCCTCGCCCGTGAGCACGTCACTCAGCTCGTCGCGGATGCGCTTCGCTGCGAGCCGGCGCGTGCCGTCCCGCTGGCGGAGCTGGTGTACGAGAAGACCGCAGGCAACCCGTTCTTCGTGATCCAGTTCCTCTCCGCCCTCGCCGACGAGGGGTTGCTCGCGTTCGACCATGAATCGGCGCGCTGGTCGTGGGACGTCGGGCGCATCCACGCGAAGGGGTACACGGCCAACGTCGCGGACCTCATGGTCGGGAAGCTGAACCGCCTTCCGACCGTGACGCAGGAGGGGCTGCAGCAGCTCGCCTGCCTCGGGAACAGCGCCGACTTGACCACGCTCGCGCTCGTGCGCGGGACGTCGGAGGAACAGGTCCATGCGGACCTGTGGGAGGCGGTTCGCCTGGAGCTGATCGAGCGCCTGGACGGCGCCTACCGGTTCGTGCACGACCGCGTCCGAGAAGCTGCGTACTCGCTGATCCCGGAACCGTTGCGCGCCGATGCGCACCTGCGAATCGGCCGATTGCTCGTGGCGCACACGCCAAGAGATGAGCGCGAGGAGGTCATCTTCGAGATCGTCAACCAGCTCAACCGCGGCGTCGCGCTGATCAGCTCGCCGGACGAACGCGAGGAGCTGGGCGAGCTCAACCTGATCGCGGGCAAGCGCGCCAAGGATGCTACCGCTTACGCGTCGGCGCTGATCTATCTCGCTGCCGGTGCGGCCCTGTTGCCGGACGATGCGTGGGAGCGCCGGCACGAGCTCGCGTTTGCGCTGGAGCTGCACCGCGCCGAGTGCGAGTTCCTGACCGGCGACTTCGCGGCAGCGGAAGGGCGTCTCTCGAGGCTGTCCAAGCGCGCCCTGCGGCTCGTCGACTTAGCCACCGTCACGAGGCTGAAGGAAGAGCTGTTCACGACGCTCGGCTGGGGCGACCGCGCTGTCGAGGCATGCCTCGACTATCTGCGGCATACGGGTGTCCAGTGGTCCCCGCAACCGACGAAGGAGCAGGTCCAGCAAGAATACGAGCGTATCTGGGGCCAGATCGGGAGTCGCTCGATCGAGGAGCTCGTCGATTTGCCGCTGATGACGGAACCCGAATTGCGCGGCACCATGGACGTCCTCAACGCAGTCGTGGCGACGGCCTTGTGGACCGACGAGAATCTCTTCTGCCTCGTCATCTGCCGGATGGCAAACCTCAGCCTGGAACATGGGAACAGCGACGGATCGTGCTTCGCCTACGTCTGTTTAGGCATGCTCCTCGGCCATCGTTTCGGCAACTACTCGGCCGGCTTCAGCTTCGGAAAGCTCGGCTTGGACCTGGTGGAGCAACGCGGCTTGCGTCAGTTCGAGGGCCGCGTCGGCCTGATCTTCGGGGGCTGCGTGCTTCCCTGGACGCAGCCCATTCGCACTGGCCGCAGCTTGGTGCGGCGCGCATTCGAGGCGGCCACCAGACACGGCGACCTCGCCTACGCGGGTTACAGCCGTAACATGGCGATCACGGACTTGCTCGCCACCGGGGAGCCCCTCGGTGAAGTGCAGCGCGAGGCCGAGAGCGGCCTCGAGTTCGCGCGCCAACTCCGGTTCGGCTACGTCGCCGACATCATCGCCGGACAGGTGAGACTCATCCGGACCCTCCGCGGCCTGACCCCGCAGTTCGACTCTTTCAACGATACCAAGTTCGACGAGAGCGAGTTCGAGCAGCATCTGGCGGAGGATCCGTGGCTGAGACTCGTCGCCTGCTGGTACTTCATCCGCAAGCTGCAGGCGCGCTTCCTCGCGGGTGCGTACGTTTCCGCCATTGAAGCGGCAGAAAACGCGCGACGACTTCTTTGGACGTCGTCGAAAACCTTCGAGCTGGCAGACTACCAACTCTACGCCGCGCTGGCGCGGGCTGCGCTCTGCAATGCGGCATCCGCCGCGGAGCGTACCGGGCACCAAGACGCACTCTCAGCCCACCATCGCCAGCTCCAGGAGTGGGCCCAGAACTGCCCGGCGAACTTCGAGGACCGCGCCGCGCTGGTCGGAGCCGAGATCGCGCGCATCGAGGGCCGGGATGCCGAGGCGATGCGCCTCTACGAACGGGCAATCGCTGCGGCACGAGCGAACGGCTTCGTCCACAACGAGGCACTCGCGAGCGAGCTTGCCGCGGGTTTCTATGCAGCGCGCGGGTTCGAGGAGATCGGGCATCTCTACCTGCGGAAGGCCCGGAACGGCTACTTGCTCTGGGGCGCCGAGGGCAAGGTCCGGCAGCTCGATCAGCTTCATCCGCGTCTCGGCACGGAGCAGCCGGCGCCCGACGCGCGGCGCACCATCGGCGCGCCCATCGAGCACCTTGACCTCGGGACGGTCCTCAAGGTCTCGGACGCGATTTCCGGCGAGATCGTACTCGAGAAGCTGATCGACAGGCTGCTGCGCACCGCCATCGAGCATGGCGGCGCGGCGCGCGGGCTGCTCATCCTGTCACGCGGTGACGAGCTGTCGATCGCGGCGGAGGCGAACACCGTCGGGGACACGGTGACGGTCCGTCTACGCGAGGGGCCGGTCGCCGGCTCCGAGCTCCCCGTGTCGGTCGCCCATTACGCAGCGCGCACCCAGGAGAGCGTGATCCTGGACGACGCGTCGGCCCCGAGCCCGTTTCCTGCCGACGAGTACACTCGGCGAGCGCACGCGCGGTCAGTCCTTTGTCTGCCCCTCGTGAAGCAGGGCAAGCTGGTCGCGCTGCTCTACCTCGAGCACAACCTCGCCGCCGGCGTGTTCACACCCGCGAGGATCGCGGTGTTGAACGCCCTCGCGTCGCAGGCGGCGATGGCGCTCGAGAATAGTCGTCTGTATCGCGAGCTCCAAGAACGGGAAGCGCAGATCCAGCGCCTCGTGGACGCGAACATCGTCGGCGTGCTCATCTCCGAACCGGACGGGCGAGTTTTCGAGGCCAACGACGCCTTTCTTCGAATCGTCGGATACACGCGCGACGATCTCGCGTTCGGACGAATCAGGTGGACGGAGCTGACCCCTCCGGAGTGGCACGCCGCCAGTCAACGCGCCGTGGCGCAACTACGCGCGACAGGAAGCGCGGATCTCTTCGAGAAGGAGTACCTCCGCAAGGACGGCACCCGGGTGCCGGT
>DASPZP010000398.1:0-2975 GCA_035636195.1 Anaeromyxobacteraceae bacterium
TCCTGAAGCGCACCGCCAAGCGCTGCCGCGACCTGGGCGTGGTCATCCCGACCTTCGCGCAGATGCGGGACCCGGCGCTCATCCCGGCGGCGACTAAGGCGAAGCTGAAGGGCGTCGGGCTCTGGGACGTCACCCCCGTGAACCTCTTCCGCATCACCTGGAAGAACGACGTCCAGACCGGGCTCTTCGGGGGGCCGAACTTCGTCGAGATCCCGCGCGCCATCACCGGCGTGAAGGCCCGGGTGATCGGACTGGTGGGGAAGTTCTTCCCCACTGGCGCGCACAAGGTCGGCGCTGCCTTCTCCTGCCTCGTGCCGCGGCTGGTGAGCGGCGAGTTCGACCCCGAGAAGCACAAGGCGGTCTGGCCCAGCACCGGGAACTACTGCCGGGGCGGCGCCTTCGACTCGGCCATCCTCGGCTGCACCGCGGTCGCGATCCTGCCCGAGAACATGTCGAAGGAGCGGTTCAGCTGGCTCGCGAAGATCGGGGCGGAGGTCATCGCCACGCCGGGCTGCGAGTCGAACGTGAAGGAGATCTACGACGAGTGCTGGAGGCTCAAGAAGGACCCCGTCCACGTGATCTTCAACCAGTTCGAGGAGTTCGGGAACCCGATCTGGCACTACAACGTGACCGGCCCGGCGATCGAGGAGGTCTTCAAGGGCCTCGCGACCGAGAAGACGCGCCTCGCCGGCTACGTGAGCGCGACGGGCAGCGCGGGCACGATCGGCGCCGGTGATTATCTCAAGAAGCGGTTCCCCGGGACGAAGGTCGTGGCCACCGAGGCCCTGCAGTGCCCGACGCTCCTCATGAACGGCTTCGGCGATCATCGCATCGAGGGCATCGGCGACAAGCACGTGCCGTGGGTCCACAACGTGCGCAACACCGACGCCGTCGCCGCGGTGGACGACGAGGATTGCATGCGCATCCTGCGGCTGTTCAACGAGCCCGCAGGCCGGCAGCTCCTCGCGCAGTCGGGCGTGGACGCCGCCACCATGGAGAAGCTCGGCCTGCTCGGGATCAGCGGGATCTGCAACCTGCTGGCCGCGATCAAGGCCGCCAAGTACTGGGAGCTGGACGAGAACGACGTCGTCTTCACCATCTTCACCGACAGCGTCGAGATGTACCGCTCGAGGCTGGAGGAGCTCACCGGCGCGCGCGGCGCGTTCACGGCGACAGACGCGGCGCGGGCGCAGACCGGCAGCCTCGAGCGCCAGGCGGTGGATCACTTCAAGGAGCTGAGCTACGCGGACCGCAAGGCGATCCACAACCTGAAGTACTACACGTGGGTCGAGCAGCAGGGGAAGACGTACGAGGAGCTCGGCGCGCAGTGGGATCCCGAGTACTGGCGCGAGCTCTTCGAGGACGAGATCGTCCACTTCGAGAAGCTCATCGCCGCGTTCAACCGAGAGGTCGGCCTGTAGCGAATGCGGATCCTGATCCGGAACGGTACCGTCGTCACCTTCGGCAAGCCGTGCCGGGTGCTCGAGGGGCACGCCCTGCTCCTCGAGGACGGCCGGATCGCGCGCCTGGCGCCGGCCGCCGCCATCGAGGGTCCCTTCGACCGCGTCCTCGACGCCAAGGGAAAGGTCGTGCTGCCGGGGCTCGTCAACGCCCACATGCACTTCTACTCGACCCTGGTGCGCGGCCTCGGCAAGGCCGCGCCCAGCCGCGACTTCCAGGAGGTCCTCGAGCACCTGTGGTGGCGCCTCGACCGGAAGCTCTCCCTGGCCGACGTCGAGGTGAGCGCCCAGGTCATCCTGCTGGACGCGATCCGGAAGGGCACGACGACGCTGGTGGATCACCACGCCAGCCCCGGCGCGGTGACGGGGTCCCTCGACGCCATCGCGCGCGCCGTGAAGGCCTCGGGCCTGCGCGCCTGCCTCTGCTACGAGGTGTCGGACCGCGACGGTGAGCGCGTGGCCAGCGAGGGCCTGGCGGAGAACGTCGCGTTCGCCCGCCGCTGCGCGCGCGAGCAGGATCCCCAGCTGCGCGCGCTCTTCGGGTTGCACGCCGCATTCACCCTCTCCGACGGCACGCTGGAGCGGGCGGCCGCGCTCGGCCGCGAGGTCGGCGTTGGCTTCCACGTCCACGTGGCGGAGGCGGCCTCCGACGTCGCCATGAACCGCGAGCGCCACGGCGTGACCCCGGTGGCGCGCCTCATGCGACACGGCCTGCTCGGCGCGCGCAGCATCGCGGGCCACGCGGTCCACGTGAGCGAGGCCGACATGGACCTCCTCGCCGGCGCCGGCACGTTCGTGGCCCACAACCCGCAATCGAACCTCAACAACGCGGTCGGCATCGCCAACGTGGTGGAGCTCGCCCGCCGCGGCGTGCGGGTGGGCCTCGGCACCGATGCCATGACCGTGGCCATGCTGGAGGAGCTGCGCGTCGGCCTGTGGGCCCAGCACCTCCGGCAGGACAATCCGAGCTGCGGCTTCATGGAGCTCACCGACGCGCTCCTGGTGCACAACCCCGAGCTGGCGACCCAGCTGTGGGGCACCTCCCTCGGCACGCTCGCGGAGGGGGCGGCAGCCGACGTCATCCTGGTGGACTACGACCCTCCCACGCCGCTCGACGACGGCTCCGCGCTGGGGCATCTGGTGTTCGGCATCTCCCAGGCCACCGTGGACACGACGATCTGCGCGGGGCGCATCCTGATGGAGGGCAAGCGCCTTCAGCTCGACCTCGACGAGGCGGCGCTCGCAGCCCACAGCCGCGAGCTCGCGCGACAGCTGTGGGCGCGGTTCTGAGGCGCGTGAGGACGGCATGACCGGACAGAAGACCGTGGTCGTCGCCATCGGCGGCAATTCCCTCATCTCCGTCGGCGCGGGTCACACGGTCCCGGATCAATACCGGGCTGCCGAGCTGACCTGCGCGCATGTCGTGGCGATGCTGAAGGAGTCCGACGTCCGCCTCGTCATCACCCATGGCAACGGGCCGCAGGTCGGGTTCATCCTCCGCCGCTCGGATCTCGC
>DASPZP010000399.1:0-4079 GCA_035636195.1 Anaeromyxobacteraceae bacterium
GGCGCTCCGACGCGAGGCGCTCTCCCGGCTCGGCGGCTGGCGCGACGGTCCGTTCCCGGAGGACTACGATCTCTGGCTGCGCGCCGCCGCGGCCGGTGGGCGCATGACGAACCTGCCCGTGCCGCTCCTCCTCTGGCGCGAGGGCCCCTCGCGCGCCACCCGGAAGGATCCGCGCTACGCGCTCGCCCGCCACGTCGCGCTGAAGTGCGCCCACCTCAGGTCGGGCGCGCTCGTCGGCCGGGACGAGGTGGCGCTCTGGGGCGCCGGCGAGACCGGCAAGGCCTTCTCCGACGCGCTCGCGGCGGTGGGCGTCCGCACCGCGTTCTTCCTCGAGGTTGACCCGAAGAAGGTGGGCCGGACCGTCCGAGGAGCGAAGGTCCTCGCCTACGCCGAGGCGTCGCGCGCGCGTGGGCTGCCCCTGCTCGTGGCCGTCGGCGCACCCGGCGCGAGGCCCCTCATCCGGGCCGAGCTCGCTAGACAGGGCTTCCACGAGCTGGTCGACTTCTGGTGCGTGAGCTGAGAGAGGCCGGAGCACGCGCCGGTTGCCCCACTCGCCGCTGCCGGTTACACCGTCGGCTCGCCGCGCGGCTGTCACGGGCGGCTCCCCCGAGGAGCGACGGTGCGCGCGCCCATGACCCCGCGATCTTGGTCGCCGCCAGCGCGAACCTTCTGCCCGCTCGTCGCGGTCGTCCTGGCTCTCGCCTGTGCGCGCGGCGCGCCGCCCGCGACGAACCCGGATGACGTCCCGCCGGTTCAGCGCCTCCCGCACGACGTCCGACCGCTGCGCTACGCGCTCGACCTGAGGGTCCTGCCGGACCGCGACGGATTCCAGGGGACGGCCACCATCGAGGTCGAGCTCGCGCGCCCGACCCGCCGCCTCTGGCTCCACGCTCGCGACCTCGAGGTGGAGAGCGCGGTGGTCGAAGCGGGGGGCGCCCAGGTCGCGGCCGAGCTGGTGCAACTGACGCCGGAGGGCGTGGCGCGGCTCACGCCGCATCGCCAGCTCCCGGCCGGCCGGGCCGTGCTCCGCTTCACCTACCAGGGGCGCTTCAGCGAGCGCTCCGGCGGGCTCCGTCGCGTGAGGAGCGGGGGGCTGGCTTACGCCGTGACGCAGCTCCAACCGGGCGATGCGCGGCGGGTGTTCCCCTGCTTCGACGAGCCCACCTGGAAGGTCCCCTTCCTCGTCACCCTCGCGGTGCCGCCGGAGGCAGTGGCGGTGTCGAACGCGCCCGCGCTCACCGAGGACCGCGGGGAGCGTGGATCGAAGCGCGTGCGGTTCGCCGAGACCGTTCCGCTCACCACCGATCGTCTCCTCGTGGCGGTCGGGCCGTTCGAGGTGGTGAGCGGCGCGCCGGTCCCGGCCGAAGCCGCGCGGCCGCCGCTCCCGCTGCGCCTCCTCGCGCCTCGCGGAACCCGCGGGCGCCATGCGTTGGCGCTGGAGGTCACCCGCGCCCTCCTGCCCATCGAGGAGCGCTGGTTCGGCGTGCCGTTCCCGTACCCGAAGCTCGAGGCGATGGTCGTACCGGACTTCCTCGAGGGCAGCGCGCCGACCGCGGGCGCCCTCGTCCACGGAAGCGAGCAGCTCGGCTTCGATCCGGGCCATTCGTCCGAGTCGAAGCGGTCGGACGTGGCGAAGCTCATCGCACGCGAGCTCGCCTACCAGTGGTACGTCGATCCCATCGCTCCGGAGGGCTCCCAGGATCCCTGGCAGGGCGATGCGCTGGCGACCTTCGTGGCCTGGGAGGCGCTCCAGCGCTGGAGGCCCGAGGCCGACCTCGTCGCCGACGCCGCCCGCACCATCGAGGCGGCCCTGGACAGCGAGGCCCTCGCTGCCGCCCGCCCGGTGCGCTCGACCGCGGCGGCGAGGGCCAGCTTCTCGGCGCGCGACCTGCTGGCGGAGGTGCGGGGCGCGGCCGCGCTGCGTGGGGTGGAGCGCCTCATGGGCGAGGAGAAGTTCCGCGCCGGCGTCCGGGCCTGGCTCGCCACGAAGGCGCAGCGCGGAGCCGGGACGGAGGCGCTGGTCACGGCGCTCTCGAGCGCCGCCGGGCGCGAGGTGGGGCCCGCGGTGCGGTCGCTCGTCGACGCGCCCGGCGTGCCGCTGGTCGACGCGCGAGCGGTGTGCGATGCCGCGGGTGCGCGCATCGACCTCGCCGTGACCCGCTACCGGTTGATCGGTGCCGCGCCGGCGTCCGGCCCCGCGCCCTGGGTGGTGCCGGTGTGCGCGCGGTACGAGGCAGCCGGCACGGTCGGAGAGGCCTGCGGGCTCGTCGGGCCAGGAGGTGGGGCCCTCCCGCTGCCCGCCTGCCCGCGCTGGATCATGCCGGCTGCCGGCGGCAGCTCCTCCTATCGCTGGTGGATGGGTCCGGCCGACCTGCCGCGCTTGCGCGACGCAGGCTTCGCCCACCTCACCGCGGTCGAGCGGCTCTCCTATGCGAACGCGCTGGCGGCTGCGGCGCGCGCCGGACGCCTGCCCTACGGCGAGGCGCTCTCGGCCCTGGCGCCCCTCGCGCGCGATGGCGCGCGATCGGTCGCCACCGCCCCGGCCGCGGTCTTCACGGAGGCCGGCGAGCAGCTGGTCTCGGACCTGGTGCGCCGGCGGGCGCGCTCGGCCCTCGCCGACCTGTACCTGCCGCGCCTGCGCACGCTCGGGCTGTCGCCCGCGCCCGGCGAGCCGCTCGAGCGGCGGCGGCTCCGGGCCGAGCTGGCGGCCATCATGGTCCGGGACGCGCGCGAGCCGGAGACCACCCACGCGCTGGCGGCGCGCGGGCGCGCCTTCGCCGGCCTCGCCGACGACCGCTTTCACGCCGAGGCGGTGAGCCCCGACCTCGCCGCGCTCGCGCTCGCGGCGGCTATGATGGAGGGCGACCTCGCGCTGCTCGAGGGACTCGAGCGGCGGCTCGCCTCGGCGGAGGACGCCGAACAGCGGGCGAACCTCGTCGACGCGATCGGCGCCGCACGCGACCCGCCGCTGTCCGTGCGCGCGCTCGCGCTCCTCGATGGGACGGCTCTGCGCCCGGAGGAGAAGCTGCGGCTCCTCCTTCGGCAAGCGGCGGTGCGGGAGACTCGAGAGGCGGCCTGGGACGCGCTGCAGGCGCGCTGGGACGAGCTCGTCTTGGCGCTCCCGCCGCGCTCGGCAGAGCAGCTGCCGCGGATCGCGGAGGGCTTCTGCACCCGCGGCCGGGCGGCCGAGGCGCGACGCTTCTTCGGCCCCCGCGTCGCCGCCGTGCCGGGCGCTCAGCGCTGGGCCGACGAGACGATCGAGCGCATCGAGCGCTGTGTCGCGCTGCGCGAGGCGCAGGGGGCGAGCGCCGCCAGCTTCTTCAGCCTCCGTTAGCGAGGCGTTCCGGGCTCACCGTCCGTCGTGGTGCCCGTGCTCGTGCTCACGCTCGTGCCGTTCCTGCCGGTCGCGCTCCCGCTCGTGCCGTTCGTGCCGCTCCTCCGCCTTCCAGGCGTGCTTGTCGGCCTTCCAGGCCTGCTTCTCGGCCCTCCGCTCCGCCTTCCAGGCCTGATGCTTCTCGTGGTTCCAGTGGCGGTACTGGCCGGGCGGGAGGCGGACGATCGCCGGCGGAACCCGGCGCGGCTCGACGTAAACGAACGCGGCTCGGGGCTGTCGCGCGCGCCACCAGCGGCCGTCGCGGCGCACCCAGTACCAGCCGCCGCTGAAGAAGACCTCCTCGTCGTAGTTCTCCACCACCTGCACGCCTGGCTGGATGACCACCATCGGCGGAGCGGCGGGGAGCCCGAGCTGGATGTTCACCCCGACCTGCGCGCGGGCGGCGGCGGGTGCGAGGAAGGCGACGGCGAGCAGGAGAGCGAGGAGGCGGTTCATGGCCGCGCAGTGTAGCCCCGACCTTGTCGCATGAAAACGGTACGCAAATGTGCGTACCCCCCTCACCCCAACCCTCTCCCCCGTCGGGGGAGAGGGAGCGAGGAGCGGGCTACAGCTGCTTCGCCTGCGGCTTCCGCGCCGTGCGGAACAGGACGAGGGCCATGGCGGCGAAGAACCCGACGCCGAGGAGCTGGTAGCCGCCCGCGCCGATCAGCGCCGTGATGCGCGGCCCCATGTTGAGGGTCTTCTG
>DASPZP010000400.1:0-5082 GCA_035636195.1 Anaeromyxobacteraceae bacterium
CGACCCCGACCGCGACCGCGACCCCGACCGCGACCGCGACCTCGACCGCGACCGCGACCCCGACCGCGACCCCGACCCCGACCGCGACCGCGAGGGCGACCGCGGCGCCGGCGCCACCCAGGCCGCCGGTCGCCAAGCCCGCACCTGCCCCGACCCCGGCCAAGCCCCCGCCGCCGCTGCCGAAGCCGTTCGTCTCCCAGGATCCGGCCGCGCTCGAGGCCCTCTACGAGCGGGTGCTGAAGGCCGATCACTTCGAGGCGCTCGGCGTCCGCCGCGACGCGACCGCCGCCCAGCTCAAGGCCGCGTACTTCCAGCTCGCCCGCACGTATCACCCGGACGCCGGGCCGAACGACGAGCCGCCGGCGCTCAAGAAGCTGCGCGCCGACATCTTCGCGCGGCTGGGGGCCGCCTGGGGCGTCCTCGCCGACGACGGGCGCCGGGCCGAGTACCTCCAGCAGCTCACCTCGGGCGGGGTCGCCGACGTCGACGTGTCGGCCATCTTCAAGGCCGAGGAGCTCTTCCAGCGGGCCACCGTGCTGGTGCGCACGCGCCAGTACGACAAGGCGCTCGAGGCCCTCGACGGCGCGCTGCAGCTCCACCCGGACGAGGCCGAGTTCGCGGTGTGGAAGGCCTGGGCCGACTTCCTCGTCTCCGCCGACAAGAAGCGGCAGCACGCCGCCAGCGCGGCCGTGATGGAGGCGGCGCTGAAGAAGGTGCCGCGCTGCATGGCGGCCTACCTCTTCCTCGGGCAGATGGCGAAGGTCGAGGGCGATGTGTCCCTCGCCGAGAAGCAGTGGAAGCGCGGCCTCGCGCTCGACCCGGCGCACGCCGAGATCTCGCGCGAGCTCAAATACCTGCGAAAGTGACGTCCGTGCCCGAACCGACGAACCCCCGGAAGAAGTCGCTCATGCCGAGCAGCCCCTTGCGCCGGAAATTGCGCGGGGCAGGTCACCATCTCTCCGCCATCGTCCAGGTGGGCAAGGAAGGCGTGACCGACGCCGTGTTGCGACAGCTGCAGCAGGCGCTCCTCGACCACGAGCTCGTCAAGCTGAAGGTCGGCACCGAGAGCCCGGAGGACCGCTTCGAGGCCGCCGAGCGGCTCGCGACGGGGGCGGAGGCGCAGCTGGCGCAGATCCTGGGGAGGACGCTGTTGCTCTACCGGAAGCATCCCCAGAGGCCGAGGTACGAGCCGGGCGAGCCGGCCAGGCTCGGGGGGCACCCCAAGCCCGCCAAGTCTGCGAAACCCGCCAAATCTGCCAAGCCGAGCAGGAGGACCAAGCCCGCCCGCCCGACCAGGGATGCCAAGTCAGCCCGACCAGCCACCTCTCGGCGCCCGGCGACCCGGTCCACTCCTCGCTCGGCAGGGCGCGGCAAACGTTGATCAATGAACGGTGCGCGGATCCCGCGCGCCGTGGTCAGCGTCGGGCTCATCCTCGTCGGCGACGCTCTTCGCGGCCAGCACGGAGCGGTTCGCCGCCGGCTCGCTCCTGGCCGCGGCGGCGCTCCGCTCGACGCTCCCCAGGCGCGCCGACAGCTCCCGCACGCGCGCGCGCAAGAAGCGAAGCTCCGGCTCCATGGCCCGGGTCGTCCGCCACGAGCGCACGGCGAGCGCCGTGGCAGCGAGCGCGACGAGGATGAGGACCCAGATCACGCGCCCATGGTAGCGATCCCCGGCCGAGCTCGGCAAGCCGCCCCTCCGTGGGAGCATCGAAGGCGGTGGGTCACCGCCTGCCCGGCGCGCCGGGGAGCGGCTATAACGTGCGCCAGTGACGATCCGTCCCAACATGACGCTGGCGGTGAAGCGGCTCATCCGCGACGTGGCGGAGCGGCTGCCGGAGCTCGCCCACGTGCGCGCCTCGCGCGTGCTCGTCCTCGCCGGCGAGGCGCGCGGCATCTCCCGCGCGACCATCCGACCCGGCAACATCGGCCCTGCGCGTGGCGGGCGCGGCCGACGCTTCATCCGCGTCGCGGGACGCGACGTGCTCTATGTCATCACCCTGAGGCCGCTCTGGTTCGCCGCGTCGACCCCGGAGGAGCGGGTGGCGACCATCCTTCACGAGCTCTACCATGTCTCGGCGCACTTCGACGGCAAGCTCCACCACGCCCGGCGCCATGCGCGCCTGCCGCGGAAGAGCTTCGACCAGCGCGTCCAGGAGCTCCTGCAGCAATACCTGGCGGTGGCCGCGCAGGACGTGCTCGCGCCGTTCGCCCGCGAGGGGGTGGTGAAGGTCCGCATGTGGCTGCGCGTCCCCCGGGCGGCGGCGGAGGGCGAGCCGGCCGCGCTCGACGTCGACCAGCACCTCTTCCACGGCTACATGCCACTCACCGGGAGCGTGAAGCCGCCGGGCGCTCGGGTCAGGCGCCGGCCGAGGCGCGCGGACGACGAGGAGGAGGGCGTATGAGCTGCGCTGCGTCTCGGGAGGCGAACCGCGATGGCGAGGCGTGAGGTCCGCCTGCCGCTCACCGCCGAGGGGCGCCTCGATCGGGCGCTGGCCGACGCCCTCGGGCTCGGTCGGGCTGCGGTGAAGCAGGCCTTCGCGGTGGGTGCGGTCCGGGTACGCGGCCGGCGCGCGCGGGCGAGCGACCCCGCCGAGCCCGGCGCGCTGGTCGAGCTGGAGGTCGAGGAGGAGGCTGGCCCGGTCGAACCCGACGGCACCGTCCCGCTCCGCGTCCTGGCGGAGGGCGAGGGTTGGCTGGTGGCCGACAAACCCGCCGGGGTGGCGACCCACCCGCTTCGCGCCGCCGAGGGAGGCACGCTCGCCAACGCCGTCGTGGCGCGGTTTCCCGAGTGTGCCTTCGCCTCCGACGATCCGCGCGACGGCGGCGCCGTGCAGCGGCTGGATCTGGAGACGAGCGGCTGCGTCCTGTTCGCGCGCTCGCCCGAGGCGTGGCGAGCGCTCCGGGCGCAGCTGACCGCCCGCACCGTCGAGAAGCGCTACCTCGCGCTCGCGCAGGGGCGCGTGTCGGCGGGGGGCGTGTGTTCGGTGCCGCTCGCCCCGCGCGGAGGCCGGGTGGTCCCCGCGCCCGATCCCGAGCGCCCTCCCAAGGCCACCGGCAAGCCGCGCCCGGCCGAGACGCACTACGAGGTGCGCCGCGCGTTTTCAGGACACACGCTGCTCGAGGTTCGCATCGTCACCGGCGTCATGCACCAGATCCGGGCGCACCTCGCGTACCTCGGCCACCCCGTGGCAGGCGACCTCCTCTACGGAGGGTCGTCGGCGGCGCTGCCGGGGCTCGAGCGTCACTTCCTGCACGCAGCGGCGGTCGGCTTCGACGCTCCCGGGCGCGGACGGGTGCGGGCGGAGAGCCCGGTGCCGGAGGAGCTGGAGCGGGTGCTGGCGGCGCTGGGAGGGTGACTACTGAGGCGCCGGCGTCGGCGGCGCGGTGAGCGTGGCGGCCGCCGGCGCGTCGGTCATCATGCCGATGGTGTTCACCCCGGCCTGGTGCGCCAGGTCGAGCACCTTCACCACCTGGTCGTACTTCACCGCGTCCTCGGCGTTGAAGAAGAGCACCTTCGACGGACGGCCGTCATAGGCGTCGTGCAGGTACAGCATCGCCTCGTCCACCGTCTTGTCCTGGCGGTTCAGGAGCACCCGCCCGTCCGTCTTGAGCATCATCACGGTCTGGTCGGGCGGCACGGCTTCGGGCGGCACCACCTGGTTCGGCGGCTCGTACTCCGGCACGCGCGTGAACATCTGCTTCTCTGCGAGCGGCGTCATCACCATGAAGATGATGAGCAGCACCAGCACGACGTCGATGAGCGGCGTGACGTTGATGTCATTGACGGGACGCTTGGTCCCCAGGCCCATCGCCATGGCTACTCGACCTCCCCGGCCTTCACCTGCGAGGCGGCGAGGGAGACGCCGACCACCCGGGTCTTCGAGACCTCCAGGATGATCTCGCGCACCGTCTTGTATTCCACCGACCGGTCGCCTTTGAGGATGATGGGCGAGCCGGGGCGACTCGACATCTCGGCGGTCAGCGCGTCGGAGAGGTCCTTGCGGCTGACCTCGACCTTGTCGAGCCAGGTCTTCCCGTCCGGGGTGATCGAGAGGAGGATCGGATCGCCGCCGTGCTTCAGCTCGGACACCATCTTCGCCCGCGGCAGCTGCACCGGCTTGCCGCGCTGGAGCAGGGGCGTGATGACCATGAAGATGATGAGCAGCACCAGCACGACGTCGACGAGCGGCGTCACGTTGATGTCGCTCTTGACGCCCTTGCCACCGACTTCCATCGACATTGCGTTCGTCCTCGGGCAGGCCCCGCCCGTAGCGGCGAGGGCCTGAGGGGTCGGCTACTTGCCGCTCGCCACCGTCTCGCCGCGGCCTTCCTTCATGAAGTAATCGATGAGCTCGTTGGCCGAGTCGTTGATGTCGACCTGCATGTCCTCGACGCGGTTCGTGAGGTAGTTGAACATCATGACGGCCGGGATGGCGACGAGGAGGCCGAAGGCGGTCGTGACGAGCGCCTCCGAGATGCCGGCCGACACGGAGCCGAGCCCGCCGGACCCGGTGGCGGCCATCGCCTGGAAGGCGGTGATGATCCCGGCCACCGTGCCGAGCAGCCCGACGAAGGGGGCGGTCGATCCGACGGTGGCGAGCCCACCCAGGCCGCGGCGCAGGTCGGCCACGGTGCGCATCGAGCTGCGATCGATGGCGCGGTTCACGGCCGCGATGACGTCGAAGTCGCCCGCGTCGTCGGGGCCCCGGCTGTGCAGCGCGCGCACGCCGCGCTCGTACTCCTCGATGGCGAGCCCGAGCACCTTCGAGAGGTGGCCGCGGCCGAGCTTCTTCGACAGCGCCACCGCGTCGGCGTACTTCCGGGACGGCAACAGCGCGCGCAGCTGCTCGGCGTACGCCCGCGAGGCGGCGCTGGCGCGCGCGTAGGTGACGAGGCGCTCCGCCATGACGCCGAGCGAATAGACGCTCATGATGCCGAGCACCACCGCGATGAACTTCGCGAAGAAGCCCATGGAGTGCCACATCGACACGAGGTCGAAGGACATGGTCGGCTCGGCCGCGAGCACGAGCTGATTCAGGTTCGATACCAGCTGAAGCGACATCGGAGATTCTCCGTGTGGGG
>DASPZP010000401.1:0-20012 GCA_035636195.1 Anaeromyxobacteraceae bacterium
CGACGGTGGCGGCCCTGCGCGCGCGTGGAGTGGTGTTCGAGGAATACGACCTGCCCGGACTCCGGACGGTCGACGCCATCGCCCGGATCGACGGGAACTATCCGAGCAAGGGCGGCGTCGGCGAGAAGGGCGCCTGGTTCAAGGACAGCGAGGGGAACCTGCTCGCTATCGGCCAGCCGCTGCGCTGAGGGGCATCAAAGCCCGGGCACTTCCGCGTCGTGAGCATGCGCGACGGCGCCTCGCAGGCTCGCCGGCAGCCGAGCCAGGTCGACGATCACCTTCTCGTCGTGGACGTCGAGGATGGCGTCGAGCGGGATGCAGTGATCGCCGCCATTCTCGACGTTGACGAGCAGCTCGGTCCGGCCGCCGGGGCACACGTCGCGCACCGCCCCGAATTCCTCAGCTCCGCCCCGGGCGAAGACCTGAAAACCTACACGGATACTCTCCTGCCATCGTGACGGGGCGGGCATGCGGCTCCTCCAGCGCGGTGAGCTCAACCTAGGAACTCCGGACATGCTTTCAAGCGGGAGGCGCGGCGGGTCATACCCACCGGCCGCCCCATCGGATGGCTATCCGTCAGGCGTCATGCGGGGAGAGCGGCCGCCAGGCCCGTCGCGGTTATGACGAGCGGATGCTCCTCGTACACCGCGTCGTGCCTCCCCGAGCCCCCGGCGAGCGGCCGCCGCTCGTCGTGCTCCTGCATGGCATCGGGGCCGACGAGGAGGACCTCCTCCCGCTGGCGACGCACTTCGATCCCCGGTTCCTCGTGATCTCCGCCCGTGCGCAGGACGAGGCCGACCCGATGGGCTATCGCTGGTACGCGATCGATTGGACCGCGACTCCGCCGCGCGGTGACCCCGAGGAGATCGCCGCGAGCCGCGACCTCCTGGCCAGCTTCGTCGAGCAGGCGACCGCCGCCTACGGGGCGGATCCCGCTCGCGTGTTCCTCTTCGGCTTCAGCCAGGGTTCGATCATGTCGCTCGCGCTGCTCCTGGCGCGACCGGACCTGGTGCGCGGCGTGGTGGCGCATTCAGGGCGACTCTCGCGCCTGCCCGGGCCGGATCCGGTGCCGGAGGCGCTATCGAACGCCGAGGTGCTCATCCTGCACGGCGAGCAAGACGAGGTCGTCCCCGCGGCCCAAGGACGAAAGGCGTACGAGGTGCTGGCGCCGCTGCTCGGCGCGCGCGTCGCGTACCGCGCGTTCGAGGGGCTCGGGCATGGGATCTCGGAGGAGAGCCTCGCGGAGGCGGCGCGCTGGCTGAAGACCAGGCTCGACACGGGACGGCTCACCGAGTCGGGCAGGGGGCGCCGGCCTGGGCCCAGGCCTTGAATGCCGCGACGAAGTCGGCGTGCGCGATCGGGACGGGCTTGCGGCCGTGGCCCGGGGACCAGCCCCAGAGCACGAGCGGATCCCCGGAGACGTGCTCGATGAGGTGCGCCATGTCCTTGCCGCCGTTCCGCTGTGGGTCCTTGAGCTGCTCGCACAGGGCGCGCGCGCCGAGCCCCTGGAAGATCATCTTCGTGTCCGCCGGCGGCAGGCGCCACTCGGTCGAGACGCCGGGCGGCGCATGCGAACCGTAGCTGGCGGGAGGATTGGCCCGGCCGTGGCAGGCCGCGCAGCTCAGGCCTGCGACCCCGCTGCCGTGGTCCCCGCGCTGGATGTTCTGCAAGTGGACGTGGCTGTCGTCCCCCTGCAGCGGCGCATCGCCGACCGGATGGCAGTTCACGCACCGGGGCGACTGGAGCACCGCCTTCACCGTCTCGAACGAAGCCGCCGCGCTCTGGGGCGAGGCGGCCGCAGCCTGGACAGGCGCCGGCGCGGAGCCTGTGGGATGCGAGCACCCCGAGGCCAGTGCGGCGAGGGTGGCCCCGAGGGGCGGGAGCAGGAGCAAGCCGCGGCGACGCGATCCGTTCATGAGAAGTCCTCTGGGCCCTCAGGCGAGTCGGAGCGGGAGCGAGCGCAGCCGTTTCCCGGTCAGCGCGAAGACCGCGTTGGCGACCGCCGCCGAGATGGGCGCGGTGGCAGGCTCGCCGATGCCGCCCATCTTCGCGTCGCTCGGGATGACGTGGACGGCGACCTCAGGCATCTCGTGCAGTCGCAGCACCTCGTAGTCGTGGAAGTTGCTCTGCTGGACGCGCCCCTGCTTGAGCGTGAGCTGGCTGTGCAGCACCGGGCCGAGCCCGAAGGCGACCGCGCCTTGCACCTGGGCCTCGATTCCGAGCGGGTTGACCGCGAGGCCGCAGTCGACGGCGCAGGTGACCCGGTGCACGCGGATGCGCTTCCCTTCATGGATCGACAGCTCGGCCACCTCCGCGATGATGCTCCCGAACGACTCGTGCATGGCCAGGCCGCGCGCCCTGCCCGCAGGTGGCGGCGTGCCCCAGCCGGCCTTCTCGGCGGCGACCTGGAGCGCGCGCAGGTGCCGCGGCTTCTCCCGCAGCATGGCGGCGCGGAAGGCGAGCGGGTCGCGCCCGGCGGCGTGCGCCAGCTCGTCGATCATGCTCTCCATCGCGAACGCCGTGTGCGTGTTGCCGACCGAGCGCCACCACAGGACCGACACCTCGTTTCGCGGCGAGTGGAGCGACACCCGGCGCGCCGCGATGGATTCGAGGTAGGGCGAGTCCGCCGCCCCCTCGATCGAGGTCTCGTCCACCCCGTTCTTGACCAACGCCTTCTCGAACGGCGTCCCGGCGAGGATCGATTGGCCCACGATCGTGTGCTTCCACGCGACGGGCAGGCCCTGCGCGTCCAGTCCCGCCTCGATCCGGTGCACGAAGAGCGGACGGTAGTAGCCGCCGCGCATGTCGTCCTCGCGCGTCCAGACCACCTTGACCGGGACGCCCGCGGCCTTGGCCACGTGCACCGCCTCGCTCACGAAGTCGGAGGTCGGCGTGGCGCGCCTGCCGAACCCGCCGCCGAGGAACATCGTGTGGATGGTCACGTTCTCCGGGGCCGTGCCGACGATCCTCGCCGCCGCGGCCTGGTCGTTCGTCTGGAACTGGGTGCCGGTCCAGATCTCGCAGCGCCCACCGTCGAGCTTCACGGTGCAGTTGAGCGGCTCCATGGTCGCGTGCGCCAGATACGGCACCGCGTACTCCGCCTCGACCCGCTTGGCCGCCGCCGAGAGGGCGCGGTCGCAGTCACCGTGCTCGGCCGCGATCGCTCCCGGCGTCCTCGCCAGCGCGCGGTAGCTCGCCTCGAGCTCCTCCGTGTCGAGGGCGGCGCCGGGCCCGAGGTCCCACTCGATCTGCAGCGCGTCGCGCGCGGTCTTCGCGCTCCAGAAGTCGCTCGCCACCACCGCGATGCCGGTCGGTACCTGCACCACCTGCTCGACGCCGGGCATCCCCTTCGCCTTCGCGGCGTCGAAGGACCGCACCTTGCCGCCGAAGGTCGGCGCGCGCGCCACCACCGCCGTGCGCAGCCCGGGGAACCTCACGTCCATCCCGAACTTCGCCTGGCCGGTGATCTTCTCGGGCGAGTCGAGGCGCCGCACGCGCTTGCCGATGAGCTTCCAGTCCTTCGCCTCCTTGAGCTTCACCTTCGCGGGCGGCGTGAGCCGCGCCGCCGCCTCGGCGAGCTGCCCGTAGGAGAGCTTCTCCGCGCCACGGTGGACGTACCCGCCCTCGGCGCGCAGGCGCTTCGGGTCGATCTTCCAGCGCTGGGCCGCGGCGCGCACCAGCATGTCGCGGGCCATCGCGCCGACCGTGCGGTAGCGCTCGAACTCGGACCAGGTCGAGGTGGAGCCCCCCGTCATCTGCATGCCGAACGCGGTGTGCGCGTAGGCCGGCGCGGCGGGCGCGTGCTCGACGCGCACCTTCCCCCAGTCGCACTCGAGCTCCTCGGCGAGGAGCATGGCGAGGCCCGTCCAGATGCCCTGCCCCATCTCGGAGTGGGCGAGCAGCACCGTCACCGATTCGTCGGGGGCGATGCGGACGAAGGCGTTCGGCGCAGGCGGCGCCCGCTTCGGAGTGGCGGGCGCGGCGCGGACGCTCCGTGGCACGTAGAACGCGATCACGAGGCCGGCGCTCGAGAGCGCCGACGTCCGGAGGAACTCCCGCCTCGTCAGGCCGGTCATCGGGCGGCCCTCCGCCTCCGCGACGCGGCGTCGTGCACGGCCTCGCGGATGCGCTGGTACGTGCCGCAGCGACAGATGTTGCCGGCCATGGCGCGGTCGATGTCGGCGTCGGTCGGGTCTGGCTTGTCCGCGAGGAGCGCGGCGGCCGCCATGATCTGCCCGCTCTGGCAGTAGCCGCACTGGACGACGTCGCGCTCGATCCACGCCTGCTGGACGGGGTGCGAGCCGTCGGTCGAGAGCCCCTCGATGGTGGTGATCTTCGAGTCTCCCACCGCCGACGCAGGCGTCACGCACGAGCGGACGGCCTTGCCGTCGAGGTGAACGGTGCAGGCGCCGCACTCGGCGATGCCGCAGCCGTACTTCACCCCGGTATAGCCGAGGAGATCGCGGAGGACCCAGAGGAGCGGCATGTCGTCAGACGCGTCGACCTCGCGCACGGCACCGTTGACGTGGAGCTTCATCGCGCCTCCAAGAGCTCGAGCGCGGTGGATCTAGCGACGAGCGCCGCGGGAGGCACTCCGCTGCCCCTTCGGGGAACCTCCTCGCGCCTTTCGCGCGAGCGGCCAGGCGCGTCCCAGGTAGAGTGTCCCGCCGCCGGCCCCTCGCTGGCGCAGAGGAGCGACATGGAGACGTCTCGGCAGGACCTGCTTCGCCACCCCGTGAGCTTCGCCGGGGCGGCGCTGGCGACGATGTCGGGGCTGCTCGTGGCGGCGCTCTTCATCGCCAGCCTGCTCGGGTTCGAGGGGGGCGGGCCGTACGTCGGCATCTTCGCCTACGTCCTCCTGCCGACGGTGCTCGTGCTCGGCCTGTTGCTCATCCCGCTCGGCCTCGCGCTGGCCCGGCGCCGGCGGGCGAGGCTCGCCGCGGCTGGCCAGGCCGAGCCGCCGCTGCCGATCCTCGACTTCAACCGGCCGAGGACGCGCTCGCTCGCGCTCGGCTTCGTCGCGCTCACCACGGTGAACGTCCTCCTCATCGGCGCCGCCTCGTACAAGGGGCTCGAGGTGATGGACTCGATCGCCTTCTGCGGCTCGTGCCACAGCGTGATGGATCCGGAGGTCACCGCGCACAGCCGCTCACCGCATGCCCGGGTGCGCTGCGTCGAGTGCCACATCGGCCCCGGCGCGAGCTGGTTCGTCAAGTCGAAGCTCTCCGGCAGCTGGCAGCTCATCTCGGTGACGCTCGGCCTGTACCCGCGGCCGATCCCGACGCCGGTGCACAACCTCCGCCCGGCCCGCGACACGTGCGAGCAGTGCCACTGGCCGACGAAGTTCGTCGGCGATCGGCTGAAGATCACCACGCGCCACGCCGACGACGCAGAGAGCAGCCCCACCAAGACGGCGCTGCTGCTGCACGTCGGCGGCAACCAGGGGCTGCGGGCGAAGGGCATCCACTGGCACGTCGACTCGGGCGTGCGGGTGCGCTACCTCGCCGACGCGAAACGCGAGCACATCGCGAAGGTCGAGCTCGCCGAGGCGGGCGCGGAGCCGCGCGTCTACGAGACGAAGGACGCGCCGGATCCCGAGGCTCGCTGGCGCGAGATGGACTGCGTCGACTGCCACAACCGGCCCAGCCACGTGTACCGCAGCCCGGAGGACGAGGTCGACGCGGCCATCGAGGCTGGCCGGATCGACCGCAAGCTGCCCTTCGTCCGCCGCGAGGCGGTGAAGGCCCTGAAGGTCACCTACGCTTCGGCCGCCGCCGCGCGGGCCGGGGTTACCGCGCGGCTGACCGAGCTCTACGCGAGCCAGCCCGGGCTCCGGCCCGCCGTGGCAGCAGCGGCCGCCGAGCTGGGCGACATCTGGGCCCGCAACGTCTGGCCCGGCATGAAGATCCAGTGGGGCTCGTACCCCACCTTCCTCGGCCACGACGCGGCGCCGGGGTGCTTCCGCTGCCACGACGGCGACCACCTGGCGAAGGACGGGCGAGCGATCCGGAACGACTGCGACCTGTGCCACAACGTGCTGGCCCAGGACGAGAAGGACCCGCCGGCGCTGAAGCAGCTCGTGCCCTGAAACGGACGCGGCGGGGGATGAACCCCCGCCCTACTTTGGTGACTGTCGATCCGTCGGCGGGGGATGAACCCCCGCCCTACTTTGGTGACGGTCGATCCGTCGGCGGGGATGAACCCCCGCCCTACTTCAGGTCGTAGGGCGGGGGCTTGTCCCCGCCGCCGGACGGCCCGCTCACTGCACCGCGCTGTTCGCCCCCTGGCGGACGGGTCCCGGCCGCTGGCCGAGCTCCGGCTCACCGGCCTTGGGGGGAAGCTTGGGCCGGAGCTCCTCGACCGTCACGTTGAGCCCGATCCCGCCCTTCTCCAGCCAGGCGTGATCGCCCGCGAGGATGGCGCGTCCGGTGCGGTAGGCGAGCTCGTCGTGGTTGTGCCAGAGCGCGTGGAAGAGCTGGTCGACCCGCTCGCGCTCCTGCACGCAGAAGCTCTCGGCCAGGGCTGCCGCCTGCGCCGCCTCCGGCTTGCCCGCGATCGCGAGCGCCTGCGCGCGTGAGACGCTCGCCGCGATCGCGAAGAGCTCGTTGGCGATGTCCACCAGGCGGAAGAGGAAGGCCTGCTTCCGCTCGGCCGCCGCGCGGAACACGATCATCGAGTGGAAGATCTCGCGCGCGAGCTTTCGGCTCATCCTCTCGACGAAGCGCAGGTGGCGGGCGAGCCGGCCGAATCCCCCGAAGCGCGGCGCGAACAGGCCTCGCAGCCAGAGCCCGAGGTACCACACGACGTAGAAGGCGCCGACGCGGGGAAGCGTGGCGAGCTTCTTTCCGAGCGGCACCTCGGGGTCGATGAGCGCGCCCGCGATCTGGAGGTGCTTGTCGACCGCCTCGCGCGCCATGAAGAGGTGCATGATCTCGGACGAGCCCTCGAAGATGAGGTTGATGCGGGAGTCGCGCAGCCACCGCTCGACCCCGACCGGCACCTCGCCGCGCGCCTCGAGCGAGCGCTCGGTCTCGTAGCCGCGCCCGCCCCGGATCTGCATCGTCTCGTCGAGCAGCCTCCAGGTCCGGACGGTGTTCCACTCCTTGGCCGCCGCCGCCTCCAGGCGGATGTCGTAGCCCTTCTTGTCGGCCAGCGCCTGGGCGAGATCCGAGACGGCCTCCATGGCGTAGATGGTCGAGCCCATCTCGGCCAGCTTGTGCGTGATCGCCTCGTGCTTGCCGATCTCCTGGCCCCACTGGACGCGCGCGGTGGCCCACTTCCGGCACAGCTCGAGCGCGTTCTTCGCCCCGCCCACCACGGAGGCCGGGAGCGAGAGGCGCCCGGTGTTGAGGGTGGTGAGCGCGATCTTGAGCCCGCGGCCCTCCTTGCCGATGAGGTTCTCGCGCGGGATCTTCACGTTCGTGAAGCGGAGCGTGGCGTTGGCGAGGGCGCGCAGGCCCATGAACCGGCAGCGGTGCGTCACCTCCACCCCCGGCCAGCTCGTCTCGACGACGAAGGCGCTGATGGCCTGGGTGGTGGGGTTGCGCGCCATCACCACCAGCAGCTCGGCGATGGTGCCGTTGGTGCACCACAGCTTCGAGCCGTTCAGGATGAAGTGCCGGCCGTCCTCGCTCGGTTCGACGGTGGTGGTGAGCCGCCCGGGATCGGACCCGACCACGGTCTCGGTGAGCGCGAAGGCGGTGATGGCGCCCCTGGCGATCCGTGGCAGGTACTTCTTCTTGAGCTCGTCCGAACCGAAGAGCTTGAGCGGCTGCGGGACGCCGATCGACTGGTGCGCCGAGAGCAGCGCGCCCAGGTTCGCGTCGAAGCTCCCGAGGAGCTGCATCACCTTGCCGTACTCGACCTGGTTCATCCCGAGGCCGCCGTACTCGGCCGGGACCTTCATCCCGAAGGCGCCGAGCTGCCGGAGCCCTTCGATGACGTCGGCCGGATACTCGCCGAGCGCATCGATCTCCACCGGGTCGACGTGGTCGCGCAGGAACTGCTCCAGCGCGTCGTAGAAGCGCCGGAACTCCGGCCGCTCGGCCGGCGGGAGCGGATAGGGATGGATGAGGTTCAGGCGGAACTTCCCGAGGAAGAGGTCCCTCAGGAAGCCCGCGCCCTGCCACTCGGTCTCGCGGGATCCTTCGGCGACCTCGCGCGACCGGCGGATCTCTTCTTGCTGCGCCAGCTCTGTAGCCATGGTGACCTCGGGCAGATGCTCTCGATCGCCCGCAGCGTGCGCCGCGAGGCGGACTGACTCCAGAATCAATGATGGCGGGGGCGCTCCCGGGCACGGCCTTGACGGGTCGCGTCATTCCCGCCCGCCCGCCCTGGATTCAGGCGACGGACGTCAGCGGGGGAGCGGCCGCGGCGGCTGCGTCGAGCAGGCGCCGCACGAGCTGCGCGAGGTCCCGGAAGTCGTACGGCTTCTGGACCAGGGCCGCGGACGGTCCCAGATCGCCGCCGCGGGCGACCGCCTCGTCCGAATAGCCCGTCATCAAGATCACGGGCGCGTTCGGGTGCCGCTCCCGGAAGACCCGCGCCAGCTCCGGCCCGCCGAGGTGCGGCATCACGACGTCCGACAGGAGCAGCTCGACGTGCTCGACGCCCTGCAGCACGGCGACCGCGTCCCGGCCGTCCGTCGCCGTGAGGACGTGATACCCCTCCGAGGCGAGCTGCCGCTGGAGCGCGGCGCGCAGCTGCGCCTCGTCCTCGACCACCAATACGGTCTCGTGGGCGCGGGCGGACGGGATCCTGCACTCCGCGACCGACGGCGGCGCCGGCACCACTGCGACCGGGGGCGCCTCTCCGTGGGCGGGCAGGTAGATGTCGAAGGTGGCGCCCTCGTTCGGTGCGCTCCTCACGTTGATGACGCCTCGGCTCTGCTGGACGATGCCGTAGACGGTGGCGAGACCGAGCCCGGTGCCCTTCCCCTGCGGCTTGGTGGTGAAGAACGGCTCGAAGATGCGGGAGCGCGTGACCGGGTCCATGCCGATGCCCTGGTCGGCGACCGAGACCTTCACGTACTCGCCCGGCGCGGGCGCCTCCAGCATGCGGGCTTCCTCTTCCTCGAGCAGGACGCCCTCCGTCGAGACGACCACCCGCCCGCCGCGCGGCATCGCGTCGCGCGCATTCACGAGCAGGTTCACGAGCACCTGCTCCAGCTGCCCGCGGTCGACGTAGACAGGGGAGAGGTCCTCCCCCAGCCTCGTGGTGAGCTCGATGTTCTCGCCGATGGTCCGCCGCAGCATCTTCTCGACGCTCGCGACGACGCCGTTGATCTCGAGCGTCTCGGGCTTCAGCACCTGCCTGCGGCCGAAGGCGAGCAGCTGCCGCGTGAGCTCCACCGATCTCGCCACCGCCTCGAGGATCTGGTGGACGTCCTCGCGGCTCGGGTCGGAGCTCGGCATCCCGTCCAGGCAGAACTCCGCGTTCGCCTTGATCGCGGCGAGCAGGTTCCGGAAGTCGTGCGCGACGCCGCCGGCGAGCGTCCCGATGGCCTCGAGCTTCTGCGAGTGGCGCAGCTGGTCCCGCAGCCGCTTCTCCTCGGTGACGTCGCGAGCGACGATCACGTACTTGACGATCGCGCCGGCACGGCTCTGCACGGGGGAGGTCACGACCTCGGCGTCGACCGGGCTGCCGGCGCTCGAGCGAATGGACAGCTCCCCCTTCCAGGGCGTCGTCCGGGTGAGCGCCTGCGCGAGGCCAGGCGAGCGTGCCTCCCCGGCGCTCGCCGCGAACAGGTCGGCGGCGGGGCGACCGCGGAGCTGGGCGTGCCCTGCCATGCCCTCGAACGCGGCGTTCGCGTACTCGAGGACGCCGAGCGCGTCGGTCACCGCGATGGCCTCGGCGGCCTGATCGACCGCCATGGCCAGCACGGCGTGCGCCGTCTCCAGCCGCTCGCGCTCCGCGATCTCCCGCTCGAGCGCGTCGCGCTTCTCGGCGATCTCCTTCTCGCGCCGCAGCGACTCGTCGAGGCGCGCCTGCAGGACGAGCGACCGGGTGTTGAGGTAGATGGCAAGGCACAGCGCCAGGATTATTGCGAAGGTGGCGCCCGCGAGCTGGACGGCGCTCGCGGTGGGCGAGAGGTCGCCGACGAGGTCGGTGGCACGGTCGACCTGGGCGAGGGAGAAGCGGTCCTGCCCAGGGATCGCGACCCGGACGGCCAGGAAGCGCGCCGGCGGGCCGCGTCCAGGCGCCGCCTCCGACAGCTCGACCATGCGGCCGTCGGCCGGGACGGTCACGAGGCGCGCCGGGAGATCGCCGCTCGCCTTGGCGCGCTCGGGGGGATAGCGCCGGCCCTCCTCGTCGAGAATGACGAACGAAGAGTCGGCCCTGGCCTGGGCCTTCGGCAGGACGTCGAGGACGCTCTCGGAGCGGAGCATGGCGACGAACATCCCGACGAGGCGCCCCTTGAAGAGGTGCGGGCGAGCGATCGCGAGGCGACCATCCGAGGTGAGCACCACCTTCCCGCCCGACGTCACGAGGTGCGGATCGTCGCCCCAGGGCGGCGGCTCGCCGTCCCCCGAGTCGACGAGGACGCGCCCGTTCTCGTCGATGAGCTCGACGCGCTCGAACCTGGAGGGCGTCTCGCCCTTCGGCTGGACGAGCGCGCGCATGCGGTCGCGGATGGGGACGAGGCTGAGCGCGAGGCCGTACTGCATGCTCATGCCGAGGTCGCGGCTCTCGTAGAACGCGGCCACCTCGCGCGACTCGGCGAGGTAGCGGATGTCCTCCGAGGAGGAGGCGAGGAAGTGGCCGACGGCCAGCGCGTGCGAGTGAACGTGCAGCGAGCGCTGCGCGAGGAGGTTGTCGCGGACGCGCAGCGCGGACCGGTAGTTGATCTGCAGCAGGTACCCGACGAGCAGCGCCAGCGCGAGCCCGGTCGCGATGAGCACGCCGGTCCGCGGGGCGAACCAGGCAGAGCGTCTGGAGCTGGTCGCCGCCATGGGTTGCCGTCAGCTCCTGCCGCCGGACGTGAAGAAGTCGGGGAAGTAGACCGGCGCCTCCGGGAAGTACTTCTGCACGAGGCGCCGGTAGGTGCCGTCGCGGTGCGCCTCGGCCAGGAACGCCTCGAAAGCTTCGTGCAGACGCGGCGCGTCCTTGCGGAACGCGACGCCCATCTCCTGCCGCTCGCTGATGGGCCCGATGACCTTGATCTTCCCCGGCCACTTCTGGAGCGCGATCATCGCATCGGCGACGTCGAGCAGCGCCAGCTCGGCCTCGCCCTGGATGAGGAGCGGCGCGATCTCGTCGAGGCGCACCTTCCGCACCGCGAGCTTGGCCTTCGTCTTCTCGAGGCCGTAGAGCGTGGGATCGAGGCACGTCTTCGCGATCCCCAGGAGCGTGTGCGCGTCGAGGAGCGCCTTCACCCGCGCGATGTCCTGCGGGAGGCTCTGCGAGGGCTTGATGGGCTGCACGGGCGACCCGGCGCGCGCCAGGACCCACACCTGGGTGGGGAAGACCACGCTCGAGAAGGAGATGACGCTCGCGCGCCACTTCAGCATGGTGAGCCCCGTCGCCACGACGTCGCCCCGGATCGGCACCGGCTGGGCGCTCTCGAGATCGGCCAGCGCTGGGGAGACGCTGCGGCCCGTGAGATCCGGGAGCACCGCGGGCCAATCGGTCTCGACGAACTCGTAGCGGACGCCCAGGCGCGCCGCGAACAGCCGCATCAGCTCGACGTCGAAGCCGTCGCCGCTACCGGTCACGAAGTTGGCGTAAGGGATCCCGAGGTGCCGGAGCACCCCGCGGCTCTTCACGGCCGCGAGGTCGCCCCCCGCCTCGCCGCCGGCGGCAGCGGCGGTGGGGAGGAGCAGCGCGAGGGCGGCGCAAATCGAGGCGACGGCACGAGTCGACATGTACACCTTTCGTCCTGCGGGTCCGATTGCGCGCGAGTACCGCCCCATCACCTGACCGCCCAACGCCGGCGACGGCCGGCGAGCGTGCCGCCCACGGCGCCGGCCATCATCGCCGCGGCGGCCGCCGCGACGAGCACGCCCGGCGCCCGGGCGTACCCCCAGTCCGACATGACGAGGGCCGCGAGCGCCTCGAACGCGAACGCGAGGGCGGCCGAGAGCACACCACCCGTGACGACCGCCGCGCGCCACGCGCCCTGGCGGCCGACGCGGCGCATGACCCCCGCGAACAGCAGCGCCGCAGGCACGCCGAGCGCGATCGCCCCGGCGATCCCGACCGCGACCGCCGTGGCCGCCGATTCGCCGAAGGCCGCAGGTGCCTCGGGCATTCCGCCGATGGCCACGCCGGCCAGGAGGTACCCCCAGGCGACGAACCCGACCAGCGACGCCAGCCAGAACGCGAGCGCGCCGCGGCGAAACCCGAAGCGAAGGGTGGTGGCCTCTTCGAAGGCGACGCGCGTGGCGGAAGGGCGGGGCGCGAGCATGGCGATTCTCCCGGGTGCGGAAGCTCGTCAGGCTATCAAATTGCGTGCTCAATTGCTGCCGCCCCAACGCGGCAATAGGTGTTTGTAGTCAATTGACGCTTCATGTGTACGCGAGGCGCACTCCGACGCCACGCACGCACCCGCGCGACGCCGCGATCAGGCCGGGTGGCGCTTCGCCGCCGACGCTCCCCCCCTGGAGCTGTAATTGATCATGATCACTTGACCGATATCGCCGGGAGCCCGCGAATTCACCGGGATAGCCGCCCGACAAGGTGCCGCGGCTTGCCGGCATACCCCACATGTGGTGTTGTCGGCACCCCGGGTCGCAGGCGCACCGAGATCGGCATCCTGAGGTAGCACATGTGGGCAAGCTGGCATGCGCGACGAGGAGCGGCGAGCGGACGGGGAACCCCACCCCAGCGCCTTGGGCCCGTCGCCGCGGGCCGCGCTGCATTGATCTGGTGCGCCGTGGCCTGCCTCGCCGGTCTGGCCCTCCTCTTCCCGCTCCATGGCGGCCTCGCGGCGCTCGTCTCCTGGGCTCGTGGAGCGCCGGCGCTCGGCGTGGCGGCGTTCGTGCTCGCCCAGGTGCTCTCGGCCATCTTCCTCGTCCCCTCGTGGCCGCTGCGCGTCGCCGCCGGGTTCGTCTATGGCGCGGCCCTCGGGCTCGCGGTCGCGGTGCCGGCGAGCTTCGCCGCGACCACCGCCGCGTTCCTCCTCGGCCGCCGCGTGCTGCGCGGACGGATCGCCGCGCGGGTCGCCGGCGATCCGCAGCTCGCGGCCATCGACGACGCCATCGCGACGGGGGGACCGTGGATCGTCCTCCTGCTGCGGTTGTCGCCGCTCTTCCCGAACGAGGTGGTGAACTACGCGCTCGGCGCCACCCGGGTGCGGTTCCGCGAGTACGCGCTGGCCTCGCTCGTCGGCATGCTCCCGTTGACCGCGGCCTATACGTGGGTCGGTTCGCTCCCCACCGCCCTCGGCGACGTCACGAGCGCGCGCCCCATCCCGGCGGGCGCGGTCGGCCAGGTCCTGTGGTGGGGCGGGCTGGCGGCGACGATCGGCGTCGCGATCCTGGGGTCCGTACTCGGGCGTCGCGCGCTCGAGCGGGCGGTCGGCGCGCGCGCTGCCCGTCCTCGCGCGGCGCCGGCGCGGGGAGCCGCGACGCTCGCGACGGCCATCGGCGCGCGAGCCGGCGAGGCGCGCGGGTGAGCACGGCGACGCCCCGCGCGCATCGCCCCGCCGCGCTGCTTCGCGCAGCCGCCGCGCTCGTCGCGGCGCTCGTGGCGTCCGGCGCCGCCGCCGAGCCACCGCGCGAGGCGGCCGCCATCGCCCGCGTCTTCCCGTCGTTCGCGCGCGTCCCGCGGGTCGTTCTCGTCGCGAATCCATCGCCGCTGCAGCCGCTCGGCGCGCTCGAGCAGCGCGTGCGCGGCGCGCCGGCCGGGGGCTGGCTCTGGGTGAAGCGCGACGACGTCTCGGCCGGGCTCGTCGGCGGGAACAAGGCGCGCAAGCTCGAGTTCCTGCTGGCCCAGGCGCAATCGACGGGCGCGCGCGGGGTCCTGACCTCCGGCCGGCTCGGCACGAACCTCGGCCTCGCGACCGCGATGGCGGCGCGCCGGCTGGGCCTGCGCACGACGGTGGTCCTCGCGCCACAGCCGGTCTCCGAGAGCGTGCGCCGCAAGCTCCTCGCACTGCACGCAGCGGGCGCGGAGATGCGCGTCCACTCGACGATGGCGGGCGCGATCTTCGACGTGGTGTGGCTGCGGCTGAAGGCGGCGCTCCAGCCCGCGCAGCGGCTCTACTACATTCCCCCGAGCGGGACCTCCGAGGTGGGCTCGCTCGGATACGTGAACGCGTTCTTCGAGCTGCTCGATCAGACGGGCGACGAACGTCTGCCCGACGAGATCGTGGTCGCTTCCTCGACGGGAGGCACGGCGGCGGGGCTGCTCGCCGGCATGTGCCTGTCGGGACGCTGGGAGCGCACGCGCATCCGCGCCGTGGCGGTGACCGACGGCTGGCTCCAGAGCGAGTGGTTGCTCCGGCGCGAGGCGCGCGATGCGTTCCGCGCCGTGCGCGACTCCCTGGATCCGGCGGACCGAGCGCGCGCCCCCGAGTGCGACTTCATGGGCACGCGCTCCGCCCTGACCTATGTGCGCGGCTACCTCACCCCCGGGTACGGCCGCGGCGACGCCGAGCTCGACGGCGTGATGCGGCTCGCCCGGGAGACGCAGGGCCTCGAGCTCGACGTGACGTTCAGCGCGAAGGCCATGCGCCACTTCCTCGACCGAGCGCGCGAACGGCTCCGCACCGGCGACACGCGCCGGCCGCTCCTGTTCTGGAACACCTATGCCCCGGTCGATCTCGAGTCGATGATCGCCGCCCACCCGTGGACCGAGCCCCGGGCGCCCTGGCGGGACCTCCCCGAGGCGTTTCACCCGATGTTCAAGCCGTCCGGGGAGACCCGCACGGCGGCGGCGCTCCCGGCGAAGCGCTGACGGAGCGGCCGCCGTCGACTCGACTCAGGCGCCCGCCGCGCGCAGCGCGGAGTCATAGTCCGGCTCCTGCGAGATCTCGGGCACGAGCTGCCGGTAGACGACCTTGTCGTCGCCGTCGAGGACGACCACCGCGCGCGCCGTGATGCCGGCGAGGGGACCATCCTGGATGAGGACCCCGTAGTCCTTGGCGAAGTCCTTCGACCGCATCATGGAGAGCGGGACCACGTTCTCGAGGCCCTCGGTGGTGCAGAACCGCTTCTGCGCGAAGGGCAGGTCGCCCGAGATCACGAGCACCACCGTGTTGGCGAGCGCTCCGGCGCGCTCGTTGAACTTGCGGGTGGAGATCTGGCACGTCGGGGTGTCGAGGCTGGGGACGATGTTCAGGATCTTGCGCTTCCCGCGGTACGCGGCGAGCGAGACGTCCGCGAGATCGCCCGCCACGAGGCGGAACTCGGGCGCCCTGGCGCCGACCGCCGGCAGGTCGCCGCTGGTATGGATGGGGTTGCCCTTCAGTGTGATGTTGGCCATGCCGCGCGACTCCGGTGTCAGGGTGAGCCGGAATGGTGCACCAACCCGGGCGTGCGCGCGCGCCACTGACGGGGCGTCCGGCGCGAGCGCGGCGCCTCGAAAGCGGGTACATTGACGCGGGAGGCTCGACGCCTCCCTCCCGAATCATCACGCGCGACGAGCGTGGGTGCCGCCGGCGCCCGGCCCGGACCCGTCTGCGCCGAAAGAACCAAGGAATGGCCAATCGATTCACTGTGAAGGTCCCCGTCACCGAGAATCCGAAGGAGAAGGAGATCGCGGCGGAGTTCGTGAAGGAGCTGGCCGAGAAGGACTTCGACGCGCAGGTGATCGCGTCGGCCCTGCCGGTGGTGCTCGACTTCTACGCGGCCGGCTCGAAGCCGTGCGAGGCGCTCGCCCCCAGGTTCGCGGCCGTGGCGGAGAAGTTCGCTGGCAAGGTCAACTTCCTGAAGGTCCTGCGGCAGGACGGCAGCGGGCTCGCCGGGAAGCTCGGCGTCACCGGCAATCCGACGCTCGTCTTCTTCAAGGGCGGCCAGGAGGCAGGTGAGCGACTGAGCGGCGAGGACATCAAGCGGACCGCGCTGAAGGCGCAGGTCGAGGCGCTGCTGGCATAGCCGAGATCGAATTCCGCCCAGCCCCCGGCGCAGCGTGGTGCGGCCTTCCGTGGCGCCCCTCGATTCCCATGTGGACCGGGATGGCTGCCGCTACAGCTGTCGTGGCCGTGCAGGGCGGGGGCTCGTCCCCCCGTCCGTCACGGTGCTCCTCGCAGGAACGGTAGGTGAAGCATGGCCGCTGGAGTCCCGCTCGTCGCAAGGCTCGCCGCTCGCCGCGCTCGGACGCGCGCGGGGATCGACGCCAGCATCGTGGGCGCCGTCACCGATGCCGAGCTCGGTCGAATCGAAGGGATCCTCTTGCGCGCGCACGACCGCGCAGGGGTTCCTTACGGAGCCCCGCTGCCCGACGGCTTCATCGACCCGGACGAGCGAGCTCGGATCGACGAGATCCTGAGCGCTGCGCGGCGGCGCTCAGGCCCGCCCGTGCCCCGGCTCGCGTGACCTCACCTCATCGCGGCGCCCTTCCGCCTCTTGCCACCCTTCACGACCTCGACCTGGCCATCCGGGAAGATGAGCTCCGCCCGATCCGCGTAGAACAGCTTGCTGCGGGCCTCGATGGGCAAGAGCTCCTCGTACTTGGGAAATCGCTCGGAGACCGTCACGTCGTACTCGACGACTTCCCGGTCGGCCTTGCCCATCGAGATCATGTGAGCCGACGAGTGGAGGACGAACCGGGCATGCACCGCTTCCATGGGTACTCCGCTTCGACGAGCGCGAGCCCCCCGGCCAGGCCGTCGTGCCTGTCTGCTTAAGCAGGAAGCGCCCGGTCGGCACGCCACGGGTGGGGCCAGGCGCAGAAGCGCAGCGCCGCCAGCCGGTCGGAGGCTAGCCCATCGACGCGGACATCCGCCTCGCCGCCTCCACGATGTGGCGGGCGCTGATGCCGGCTGCATCGAGCAGCTGCTGAGGCGTCCCCGATCCGGGCATGCCCTTGACGGCCAGTCGCGTGATCGACGGTGGATCGGGCCGCCCCGCGAACACCTCGCAGACCGCGTCGCCGAGGCCACCTTGTGGCCAGTGATCCTCGACGACGACCAGACGGCCGGCGCACTCGCGCGCGCACGCCTCGACGGTCGCCGTGTCGATGGGCTTCACCGAGTAGAGGTCGACGACGCGCACCGGGACGCCCTCGTCCCGAAGCAGCTCGTGCGCCGCGAGCGCCTCGTGGAGCGTGATGCCGGCGGCGAGCACGGCCGCGGCGTCGCGCGGAGACCGGCGCAGCACCTTGCTGCCTCCGATGGTGAACTGCTCGTCACTCCCGTAGAGGACCGGCGTCTTCTCGCGGGTCGTCCGCAGGTACGTGATCCCCTCACGGTTCGCCATCTGCCGCGTCAGCTCGGCGGCCGCGGTGGCGCAGGACGGGTACAGCACGGTGCTGCCGTGTACGGCGCGCATCATCGCGAGGTCCTCGAGCGCCATCTGCGAAGGTCCGTCTTCGCCGATCGACACGCCCGCGTGAGAGCCCACCAGGCCCAGGTTGGCGCGAGAGATCGCTGCCATGCGGATCTGGTCGTACGCGCGGGTGAAGAACGCGGCGAAGGTGACCGCGAAGGGCCGGAGCCCGAGCACCTGCATGCCCACCGCGGCGCTGACGAGCTGCTGCTCCGCGATGTAGATCTCGAAGAAGCGCGCGGGGTCCACCTTCCGGAGCCTGTCGGAGAAGGTGGAGTTGCTCACCTCTCCGTCCAGGGCGACCACGTCTCGGCGCGCCGCCCCGAGCGCCTTCAGCGCGTCGCCGAAGGCCTCGCGCGTGGCCACCTTGGCGCCGACCTCGTAGCGCGGCGGGGCGAAGGCGCCGTCCTGAGCGGCGCGCGGCGGTGAGGCCGCCCGTGGCTTTCTCGGCTCGACCGTGAGGTCGCAGCCGGGGTTCCCGAGCTCCGCCAGCGCCTGCTTCGCCTCCGCCTGGGACAGCGCCTTGCCGTGCCACCCCTCCTTGTCCTCCAGGAAGGAGACCCCCGCGCCCTTCTTCGTGCGCGCCACGAGGCAGGTCGGCCGCGCCGAGCGTTCGGCCTCCTGGTAGGCGCGATGGATGGCAGCTCGATCGTGACCGTCCAGGAGCAGGGCGTGCCAGCCGAAGGCCCGCGCCCGCGAGGCATACTGCTCGCCGTCCCACTCCACCATCGTGGGGCCGCGCTGCCCGAGGCGGTTCATGTCGACGATCGCGATGAGCTGGTTCAGACCGTAGAAGCCCGCCAGCTCGAGCGCCTCGTGCACGCTCCCCTCGGCCATCTCGCTGTCTCCGAGGAGGACCCAGCAGCGGAGGTCGAGACCCAGCAGGCGCGCGGCGAGGGCCATCCCGACCGCCGCCGCGAGCCCCTGTCCCAGCGAACCCGTCGCGACGTCCACCCAGGGCAGGATGGGCGTCGGATGCCCCTGGAGGCGGCTGCCGAGCTTGCGGAGCGAGAGCAGCTCGTCGTCGGCCAAGGCGCCCGCCGCCTTGAACATGGCGTAGAGGAGCGGCGCCGCGTGGCCCTTCGAGAAGATCAACCGATCGTTGTCGGGGCTGCGCGGCGTCCTCCAGTCGTAGTGGAGGTGATCGGCCAGCAAGACGGCCATGAGATCCGCCGCCGACATGCTGGAGGTGGGATGCCCGGAGCCCGCCGCGGTCGTGGCGCGGATGCTGTCGGCGCGGAGCTGCGTCGCGAGCGGGCGCCATCTGTCGGGAGTGGTCACTTCCCTGACGGTAGTGCCCGCGCTCGCAGGACGCATGCTGGCGCCCGCCTGCCGACCGGCCGGACCCTCGCCCCGCGGACCCCCGGCTGACAGTCCGCCCCTCCGTCGCCTGGCCCTGACCGGATCCGTTCGCCATCGCTGGTTACTATCTCCCTGGATCCGGGGGGAGAATCCCATGGCAAATCGATTGAGGGAGCTGGCCCGTCAAGGCCAGAGCGTCTGGTACGACAGCCTGCGACGGCGGACCCTCGTCTCGGGGGAGCTGGCGCGATTCATCGAGGAGGACGGCCTCACGGGCCTCACCACCAACCCCGCCATCTACGAGAAGGCGATCGCCGGCAGCAACGACTACGACGCGGAGCTGGCGACGCTCCTGCCGCGGCAGGATCTCGACGCCAAGGGCATCTACGAGCAGCTCGCCTTCCACGACATCCAGGCGGCCGCCGACCTCCTGCGCCCCGTCTACGAGCGCACCGCGCGCCGCGACGGGTACGTGAGCCTGGAGGTCTCTCCGAGCGTGGCCCGCGACGCGAGCGCGTCGCTCGCCGAGGCGCGGCGCCTGTGGCGCGCGCTCGGCCGCGAGAACGTGTTGATCAAGGTCCCGGGGACTCCGGAGGCGATCCCCGCCATCCGGCAGCTCCTCTCGGAGGGCGTCAACGTCAACGTGACGCTGCTGTTCTCGCGAGAGAACTACGCCCGCGTCGCCGGGGCCCACCTCGCGGCGCTGAACGACCGGGCGGCGCGACGCGAGGACCTGTCGCGACTGGCGAGCGTGGCGAGCTTCTTCGTCTCGCGCGTCGACAGCGTCGTGGACGAGCTGCTCGAGGAGCTGTGCGCCAGCAGCCCGTCGCAGGAGATCCAGGAGCGCGCCGAGGCGCTGCGGGGAACCGTGGCCATCGCCAACGCGAAGCTGGCGTACCAGGACTGGCGAGAGCTCACCGCCTCGCCAGAGTGGGCGCGGCTGAGCGCGCGCGGCGCGCGGCCGCAGCGGCTGCTCTGGGCGAGCACCAGCACCAAGAACCCGCAGTACCGGGACGTCAAGTACGTGGAGGAGCTCATCGGCCCGGAGACGGTGGACACCATGCCGCCCGCGACCTTCGAGGCCTTCCGCGATCACGGTCGCGTGCGCCCGACGCTCGAGGCCGACATCGAGGGGGCGCGCCGAACGATGGCGGAGCTGGCCGACCTCGGCATCAGCATCGACGACGTCACCGACCGGCTGCTGGCGCAGGGCCTGCGCCTCTTCGCGGAGCCGTTCACCAAGCTCCTCGGCGTCATCGAGGCCCGGCGTGAGGCGGAAGC
>DASPZP010000402.1:0-8024 GCA_035636195.1 Anaeromyxobacteraceae bacterium
GCGCGCTCGCCATCGAGAACGCCAGCCTCTACCGCGCGGCGCAGGAGGCTACCCGGGTGCGCGAGGAGGTGCTCGCCATCGTCTCCCACGACCTCAAGACGCCGCTCGGCGCGCTGCTCATGGGCGCGCAGATGGTGGCGCGGCTCGCCCCGCCGGGGGGGCAGGGCGAGGAGCTCCGGCGCGCAGCCAACACGGTCCGCCGCACCGCCGAGCGCATGGGCCGGCTCATCCACGATCTCGTCGACGTCGCCAGCATGGAGGCAGGGCGCCTCTCCCTGAAGCCGGCGGAGCAGGACGCCGCCGGGATTGCGCGGGAGGTGGTGGAGGCGCTGCAGCCGCTCGCGGCCGAGCGGACCGTGGCCCTCACGCTCGAGGCCGCCGCGCCGCTCCCCCTGCGCGCCGACCGCGATCGTCTGCACCAGGTCCTCTCGAACCTCATCTCGAACGCGCTGCAAGTCACGCCGGTGGGCGGCCAGGTGAAGGTGGCGAGCCGCTGCGACGGCAGTGCGGTGGTCTTCTCCGTGGTCGACACCGGCCCCGGCATCCCCACCGAGGACCTGGCGCACCTGTTCGAGCGCTGGTACCGCGGCCGGCGCGCCCCCTATCCCGGCTCCGGACTCGGGCTCGCCATCGCACGCGCCATCGTGGAAGGTCACGGCGGGCGTATCTGGGTAGAGAGCGAGCAGGGCGCCGGCAGCGCCTTCTCCTTCGCCATCCCCATCCAGCCCTCCACCCCCGCAGGACAGGCGGGGTAGGCTCCGCGAATGACCGACGACGAGGCACCGGGCGGGTATGTCCGCCTCCTCGTGTCGCTGGAGCGCGAGAGCGGAGGAGAGGGTCCGGAGGACGAGTGGCTCTGGGCCGAGCCGCTCGGCGCGCAGCGCTTCCGCGTCGAGAGCACGCCCTTCTTCGCCTATGGACTCTCGCACGGCGACGTGGTGCGAGCCGACGGAGAGGGCGACATGCCCCGGCTGGCCGCCCTCGAGCGGAAGAGCGGCCACCGGACCCTCCGCATCGCCCTCGACCTCGACTGGGACCTCGAGCGCCCGGAGATCCAGAAGTTCCTCGACGAGCTGCTCGGGCTCGGCTGTACCTACGAGACCATGCCACCCAAGATCGTGGCGCTCGACTTGCAGCCCGAGGTGGACGTGGAACAGGTCGTCGCCCGGCTCCAGCTCCAGGTGCGCGACGGCGTGCTGGTCTGGGAGTGGGCCGACCCGCGCCCATCGTAGGGCGGCGGGCGCGGGAGTCGACCCTGACGCGTCAGCGCTTCGCGCCGGCCTTGGCCTGCGCCCGGGCGGCCTTCTTCTCGCGCTTCTTGGCCAGGAACCCGGTCTCGCGTCGCTGCGCGTGGATCTGCTCGGCGGTGGGTCGCTTCTTCGGGGCCGGTTTCACCTCGCGCGCGCGCGGCTCGAGCGTCCACCAGAAGAGCCGCTTCACGACGAGGGTGGCGTAGGCGCCGGGAGGGAGCGTGAAGGCGACGTTCACCCTCAGCCGGTCACGGTTGAGCTCGTCGTCGGACGGCTCGCTCACGACGAGCTTACCGGGGACGACCAGGAGCGGCCGCAGCTCGTGATCGAAGTGGATCTGCGGGGCGCCGGGGACGGCCAGGCTCGCGAGCGTCATGTCCTCGCGCCCCAGCACCGAGAGCGCCGCCTTCTCCATCACCGGGTCGGTGAAGGTCGAGGCGGGGCCGAGCAACGGGAACGTCTGGTCGCGCAAGAGCCGCGCCTGAGCCGGATCCACAGCGCGTGGGAAGAGGAGCGTCCCGGCCTGGTACTTGATGGACGCGAGCCGCTCGACGCCGACCACCTCGCGCAGGTACTGCTTCACGCCCTCGTTCCAGAGCCAGCTCTGGTAGGCGAAGACCTGAAGGGCGCGCCAGCGGGGCTCCGTGCGCAGGAAGGCGCCGAGGAAGTCCTGCGGGTGCAGCCGCAACCAGCGCAGCACGTGCGCGTAGCGCTCGGCGCCCGGGTAGGGGTTCTTGAGGTGCCACTCCCCCCAGTGCTCCTTCCAGAAGCCCTTCACGCGGGCGTCGTCGGTACGGTCCAGGTCGCTCGGGCGGGCGAGGTGGTTGCGGAGCGCCGCCTCGGCGTCACCCCGCATGAGGTCCTTCACCAGGAAGCCCTGTCCGTGCTTGAGCGAGCCGAAGCGCTGCGAGTCGAAGTAGTTCACCACCCCGATCCGCTGCACCTCCGCCACCGCGGTGGGGAGCTTCGCCAGGTCCTCCTCGGAGAGATCGCGCACCGTCACGGCGAAGCGGTTCGAGGTGGTGTTCGCGGCCGAGAGCGGCTCCGCCGTGCGGCCGAGCGGCTTCAGCCGGAGGTCGGGGTCCTGAATCTCCACCGGCTTGCGGTGGACGGCCACGAGCTGGGTGGTGCGGCCCTGCTTGTCCTTGAGACCGCAGTAGCTGACCTCGGACGGCTGGACCCCCGCCCTGGCGCAGATGCGCTCCACCGCCTCGAAGGTGGAGAGCTTCTGCTTGTCCATCAGGTACACGTAATGGGCGCCCCGCGGAGCGGGATCGAAACGCCACGATTCGGTGACGGAGAAGTCCTCCGGCCGTTGCTTGAGCTTCATGGATGTCCTGGCGCGGGATGCCGGCCGCGACCGGCGCGGCTCTCAGCCGTGGGGTGCGCTCTTCTCACGGTAGAAGAGCACGATGGTGAGGCAGTGGAACTCGTTGTCGGAGGACTGCCGAACGACGCGATCCACGACCTCCAGGTCGGCGTTGGAGCGGAGCCAGCGGGTGACGTGCTCGCCGAGCTCCTCGCGTTCTTTGGCCTTCGTGGCCGAGAAGATCTTCAACCCGCTGAAGTGCACACCGCTCCCCTGCTCGGTCCCGTCCACGCCTCACCCCTCGGGAGGAAAGGCCCTGAGTATGGCACGCGGTTTTTCGAGCTGTCAAAGAATCGATCCTCCAAGCACCGAAATCGAAAAGGGAAAACGAGCGGCTCGCTCTCTGCGGGGCTGGGGGGTGGGGCGCGGCCCGGCGGCTGCCTAGATTGCGTCTCACGAGCCCGTCCACGGCGGAGGCGAGATGTATACCGTCACCATCCCCGCAGCTCCTGCGGAGAAGAAGAGCTTCGCCGTCGAGTTCATCAACCGGATCCGGACCATGGATTCCGCCGTCCTGAACGCGCTCATCCAGCGGCAGGCCGGCGAGGAGCTGGCGCAGTTCTTCCTGTCCTATAGCGCCCGCCTCATCTCGCGCGACCCCGAGCGGGTGCTCGAGAACACCTCCAGCCTCATGCTCATGGGCTATCTCATCCGTGCGGCGGAGGAGGAGCTGGAGCGCCGGCAGGGCGTCCTGGCGTGACGCCGCGCCTGCGGCGTGCCGGGGGCACAGCCTCCCTGGCCAGCGCACGCGCGGCGTGCTAATCCGCCGCCATGCTCATCGACGTCCACGTCCACAGCCATCACTCGCCCGGTTGCACGCTCGCGCCGCGCGACATCGTGCGCCGTGCCAAGGAGGCAGGGCTCGATGGCGTGGTCGTGACCGACCTCAACACGCTGGAGGGGTTGGGTGAGGTTCATGCGGCCGCGCGCGAGCTGGGGCTCGTCGCCCTGTGCGGCGCGGAGCTCGTCACCGATCACGGCCACTACCTGTGCTACTTCCCTCAGCCGGAGCGGGTGTCCGCGCCGCCCCAGATGTTCGGGACGACGCCGTGGCCGGTGCACGAGGTGGTGCGGCGCGTCCGCGAGATGGGTGGCGCAGTGGTGGCAGCGCACCCCTACGACAAGGGCGTCGAGCGACCGAGCGGCGATTTCATCTTCACCCTGGACGGGTTGGCCGCGCTGCAAGGCTTGTGCGCGCGCAAGCGGGGACCCGCCAACGACCTCGCCATCGAGGCGGCCGACCACATGACGCTCCCTTGCGTCGGAGGGTCGGGGGCGCACGAGACGCTCGACGACATCGGCAAGGCGGCGACGCTCTTCCGCGTGCCGGTCGCGAACGAGGCGGACCTCGTCCGCCAGCTCCTCGCCGGCCACGTGTTCTGCGTCGCGATCGGTGGCGCGCCGGCGGCGCGTGGCGAGCGAGGGGGGCGCGACCGCGAGCGCCACGGCAACCGTCGTGGCGGGGACCACGGCCGTGGCGGGCGCGACCGCCGCTGAGTGATTCATCGCGGACCGTCAGCGCGTCGGTTCCCAGCGCAGCAGCTTGTCGTTCTCGAGGAAGGCCCTCCGCCGTTCCCCCGGCCAGGTCCACGCCTCGGTCCGCGCCGGGCGATCGATGATCTTCTTCTCCGGGTAGCCCCAGGCCATCTCGACAGCCTGCGGCGCCATCCCCTCCACGAGCTGCTTCCTCGCAACCGCCGCGCGCTGCGCGTCGGGCAGCGCCAGGTAGGCCGCGGCGGTATCGCCCAACCCGAGCGTACGCTCCAGCTCCACCCGCACGTCCTCGGCGGTGGCGAGCGTCTGCGGCAGCACCAGCACCAGCGGACGCTGCTCGCCGGCGAGCGACAGGTACACCCAGGGATGATAGCGGGGCGTCATCACGACTCGCTTCGCGATGAGCCAGCCCGTGGGAAACTCGATCTTCTCGACCCGGACGGGCGTGCCGGGCGGCAGGATGCGCTCGGCGCGAGGCGGCGTGATCTTCTCCTGAGCCGCCGTCTGCAGCAGGTCGAGCTCCTCGAACGGTTGATCCGATGCGAGCAGCTTGGAGCCGTCCCCGAAGAAGGGGCCGACGTGGAGCGCCACCTTGGTCGTGCGGCGCTGCCCCTCGAGCTCGCGCGAGGCGAGCGTGCGCTCGGTATCGGGCACCGAGGCGCGCGGGTAGCAGGAAGCCGAGACGAGGCTAGCGGGGACGAGGACGAGGAGCAGGACGCGGCGCATGGCCGCTCTGTATCGCACCCCCCCGGCACCCACAAGCTCGCGCCACCCGGCTGCTCACTCGCGCTTGGAGCCCGGGCGCTGTTCCTCGGTGGTGGCGTTGCGGCCGGCCGCCTTGCCCTCCTCGATGAGCTCGCGCACCCGCTGGCCGCCCTTGTGGCCCAGCTCCGAGTAGCCCTCGCTGCCGAGCTGCTGCTTGCGGGCCTCGCCGCCCAGCCGGCCGGCTTCTCGCACCGTCATGCTGCTACGTCCCTTGTCCCTGTGCGGCATGGTCTCGTCTCCTTGTCCCGCTGGCGCCTAACCTGGGAGCGGGGGTCGCGCAGGGCAAGGGGGCTCTCGGCGGACGCACGCCGCACCACCGGCCGTGCAGGCGAGCCCCGAGCGGTGCGTCACCCCTCCATCCACCCGCGCTCGCAGCGCCCGGGCCACGCCCGCGCTACGATCGAGCGGGTGGCGAAGCTCTCCGACAACGCGCGGGCGGTCCTGGAGCGCCGTTACCTGCTGCGCGATGACGCGGGCGCGCTCATCGAGTCCCCCCAGGCGCTCTGGCGGCGCGTGGCCCTGGCCCTGGCGCAGGCAGAGGAGCGGGACCAGCGCGGCCGATGGGCCGAGCGCTTCGAGGAGCGCATGTCGGCGCTGGAGCTCCTGCCCAACTCTCCCACCCTCATGAACGCAGGGAGGGAGCACGGTCAGCTCGCCGCCTGCTTCGTCCTGCCGGTCGACGACGACCTCGCCTCCATCTTCGACGCGCTCAAGTGGGCGGCGCTCATCCACCAGTCGGGCGGCGGCACCGGCTTCTCCTTCTCGCGTCTGCGCCCGCGCGGGGACCTGGTGCGCACCACGCATGGGGTGGCGAGCGGCCCCATCTCGTTCGTGCGCGTCTTCGACGCCGCCACGGAGACGATCAAGCAGGGCGGCGTGCGTCGCGGCGCCAACATGGCGGTGCTCGCCGTCGACCACCCCGACGTGCTCGAGTTCGTCGACGCGAAGCTCGGCCCCGGGCTCGAGAACTTCAACATCTCGGTGGCCGCCAGCGACGCCTTCATGCGGGCGGCCCAGCGGGGCGAACGCTTCGTCCTGCACCACCCCAAGACACGCTCCGCGGCGCGCGAGGTGGACGCGCGCGAGCTGCTCGATCGCATCGCCACGGCCGCCTGGGCCTCGGGTGAACCGGGGCTCGTCTTCCTCGACCGCGTCGAGGCCAAGAACCCCACCCCCGACCTGGCCCGCTTCGAGGCGGTGAACCCATGCGGCGAGCAGCCGCTCCTCCCCTTCGAGGCGTGCACCCTCGGCTCGGTGAACCTGGCCCTCTTCACGCGCGGCGGGGCGGTGGACTGGGAGCGGCTCGGCGCCTGCGTGCGCGACGGCGTGCGTCTCCTCGACGACGTGCTCGCCGTGAACGTCTGGCCGCTGGCGCAGATCGCCGCCGTCTCCGCCCGGAACCGCAAGATCGGGCTCGGGGTGATGGGGTGGGCCGACCTGCTCATCCGCCTGGGCATCCCCTACGACGATCCGGCCGCGCTCTCGCTCGCGGACGAGCTCATGCGCTTCGTGCAGGCGGAGGCGCACGCCGCCAGCGAGGCGCTCGCCGAGGAACGCGGGCCCTTCCCGGGCTTCCCGACGAGCGCGCTCGCCCGCGCCGGCGCGCGGCCGCGCCGCAACGCCACCGTCACCACCATCGCGCCCACCGGCACGCTCTCGGTCATCGCAGGTTGCTCGTCAGGCATCGAGCCGCTCTTCGCCGTCGCGTACGTGCGGCGCGCGCTCGGCGACGTGAACCTCGAGGAGGAACACCCCGAGCTCGTGCAGCGGCTCCGGTCGCTCGGCGCCGAGGGCGCCCTGCCGCGCGTGCTCGTGAACGGCCGTGCCCGAGGCGTGCCGGGCGTGCCGGAGGCCATCCAGCGCCTCTTCGCCACCGCCCACGACGTCATCCCCGAGGTGCACGTCCGCATGCAGGCCGCCTTCCAGCGGCACGTCGACAACGGCGTCTCGAAGACCGTCAACCTGCCGCGCGCCGCCACCGTGGAGACTGTGCGCGACGCGTATCAGCTCGCGTTCGAGCTCGGTTGCAAGGGCATCACCGTCTACCGCGACGGGACGCGCGAGGGGCAGGTCCTCACCCACGGCGTGCCGGACACCATCGGCTGCCCCCAGTGCGGCGGCCTCCTCACCCGCAGCGGCGGCTGCGAGACCTGCCAGTCGTGCGGGTACGCGACGTGCGAGACGGTGGAATAGTTCTTCGCGAGAGGCTATCCGAGTTCTGCGGCCGCTGGCTGGTCGCGGGGGTGGGCTTGCCGGCGGTGCTCGGCAATGGCCTTCCGGACGCCGTCGGTCGGGCGGCGCCGAAGCGCGCGGGGCCGGAGCACGCGCAGGCGTGCCGCGCGCGAGCGCAGCAGTGCTGGGGAGCGGTTCTGCGCGGCACTGCGCGTGCAGTCCGGCTGACGTACTGATGCCTCAGTCCGCACGCAGGCCCGGCCTGCGCTCCGGCGGCAAGCCCACCCCCGTTCCTCGGCGGCGGCTGATGCAGTAGCAGATCCCCTGATCCTGTGGAAGGTATCCGCCCGCGCTCAGTTTGCCGACCGTGAAGGGCGGCGGGGTGGCCCTGCGCCGGAGCGGAGCCCGACCTGCGTCCGGACGCGATCGACAGTGCGCGAGCCGCCTGCACGGCCAGTGCCACGCGGAGCCGCACGGGCGCGGGGTTCCGCCCGCTCGCGGCACGCCGGGCCGTGCTGCGGGGCCGCGCGCTTCGGCCGACGAGCGTCAGGCCAGTTCCGGAAGGTCGTTGCGGAGCCCCGCCGCAGGGCCACCCCGACGCCCGCGCGGCACCGCCGGGGCGAGCGGAGCAGAAAAGACAGGGTCACCCCGACGCCCGCTCGGTACGACCGCACGAAGCGGAGCAGAACCACGGATCACCCTCCGTCGGTCCGCCCGCATAAGATGCCGCCGATGCAGCTGCGCGCCGTCGTCACCGACCTCGACAACACGCTCTACCCGTGGGTGGACTATATCGTCCCGAGCCTGGAGGCGATGGTGGCCTCGCTCGTCTCGACCACCGGGCTGCCGCGCATCAAGATCGTGCAGTCGCTCAAGGCGGTCTACACGGAGTACGACTCGAACGAGTATCCGTTCGCCATCCAGAAGTCGGACCTCTTCCGCCCGTACGAGCGCGACTTCGCCTCGTTCAACGA
>DASPZP010000403.1:0-4399 GCA_035636195.1 Anaeromyxobacteraceae bacterium
CGCTACTGTCCCCCCGCGCCCGCAGGCGCGCTTCCGCTCCCTGCCACGGCCAGGCGCTGCCCTGTCCCGAACAGCGCCGCGTCGACGCGCTCCAGCCAGCCGCGGTTATGCGAGGTCAGGTCGGCGAGGGTGGTGGCGTACGGCAGGTCGGGCAGGACGGGCCGGTTCTCGAAGGTGAGCGCCTGGAAGAACTCGTCCGAGGTGGGCTCGGTCCCGCCCTGGCTCGCGAGCGGCAGCGCGCGCTGCACGCCCATGGCGGCGTTGGGGATGGAGAGCGCGAGCAGACCCTCGGGATCGGTCCAGCGCACCGCCAGGTTGCGGGCCTCCTGCTGGCTCCCGCCCGCCCCCTCCGTCGGTCCGCCCAGGAGCACCGCGCGGCCCGAGCCACGCAGGAGCGCCGCCAGCCGATCGCAGGCGCTCATGCAGGTCGGCGCGACGAGCGCCACCACCCTGCCCCCGAAGCCGCCCACCGACTCGCTCGCGCGGAGCGGCTTCTCGAGGAAGGCCGGAGTGAAGTCCTGCTGCGCCCGACGGGCCGCCCCGATCGCCTCCGCGATCCGGCGCGGCTCGAACGCGTCGTCACCGGTGCGCGCCGGCACGCCGCCGAGGGTGGGCGAGCGCTGCTGGTAGATGAGCTGGTTGAGCGTGTTGGCCCTCAGGAGGAGCGCGCCGCCCGGATACGCCTTGGTGCGCTCGCCCAGCATGGCGAGGAGCGTGCTCGAGTGGGCGAGGTAGCCGCCCTCGTTCTGGCGCAGGTCGAGGACGAGGTCGAGCTCCTTCTCCTTGCACTGGCGGACGAACCCCTCCACCGCAGCCGCGAACGGCTGGCGGCCCTCGGGCCCGGTGAGGTGCTCGGTGTGGAAGGTGAGGATCTGGAGGTAGCAGTAGGCGCGGTCGCGGCGGCGCACCACCTCGCCCAGCCGCACCGCCGGGCGATCCTGATCGTCCTGGTACTCGCGCAGGCCCGCCGCGTCGCGCGCGGGCAGGATGGTGTCGGTGCGAAGGTAGCCCTGCGCCGAGCCAGCCTCCTTGTCCCAGGTGTCCTTCGCCTGGTCGTAGCGCCAGGTGAGGAGATCGGTGGTGGCGACGCCGGTGCGGCGCACCCACGCCTGCGTCATGAGGTGGCCCGCGGCATCCGGGCTGATCCACCAGGGCAGCTCGACCACCCGCCGGGCGCCGTTCACGAGCAGCGTGAGCGCGCTGGCGCGCCGGACCGGGAAGGCGAAGTCACGGCGGGTGAGCGCGTCGGCGGCGCGCTCCAGGCGCGCGGCGTCGGAGCTGGCCGGGATGTACTGCGCCAGGCGGTGCAGCTCCTCCAGGACCGGCCGGCCGTCCACCTCCACCACCTCGTTTCCGACGGTGAGGAGCTCCTCCAGATCGCGCACGCCGGAGACGGTCTTGAGGTACGAGGCGAGCTTCTTCTCGCGGTTCGCGATGTGGACGCCGCCGTCGACGAGCCGCAGGCCGAGCCCGAGGGCGACCTGGGGCAGCCGGGCCGGGGCGCCGAGCAGGAGGTGCCCATCGGCGAAGGCGGCCGTGCAGCGGCGCATGCGATCGTAGAAGCGGAGCGGATCGTCCTCGCGCGGGAGCGACCGCTCCTCGGCCACGCAGGCGTCGAGGTGGCGACGCGAGTCGAAGGCGGCCGCGGCGCCGAGCATCTTCCCCTTCACCGGGAAGAACACGTACCGCTTCTCGAGCGCGTCGCGGACCTGGCAGGCGAGCTGGACGCGCTGCCGCGGAGAGCAGAGGGGCTGGTCGCCGCAGCTCGGATCGTCCCGGACCGAGGAGAGCTGGTCGCACGGATCGGCGGCGCCCGAGATCGCGGAAGGGGCGGGCGAGGAGGCGGCGACGGCCGGGGTCGTGGCCGCGAGGACGAGCGGGAGGAGGAGGGCCTGGAGCATGTGGATCGGGTGTGCGAGCGAGCCCCACCTCGGAGCCACGCCCAGCGCACGCATCCTAGAGAAGCGCCGCCTCGCCGACAGCAGCCGCGCGAGCGAGCGCGCCGCCGCCCGGCCGGGTGCGAGCGCCAGAACGCCGCACGGCGGCTCCAGGCACACATCGGCGCCATCACAGCGGAAAAATGAAGGGGCGGGCGCTCGCCCGGCCGTGCGCGCTAGGGCAGCCGGCGGAACGCGGCCGCGAAGAACCCGTCCGTCCCGTGGCGGTGCGGCAAGAGGTGCAGCGTGTGGTCGACGGCGCCGAGCGCACCGGCCAGCTCGGCCCCCAGCGCCTCCGCCATGGAGACGGGAGCGAGCTCGGGGCTCACCGCTCGCAGGTGCTCGGCCACCTCCTCGTTCTCGGCCCGGCCGATCGCGCAGGTGGCGTAGACGAGCCGGCCACCCGGCGCGAGCAGCTTCGCGAAGCGGACGACGAGCTCCTTCTGCAGCGCCGCGAAGCGCGCCGGATCCTCCGGCGCGAGGCGCCAGCGGGCGTCGGGCTTCCGGCGCAGCGTGCCGAGCCCGCTGCACGGGGCGTCGACGAGGACCCGCTCGCAGCGGCCGGCGAGGTCGGCCAGCGCCGCGTCCGCGTCCGCGCTGGCGGGGATCACCCGCGCCCGCAGATTGTGGACGCCGGCGCGGCGGGCGCGTCGCTTCGCCTCCTCCAGCCGATCGCCGTCGATGTCGAGCGCGTGGAGCGATCCCTTGCCGTGCATCTCGGCGGCGAGTGCGAGCGACTTCCCGCCCGCGCCGGCGCAGGCGTCGGCGACCATCCAGCCCGGCCGGGCTCCGACCGCCAGCGCCAGGAGCTGGCTGCCCTCGTCCTGGATCTCGAACAGGCCCTCCTGGAAGGAAGCGAGCTGGAAGGCGTTCTCGTGCCCGTCGAGGACGAGCCCCCAGGGCGAATGGCGGGTGGCGCGGGCGCCGACGCCCTCCTGGCCCTCGAGGCGATCCCGGAGCGCCTCGCGCGTGGTCCGGAGGAGATTCGCGCGCACGGTGAGCGGAGCGCGCTCGTTGAGCGTGCGCGTGAGCGCGCGCGCCTCTTCCTCGCCCAGCTCGGAGACGAACCGCTCCGCGATCCAGGCCGGGAGCGAGCTCTGCACGGCGAGGCGCAGGACGGGGTCCGCCAGCTCGGCCATCCGGGCATCCGCCTGGCCGAGGGCAGACCCGATCACCTTGGGTGACACGCCGAGGCGCTTCGCGACCGCCTCGGCCGGCGTGGAGCCACTCCTCGCCAGCCACAGCGCGTAGAGCGTGGAGAGGTCGACGGCCGCTCTCCCCGCACGCGCGGGGAGCGAGATCGCGCTGCGGTCGCCGGCGAGCCAGCGCAGCTGCCCCTCCCAGCGCAGCATCCCGTACACGGCCTCGGCGACCCCGCGCCGCTCGCCGGCGTAGAGGCGCTTCTCCCGGCGCAGCACGCGCTCGAGGGCGCGGTCGGCGAGCCAGGCCTGCTCGCGCACGAGCCCATAGACCTCGAGGACGGCGGCATCGACGAGGTCGGGGCGGAGGGGGCGTTTCACGCCCCCCTTCTACAGCGCGCCGAGCACCTCGGTCACGTGCCCGTCCACCTTCACCTTGGGAAAGACGCGCTCCACCTTGCCGTCCGGGCCGACGACGACGGTCGTCCGCTCCGTCCCCATCACCTTCTTCCCGTACATGTTCTTCTCCTTCCAGACGCCCCAGGCCTGCTGGACCTCGGTGTCCTGGTCGGAGAGGAGCGGGAACGGCAGCTGGTACTTCTCCTTGAAGGCGCGCTGCGCGGCGGGGGTGTCCTTGGAGATGCCCAGCACCGCCACGTCGTGGCGCTTGAACGCGTCGACTTCGTCACGGAAGTCGCAGGCCTCGCGCGTTCAACCGGACGTGTTGGCCTTCGGGTAGAAGAAGACCACCACGCGGCGGCCCTTGAACTCCGAGAGCCTCACGGTATTTCCGTTCTCGTCGGGGAGGGCGAAGTCGGGGGCCTTCTTGCCAGGCTCGAGGGGCATGTGTTCTCCACGGCGGGGGACAAGCCCCCGCCCTACCGGATCGTAGTTCGTAGGGCGGGGGTTCATCCCCCGCCACCGACGACCGGAGTAATAGACGTGAGCAGCATGAGGCGCGCGCCGAAGAAGGTGGATGCCCCGACGGTCCTCCTCGCCTGGGGCAAGGACCGGGACGGGCGTAAGGTGCACGTGGCGTCGATCGACCCCGCGGCGCGCCGGGCGCGGGCGCCGTTCGCCTGCCTCGGCTGCGGCGAGGAGCTCGTCGCGAAGCTCGGGCGCGAGCGCGCCCGGCACTTCGCGCACCGGCCGGGCTCGACCTGCGCCCTCACACGGCCCGAGACGGCGCTCCACCTCGACGTCAAGGAGCGCCTCCTCCACCTCTGCGCCGAGGCCTTCGCCGGGCGGCTCTCCGTCGCGCTGGGAGCGCGTTGCCCGCGCTGCCGCCGCGAGACGCCGCTCGACCTCGGAGCGGCCGGCGAT
>DASPZP010000404.1:0-9402 GCA_035636195.1 Anaeromyxobacteraceae bacterium
CCACGAGGTGTTCGGCTTCTCCGAGCGGCGCATCGAGGCCACGCTCGCCAGCGCGCGCGAGCTGCGCGCGCGCTCGCCGGCCCCCGGGCCGGGCCTGCGCATCGCCCCCTCGCCCCACGCCGTCTACTCGACGCACCCGCGCGTGCTGGCGGAGCTCTTGCGCGCAGGCCCGGCCTCGATCCACCTCGCGGAGGACCCTGCCGAGCGCATCTTCTGCTCCACCGGCGCGGGTCCGTTCGCGTCCATGAACCGGGCCTTCGGCTCGCTGTCCATGCCGCCGCTCGGGCGCTCGGCGGTGGCGGTGGTGGCGCCGCACCTCGGCTCGAGCTCGCTCGCCGTCCACGCGGTCGACCTCGACGAGGAGGACGTGGCGCTCCTCGCGCGCTCGGGCGCGACGGTGGTCCTCTGCCCGCGCTCGAACCTGCACATCGGCGGGAAGCTCGCCGATCTGCCGCGCCTCCTCGCCGCCGGCATCCCGCTCGCCATCGGCACCGACTCGCTCGCGTCGTCCCACTCGCTCGCGCCGCTCGCCGAGCTGGCCGCGCTTCTGCGCGGCTTCCCGCAGGTGGCCCCGGAGCGGCTCTTGTTGCTCGCTTGGAACGGGGGGGCGGTCGGCGCGCCCGCGGTGGGGCGGCTCGCCCCCGGCGCGGCGCCCGGAGTGATCGCGGCGCCGCTCCGCGGGGAGCGGCCGGACGAGCCGGCGCGCTGGCTGCTCGAGGTGTTCGGAGCCGAGGAGCGCGCGTTCGAGTGGGTCGCGCGGCACGTCCCCGGGAGCCCCGCATGACCGTCGCCGCCCTCTCCCGGATGGTGAAGTTCGAGCACTCGCTCTTCGCCCTGCCCTTCGCGGCCAGCGCGGCGGTGCTGGTGCTGCCCGGCGCCCGCCTCGAGCCCCTGCGGCTCGCGCTGGTGGTGGCGGCGGTGGTGGCGGCGCGGACGGCCGCCATGTCCATGAACCGGCTCGCCGACCGCGCCTTCGACGCGCGAAACCCTCGCACGCTCCGGCGCGAGCTCGTCACGGGCGAGGTCTCGCTCCGCGCCGCCTGGGCGCTGCTCGCCGGGAGCGCGGTCGCGTTCGCCGGGCTCGCCTGGTCCATCTCGCCCTTGTGCGGCGCGTTTTCCCTCCCCGTGCTCGCCATCCTGCTCGGCTACTCGTACGCCAAGCGCTTCACCTGGGCCTGCCACCTCTGGCTCGGCGTCGCCCAGGCGCTCGGGCCCATCGGCGTCGCCCTCGCCCTCACCGGCACCGCGCCCTCGTCGGCGATCGTGCTCGGGCTGGGCGTCGGCGCCTGGGTGGCCGGCTTCGACGTGCTCTACGCGTTGCAGGACGTGGACTTCGACCGCGGCGCCCGGCTCCACTCGATCCCGGCCCGCTTCGGGGTGACGGGCGCGCTCCGCTGGGCGCGGCTCCTCCACCTGCTCGCGGCGCTGACCTTCCCGGCGGCGGGGCTCCTCGCCGGGCGCGGCCCCGGCTGGCTCCTCGGCTCTGGCTTGATGGCCGCCATCCTCGGGGCCGAGCACCTCTACGCCGCGCCGCGCGGCCAGCTGCGGCGGGAGCGGATCGGGGCCGCCTTCTTCACCTTCAACGCCTTCGCCTCCGTCGGCTTCGCCGCCTGCGCGCTGGCCGACGTGGCCCTGCGGGTGAAGCTGCCATGAGCGCCAGCTCGGCCGACGTCCGCGGGGGTGAGCGCGCCGGGTCCTTCGCGCTGCAGCGCGCCGAGCTGGCCGTGGCCGACGCCGTCGGCGAGCTCATGGAGCTGTGGGGCTTCCGCCGCCAGCTCGGGCGCATCTGGGCGGTGCTCTTCCTCTCCGAGCGGCCGCTCGCCGCGCCGGACCTGTGCGAGCGGCTCCGCATCTCCACCGGGCTCCTGTCGATGAGCCTGGCCGAGCTGCGCCGCTGGGGCGTCGTGCGCAGCGCCCCGGTCGCGGGCGACCGGAAGGAGCACTTCGAGGCCGAGACCAACATCTGGTCGCTCGTCCGGCGCGTGCTCGCCGAGCGGGAGCGGAAGGCCATCTCGGCCGCGCTGGAGAGCGTGGAGGCGGCGCTGCGCGAGGTGAAGGGCGCGCTCGCCGACGTGGATCCGCACGTCAAGGCCGCCGCCCGCTTCCGCCTGCAGCGCCTGGAGCAGCTCGCGCAGCTCTGCCGCGTCGGCCAGAACCTGCTCCACATCCTGCTCGAGAGCGCCCGGGTCGACATCGCGCCGCTGAGGCTCCTCAGCGAGGCGCTCACCCGGCGCTGACCCCCCGAACCACCCGCCGTCCTTGCCGGGGCGGGGAGTGAGCGGTTAAGAAAGCCATCCCATGCTCTCGCCCGAGGTGCTGAAGAAGCTCGACGCGATCGAGTCGCGGTTCGAGGAGCTGACGCATCAGCTCTCCGACCCGGGAGTCGTCTCCTCGGGCGAGCGCTACCGCAAGGTGGCGAAGGAGCGGGCCAGCGTCGAGGCGGCCGTCACCTCGCTCCGCGCCTACCGCAAGCTCCTCGCCGACATCGCCGACAACGAGGCCTTCCTCGCCGAGAAGGACCCGGAGCTGCGCGAGCTCGCGAAGGAGGAGCTCGCCGCGCTGCGGCCGCGGGTGAGCCCGGCCGAGGAGGAGCTGAAGCGCCTCCTCGTCCCGAAGGACCCGAACGACGAGAAGGACGTCATCCTCGAGATCCGCGCCGGCGCGGGCGGCGACGAGGCGGGGCTCTTCGCGGCCGAGGTGCTCCGGCTCTACCTGCGCTACGCCGAGCGGCGCGGCTGGCGCTGCGAGGTGCTCGACACCTCGCCCGGCCCGCTGGGCGGCGTGAAGGACGTCACCGTCACCATCTCCGGCGACGCCGTCTACTCGTCGCTCAAGTACGAGTCGGGCGTGCACCGCGTCCAGCGCGTGCCCGCCACCGAGGCGCAGGGCCGCATCCACACCTCCACCGTCACGGTGGCGGTGATGCCCGAGGCGGAGGAGATCGACATCCAGATCAGCCCGGCCGACCTGGAGACGGACGTCTTCCGGTCCACCGGGTCGGGCGGCCAGTCGGTGAACACCACCGACTCGGCGGTGCGCATCACCCACAAGCCGACCGGCGTGATCGTGAAGTGCCAGCAGGAGAAGTCGCAGCTGAAGAACCGCAACATGGCGATGAAGATGCTGCGCGCGAAGCTGTTCGAGCTGGAGCAGGAGAAGCAGCAGAGCGCGCGCGACGCGACGCGGAAGAGCCAGGTCGGCTCGGGCGACCGCTCCGAGAAGATACGCACCTACAACTTTCCGCAGGACCGGCTGACTGACCACCGCATCAACTACACCCGCCACAACCTGCCGGCGGTGATGGACGGCGACGTGCAGGACCTGATCGACGCCTGCCGCACCCACTACGCCGCCGAGGCGCTGCGCGAGGCGTCACGCGAGCAGATCGCAGCCGCCTCCGCCGAGCGGCGCGCCTGACCTTGACCAACGAGCAGTGGACTCCCTTGAAGCTCCTGGCCTGGACCCAGGGCTTCTTCGCCCGCGCCGGGGTGGACTCGCCGCGCCTCACCGCCGAGCTCTTGCTCGCGCACGCGCTCGGCTGCGACCGGGTCCGGCTCTACCTCGACTTCGACAAGCCGCTCGGCGCGCCGGAGCTCGGGCGCTACCGCGAGCTCGTGCGGCGCCGCGGCGAGGGCGAGCCCACCGCCTACCTCACCGGCGCGCGGGAGTTCTACGGGCACCCGTTCCGCGTCGACGCGCGCGTGCTCATCCCGCGGCCCGAGACGGAGCTGCTCGTCGAGGCGGCGCTCGCGGTCCTCCCGCCGGAGGGCCTCGCCCTCGACCTGTGCACCGGCTCCGGCTGCGTGGCCGCGTCGCTGGCGCTCGAGCGCCCGCAGGCGCGCGTGTGGGCGGTGGACCTCTCCGCGGAGGCGCTGGCGCTGGCGCGCGACAACGGGGAGCGGCTCGGAGCGCGCGTCGAGTGGCTGCAGGGCGACCTGTTCGCGCCGCTGCCGCCCGGGCTCCGCTTCGACGTCATCACGGCGAACCCGCCCTACGTCCCCTCCGGCGAGCTGCCCGGCCTCGCCCGAGAGCTCGCCCGCGAGCCGCGCCTCGCGCTCGACGGTGGCCCGGACGGCCTGGCGGTGGCGCGGCGGCTGGTGACCGAGGCGGTGGGCTGGCTCAGGCCGGGCGGGACGCTGGTGGTGGAGATGCACGAATCCCACGCGGGACCGCTGCCGGAGCTGTGCCGCGCGGCGGGCTTCACCTCGGCGGAGGTGCGGCGCGACCTCGCGGGCCTCCCGCGGCTGGTGATCGCCCGCGCGATCAGCTAGGAACTCGCCCGGCATGGACAAGATCATCGTCGAGGGCGGGGTGGCGCTCCGGGGCGAGGTGCAGGTCTCCGGCGCGAAGAACGCGGCCCTGCCCATCCTGGCCGCGGCGCTCCTCGCCGAGGGCGAGCACGTGGTCGCGAACGTACCCGACCTGGCCGACGTGCGGACCATGGGCCGGCTCCTCTCCTCGATGGGCTGCGAGGTCTCGAGATCTCCCACTCCCCGGCAGGGAGACGGCGGGGAGAAGCTCGGCGCCTCATCGTCGTTCCTCGTCCGCGTCCCCGCGCGCGTCCGTCCCGAGGCGACCTACGAGCTCGTGAAGACGATGCGCGCGAGCGTGGTGGTGCTGGGGCCGCTCCTCGCCCGCTTCGGCGAGGCGCGGGTGTCGCTCCCCGGCGGCTGCGCGATCGGGGACCGCCCCATCGACCAGCACCTCAAGGTCCTCACGGCGCTCGGGGCGGAGATCGCCATCGAGCACGGCTACGTGATGGCGCGCGTGCCGAGCGGGCGCCTGCGGGGCGCCGAGTTCGGCTTCGACGTCCAGACCGTCACCGGGACCGAGAACGCCATCATGGCGGCGGTGCTGGCGGAGGGGACGACGGTGCTCCGCAACTGCGCCCGCGAGCCGGAGGTGGCCGACCTGGCGGCGGCGCTCAACGCGATGGGCGCGCGCATCGAGGGGGCCGGCCGCACCGAGATCCGGGTGCAGGGCGTCGAGCGGCTGGGGGCGCTCAGGCACACCGTCATCGCCGATCGCGTCGAGGCGGGCACGCTCCTCGTCGCCGGCGCGCTCACCGGCGGCGACGTGCGGGTGAAGGGCTTCGACCCGGCCCACCTGGCGGCGCTGGTCGAGAAGCTGCGCGAGGCGGGCGCCCACGTCGAGGCCATCCCGGACGGCCTGCGCGTGGTGGGCAATGGCCCCGCGCACCCCATCCAGCTCCGCACCGCGCCACACCCCGGCTTCCCCACCGACATGCAGGCCCAGATGATGGTGCTCCTGGCGGTCGGCTCGGGCTCCTCCGTCGTGACCGAGACCATCTTCGAGAACCGCTACATGCACGTCCTGGAGCTGCGCCGGCTGGGGGCCGACATCACCGTCGACGGCAAGACCGCGCTCGTGAAGGGCGTGCCGCAGCTCTCGGGCGCGCCGGTCATGGCGAGCGACCTGCGCGCCTCGGCCGCGCTGGTCCTGGCCGGGCTCGTGGCCTCGGGCACGACCGAGGTGCAGCGCGTCTACCACCTCGACCGCGGCTACGAGCGGCTGGAGGAGAAGCTCGCGCCGCTCGGCGCGCGTATCCGGCGGGTGAAGGCGTGACGCAGCGACCGGAGCTGATCACCGTCGCCGTCCCGAAGGGCCGCCTGCTCGAGGAGGCGTCCGCGCTGTTCGAGAAGGCGGTCGGAGTCTCGCCGCGGGCGCTGCTCGACGGGACCCGCAAGCTCGCCGCCGATGCGCCGGAGGCGGGTCTGCGCTTCATCTCCATCCGCGCCGCCGACGTGGCGAGCTACGTCGAGCACGGCGCCGCCGACGTGGGAGTGGCGGGGCTCGACGTGCTGCGCGAGGAGCCGCGCGACCTCTACGAGCCGCTCGACCTCGGCATCGGGCGGTGCTCCGTCATCGTGGCGCGCCGCAGGGGGGCCCCGCCCCTGCCGAAGGGCGTGGCGCCGCGCGTGGCGACGAAGTACGTCTCCCTCGCGGCGCAGCACTACGCCCGGAAGTCGCTCCCGGCCGAGATCATCGAGCTGCACGGGTCGATCGAGGTGGCGCCTTCGCTGGGGCTCGCCGACACCATCGTCGACATCACCGAGACCGGCGAGACGCTGCGCGCCAACGGCCTCGTCATCGAGGAGACGGTGCTGGAGATCTCGGCCCGGCTCATCGTGAACCGGGTCGCCCTGAAGCTGCACGCCGAGCGGCTGCGCCGGCTCATCGCGGCGCTCCGGGCGGCGGCCAGCGAGGGTAACGGCTGATCCGGTTGATCCTGGGGCGAAGTTCCGCCTATCCTTCCCCCCTACACCCGTACCCACCCCACGAAAAGCCTCGGTTCGAGGTTCGAAGGAGACCGGTCCTCCCATGGATTGCCCTCGGTGCGAAGTCGAGATGAGCGAGATCGCGAGCGGAGAAACGACGCTCCAGCGCTGCTCATCCTGTGGAGGGCAGTGGATCGATAGCGCCGATCTGAACCGGGTCCTCCTCCACGCCAACCTGCCGGCGCTCACGGCGCTCGGGGGCTTCCTGAACCCCGACGAGATCGCGGGGATGTGCCCGGCCTGCAACGTCGACCTGGTGGCGGTGGAGGGCGGCGAGAAGCGCTCCCTGCACTACGACACCTGCGAGTCGTGCGGCGGCATCTGGATCGAGGGCCCGGAGGAGGGCGACATCCCGGAGCAGCTCGACTGGAAGGGCGCGGTGAAGGAGATCGTCGCCTTCTACCGCCAGTTCCGGAAGAAGTAGGGCGGGCTTCCGGCTCCCTTGTGCAACACCTCCCTCTCCCCTGCGGGGGAGAGGGCCGGGGTGAGGGGCCGGCGGTCACCACTCCCGGTCGTCCCGCCACGGGTAGCCGGTGTTCGAGTACCCCCTGATCTCCCAGTAGCCCCGCCGGTCGTGCGTCATGAGCTCGAGGCGGGAGATCCACTTCGCGCTCTTCCAGGCATAGAGCTGCGGCACGAGGAGCCGCGCTGGCCCACCGTGCTCGGTCGGCAGCGGAGCGCCCCGCAGCGTGTGGGCGACGAGCACGTCGTCCTTCAGCGCCTCCTCGAGCGGCAGGTTCGTCAGGTAGCCGTCGCGCCCGTGCGCCATGACGTGGGTCGCCTCCGCCTTCGGCCGCGCCAGCGCCAGGATCGCGTCGAGCGGCGTACCGCGCCAGGCCAGGTCCAGCACCGACCAGGCCGTCACACAGTGGAAGTCGGCCGCGCGCTCGACCTGCGGCAGGGCGAGCAGGTCCTCCCACCGGAAGGTGATGGGCGCCTCGACCGCGCCGTCCACCAGGAGCGTCCAGCGGTCGCGCGGCGTCTCCGGCTGGTCGCCCAGGTCGAGCACCGGCAGGTCGTCTTCCTCGCGCTGCCCCGTCGGGAGCCGCGGCATCCCATGCCGGTTCGCCGGGCCCGAGCCGAGCGGGTCTGGGTCGGCGAGGCTGGGGGTCCTCTGCAGCTTCGCCTCGAAGCGAGCCCGGAGCGCCCGCCGCGCCTCCTCGAGCCCCCCGAGCCGCGCTCTCACCTCGTCGGAAGCGTCCGCCACCCCGGACTGATAACGCGCGCCCGGCCCCCCGTCCGCGCTGCGCGGCGACCCCCACGCGCGCCTTGACTCGGCCGCCTGATCACGGCAGAAGATGCCGACGATCACGCGGGAATAGCTCAGTTGGTAGAGCATCAGCTTCCCAAGCTGAGGGTCGCCGGTTCGAATCCGGTTTCCCGCTCCAGATTCGGCAGGATTGACGCGGGCTTCCGGGGCCGACCTGGGAGCCCTTCGTCTTTCCGGGCGGCGTGAAAACCTTGCCCAGGCAACGGACGCGAGGCGTAAGCGCGCCGGCGCGCTCCGGATTCCTCGGTGACCCTCAGCTCCTCAGTTCAGAGGCGCGAGCGTATCGACGGCCGCGGCATCGGCCCTGGCTCGACGGCGCGCGCCTCGTCCCGATGGAGCGCGCCCGACTCTGCCGTCCGGGGCCCCGATGCTAGTACGCATCGAAGAACTCTTCCTCGGTGAGCCCGGCGTCCTTCAGGATTCCACGGGCGAGTCCTTCCTTAGCGTCTTCCCGCGGCGGACCGGATCAAGCCCAGACCTGCTTGCCCAGTTTCGTGAGCTCCTCGCGCTCCGCAGTGGTGAGGCCGGTCCGGCCCTTGGAGGGGTCGGCGCGCGCCTGGTTCACTAACCCTGCAGCGCCGAGGCGGGAAGGTCGAGGTCACGTGCAGCCGCCGAGACCGACTTGCCCTGGTCCAGCACCAGCCGGACGGCGCTCACCTTGAACTCCTCGGTGAAGCTCCAGCGCACCCAACGTGGCTTCTTCGGCTTCGACTCCCGGTCCATGTGGGCCACCGTATCTCGCTTTCGTTTGGCGTCAACGGAAGCGGATCGAGCCCAGGCCGCCTTGCGGTGGGCGCCAAGGAAGAGGCCGCTCTCGGTCACCCGGAGCTGGCGCTGCGAGAGCTCGATCGGCAGGCGCCTCATCGATCGCCCTCTTACCTCATCCGCCCGACACCGGCCCCCGGCATGCGTGTGGGTGCGCTCCCCCCACACCGTCGCCGCCGCTCTCCGCCGCCTCCGGCCGCTATCACTCGACGTGAATTCGTCGCTCTGCTAGCGTGGTCGCCGCCTCGCCCGGACGCCGCGAACGGCTCAGGCGAGCGTGAGCCGCAGCGCCTCTCCTCACCCCACTCCCCACGGAGCACAGGAACCATGAACTCTCCTCCTCCCCGCCCGTCGAGACGGAACGGAACCCTGGCCGGCGCGTTGGCCCTCGGGTGCCTCCTCGCCTCCGGTGGGTGCGCCACCGCGACGCGCGTCGCGCTGGGCGACGTCCAGCGCTCGCAGATCGCCTCCGTGAAGACGGTGGCCGCGCTTTCGCAGCAGGAGCTTGGGGTCGCCATCGTCCAGTCGACGGCGGGCGCGAGCGCCGGCCTCATCGGCGCCGTCATCGACAGCAGCGTGAACAACTCGCGGGTCAAGACCGCCGAGGCGGCGGCGGTGCCGGTCCGTGACGCGCTCGTCACCTACGACCCGAGCGCCGCGATCGGGGCCGCCTTGAGCCGCGAGCTGCGCCCCATCGCCTGGCTCAAGCGAAACAGCATCGAGACGCGCTCCGTCGCCGGCAACAAGTCCGCCGTGGCCGAACTCGTGAAGAAGAGCGGCGCGGACATGCTGCTCCTCGTGCAGACCGACTACCGGCTCACGCCCGAGTTCGACGCGCTCGTCGTCACGGCCAAGGTCTCGCTGTTCCCGCTGACCGCGCCGCCGCCCGCCGACGCGGAAGAGGGCGGCGAGCCCCCCGCGCCGGCGCCGGTCTACTTCAACACGCTGACCGCCTCCACGCTGCTTTCCGGCTTCCAGAAGGGGATGCCGCTCGACGCGGCCGCCCGGCTGTGGGCCGCAAACGGTGGCCAGGGCGCCCGTCGGGCGCTCGACGGCGGCCTGGGGGAA
>DASPZP010000405.1:0-2404 GCA_035636195.1 Anaeromyxobacteraceae bacterium
CTTCAGGGCCTGGTTTTCGGCCTTGAGCTTCTCCAGCTCCGCCTTCAGCTCGTCTTCGCTGCTCATCGAGTTCTTCCTCGCATCCTGACGGGTGTGTAGATCGCCGATGGTACCCCACCTGGCTGACGCCGGGTCCACGCCTCACGCGCTCGCCCTAGGCCGCCGGCGGCTCGGGGGGGACGGGCTCGTCCGCCAGCTCGGGCGCCGCGACGCCGCCGATGCCGAGGCGGTCCGCGATCGGGATCTGCGCCGCGACGATGAGCGCCGCGAGCTCGAGGAGCGGCATCCCGACCGCCTCGGCGCCTCTCCGCAGCTCGCCCCGATCGACGGACCGAGCGAACGTCTTGTCCTTCATCTTCTTCACCACCGACTCCGGCGGGAGGTCGCGGACGCTCTTCGAGGGGCGCACCAGCGCGCAGGCCCCGACGAACCCGGAGAGCTCGTCCGCGGCGACGATGCCCCGCTCCATCGGCGTCTCGCACGCGATGCCGGTGTAGTTCGCGTGCGCCCCCACCGCCCTCACGAGCCGCTCGGGCCAGCCGCGGGCGCGCAGGATCTCCATCCCTCGCCAGACGTGGTCCTCCTGCGTCGGGAAGACCTCGTAGTCGAAGTCGTGGATCATGCCCACGAGGCCCCACGCCTCGATCTCGGCCGGGTCCGTCACGCCCGCGCGGCGGGCCAGGGCCCGCATGGAGGCCTCGACGGAGAGGGCATGCCGGCGAAGGGCCTGGGCCTTCGTGAGCTCGCAGAGGAGCGCCCACGCCGCGGCGCGCGTCGGATCGGACATGGCCGGATTCTAATCGTCGACCACCCGGTCCGTCCGCCGCACGCCGAGCAGGTACGGCTCGACGAACTGGTCGAGCTCGCCGTCCAGCACCTCGTCCACCTTGCCGGTCTCGACGCCGGTGCGGAGGTCCTTCACGAGGCGGTAGGGGGCGAGGACATAGCTGCGGATCTGGGAGCCGAAGTTGATGTCCTTCTTCTGCGCCTCGGCCGCGTCGAGCACCACCTGGCGACGCTTCTCCTCGTAGTCGTACAGGCGCGAGCGCAGGATCTTCCAGGCCATGGAGCGGTTCTTCTGCTGGCTGCGCTCGTTCTGCATGGCGACCACGATGCCGGTCGGCAGGTGAGTGAGCCGCACCGCGGAGTCGGTCTTGTTGACCTTCTGGCCGCCCGCGCCCGAGGAGCGGTAGGTGTCGACGCGGACGTCGGCCTCCTTGATGTCGATGACGATGTCGTCGTCGATCTCCGGGGTCACGTCGACGGCGGCGAAGCTCGTCTGGCGACGCGCCGCGCCATCGAAGGGGCTGATGCGCACCAGCCGGTGCACGCCCTTCTCCGCCTTGAGGAAGCCGTAGGCGTGCTCGCCGCGGGCGAAGAACGAGGCGGAGGAGATGCCCGCCTCCTCGCCGGCCACGAGATCGGCGGGCTCCACCTCCCAGCCCTTCCGCTCGCAGTAGCGCGTGTACATCCGGTAGAGCATGGCGGCCCAGTCCATCGCCTCCACGCCGCCGGCGCCGCTCTTCACCTCGACGATGGCGGCGGCGCGGTCGTGCGGCCCGGAGAGCATCCGCTCGAACTCGAGCTTCTCGATGAGCAGCTCCACCTCGGCCGCGTGCTGGGCGGCCTCGGCCCGGGTGGCCTCGTCCTTGGCCTCCTCGCCCAGCTCGTAGAGGACACGCGCGTCCTCGAAGGCCCGGAAGGCGCGGTCGAAGCCCTGCACGCTCGCCTCGTGCTGCGCCTTCTCCTTCAGCAGGCCTTGGGCGCGCGCGTTGTCGCTCCAGAAGCCGGCGTCCTCCGAGAGGCGGGTGATCTCGGCGGCGCGGTTGCGCTTGCGCTCCACGTCAAAGCGACCCCCGCAGCGCCTCCAGGCGCCTGGCGAGATCGGAGAAGAGCTCTGCGGTCGGTGAAGCCATGCGTCACCCGGTGGTGGTGGTGCCTTCGCGCGCGGCACGGCGGCCGCGCCAGGCCAGCGCCAGCGCGGCTGCGGCGTACAGGCAGGCAGCGCCAGCGAAGAGGTCGCCGAATCTAGTGTAGAGGGTCCGCCCCCGCAAGAGCGGGACCATCGCCATGAGCAGCCGCGGTGCCTCGTCCGGATCGGGCGCCAGCTCAGGGTCGACCGGACCGACCGGCAGCGCCCCCGGCAGCACTTCGCCGGTCGGCTCGATGAGCGCGGACACTCCGGCATAGGCCGGCCGTGCGACGGCCTTGCCGGCCTCGATGGCACGCATCCGCACCATGGTGAGGAACTGGTAGGGGCCGGAGGAGTAGCCGTACCAGGCGTCGTTGGTGGGGTTGAGGAGCAGGTCCGGCTCGAGCTCCGCGAAGGCGACGTTCACCTCCGGGAAGATGGCGTCGAAGCAGATCATGGGCGCCAGGCGGACCGGGCGCGTGGTCGAGGTCG
>DASPZP010000406.1:0-12048 GCA_035636195.1 Anaeromyxobacteraceae bacterium
AGCGCGAGAAGCGCGAGGAGCGCGCGGCGCGCAAGGACGCCCCCAAGGACCGGCCGGAAGTCGGTTCCGGCGAGGACCCCGACATCGCCGGTATCATTCCCGGGCCGCAGCCCAAGGTGGAAGAGGAGTAGGGCGCGCCGCGCAGCGTCCCCCTGCATGCTCGGGCGGACGGCGCGGGCCGCCACCGTCGGCGATCTCCTTCAGGCGGCCTTCTTCGCGGCCGCGAAGCCCCGCTCCAGATCGTCGATCAGGTCGCCGATCGCCTCGATCCCGCAGGAGACGCGGATCAGGCCGTCGGAGATGCCGAGCGCCTCGCGCGTCTGCTGCGGCACAGAGGCGTGGGTCATGATGGCAGGGTGCTCGATGAGGCTCTCGACGCCGCCCAGGGACTCGGCGAGCGCGAAGAGCCGGACCTCCCGCAGGAAGGCGCGCGCCGCCGGCAGCCCGCCGCGGACCACGAAGGTGAGCATGCCGCCGAAGCCCTTCATCTGGCGGGCGGCGAGCGCGTGCTGCGGGTGCGAGGCGAGGCCGGGGTAGGTGACCTTCTCGACCTGCGGATGCTGCTCGAGGAAGCGCGCCAGCGCGGCCGCGTTCTGGGCGTGCCGCTCCATCCGGACGTGCAGCGTCTTCAGGCCGCGCAGGACGAGGAAGCTGTCGAGCGGGCCCGGCACCCCGCCCACCGCGTTCTGCAGGAACTTGAGCTTCTCGAAGAGGACGTCATCGCTCGTCATGAGCGCGCCGCCCACCACGTCGGAGTGGCCGTTCAGGTACTTGGTGGTGGAGTGGGCGACGACGTCGATGCCGTGCTCGAGCGGGCGCTGGAAGAAGGGGCTCGCGAAGGTGTTGTCGACCACCGTCCTCGCGCCGTGCGCCCGGGCCACCTTCGCGGCGGCCGCCAGATCCACGATCTTGAGCATGGGGTTGGTCGGGCTCTCGATCCAGACGAGCTTCGTGTTCTTGCGGAGCCCCCGCTCGACCGCGCCCGGCTGGCTCATGTCGACGTAGCTGAACTCCAGCCCGTGCCGCCGGTAGACCTTGTCGAAGATGCGGAAGGTGCCGCCGTAGACGTCGTCGGAGGCGAGGACGTGGTCCCCCGCCTCGAGCAGGTGGAGGATGGCGTCGGTGGCCGCCAGCCCCGAGGCGAAGGCCAGCGCGTGGGAGGCACCCTCCAGCGCTGCCAGGCAGCCTTGCAGCGCGTCCCGGGTGGGGTTTTGCGTCCGCGAGTACTCGTAGCCTTTGTGCTCGCCGGGTCCCGCCTGCACGTACGTCGAGGTCAGGTAGACCGGCGTCATGATGGCGCCGGTGGTGGGATCCGGCCGCTGCCCGGCGTGAATGGCGAGGGTCTCGAAGGCGAGCTTGCGATCGTCGGTCATGGTCGTCCTTCTGCGGAGCCGCTCTAGCGCAGCTTCTGCCCGAGGAAATCGATGAGGTCGATCTTGGTGACGATGCCGGTCACCCGCTCGCCCTCCTTCACGACCGCCACGTTGTCGTCGTTGAAGATGTCGCGCAGCTTGCCGACCTGCGTGTCGAGCCCGACCACGCCCTGGAGCGGCTGGACGAGCGGCTCCACCACCTCGGAGAGCCGGTGCTTCCCCTCGATGAGGAAGTTCAGGAGGTCGTACTCGTGGATCATGCCGGTGCAGCGCCCCTCGGCGTCGACCACCGGCATCTGCGAGATGTCGTGGTCCTTCATCTTCTTCACCACCACCTCGACCTTGTCGGCCTTGCGCGCCGTGATGACCTCGCCCTTCCGGCCGCCCAGCACGTCCCGCACGGTGGCGCCGGAGAGTCCCTCGCCGTTGCCGGAGACGGGGAACCCGTTGTCGCGCATCCACTCGTCCGAGTAGAACTTGGAGATGTAGGAGCGCCCGCCGTCGGCGAGCGGCACCACGATCGTCTTGCCCTTGCCGAGCTCCTTGGCGAGCAGCACCGCCACGTGCACCGCGCCGCCCGAGCTACCGCCGGCGAAGAGGCCCTCCTCGCGCGCCAGCCGCCGAGCCATCGTGAAGGCCTGGCGATCGTCGAACTGCCGCACGTCGTCCATGACGCGCAGGTCCATCGCCCCGCACATCATGTCCTCGCCCACCCCCTCCACCTTGTAGACGTGCGGCTCGGACAGCTTCCCGGTCTTGAACATGGAGTGATAGATGGAGCCGACCGGGTCGGCGCCGACGTTGAGGATGCCGGGCTTCTTCTCCTTGAAGAGCCGCCCGCAGCCGCTCATCGTCCCGCCGGTGCCGATGCCGGCCACGAAGGCGTCGAACTTGCCCTCGGTCTGCTCCCAGATCTCCGGGCCGGTGAGCCGGTAGTGCGCCTCGACGTTGTCGCGGCTGTGGTACTGGTTCAGGTAGAAGCTGTTGGGCGTCTCGGCCGCGAGCCGCTTCGCCACCGAGTAGTAGCTCTCGGGCGAATCGGCCGGGACGTTGGTGGGCGTCACCACCACCTGGGCGCCGAAGGCCTTGAGGGTGTCCTGCTTCTCCTTCGACATCTTGTCGGGCATGGTGAAGATGCAGCGGTAGCCCTTCACCGCCGCCGCCATGGCCACGCCCACGCCGGTGTTCCCGCTCGTGTTCTCGACGATGGTGCCGCCCTTGCGGAGCAGCCCCTCGCGCTCGGCCTTCTCGATGATGTGGAGGGCCATCCGGTCCTTGATCGAGCCGCCCGGGTTCAGGTACTCGAGCTTCGCCAGCACGGTGGCGTGGTCGGGGCCGACCACCTTCTGGAGCCGGACGAGCGGGGTGTGGCCGATCGCGGAGAGGACGTTCTCATGGTAGGGCATGCGACGTCCCCTATAGGCGTGCCCGGAACGAGGTGTCAAATGAACGATCTCATCACCGAGGAGCGGGTCCGGCGAGCGGTCGCGCGCGCCACCGGGCGTGACGTTCCGGGCACCCCGGTGCGCCGCCTCGCCGGCCACGCCTCGGCCCGGAGCTACTGGCGGGTGGGGGCTCCGCCCGCCTCCCACGTCGTCATGGTGATGCCCCCCGACGCGAAGCCGGAGGAGGTGACGAAGGGCGGCGCGTCGGCCGTCGAGCCGTTCGTCGACGTGCAGCGGTACCTGCGTGGCCTGGGTGTGCGCGTGCCGGAGATCGTCGCCTTCCACCAGGACGACCCGCGCGGCGGGCTGATGGTCCTCGAGGACCTCGGCGACGACATGCTGGAGGGGCGCCTCCTCGCCGGCGACGACCGGCGCGCGCTCTACGAGACGGCCATCGATCAGCTGGCCCGCCTGCGCGCCGCGGCCGAGCGGAGCCCCGGCGGCTCCATCGCGTTCACCCGCAGCTTCGACCAGGACCTCTACCGCTGGGAGCTGGATCACTTCCGCGAGTGGCTGCTCGAGGCGTGGAAGGGCGCCCGCCTCTCGCCGCCGGAGCGGGAGGTGGTCGACCGTGAGTGCGACCGGATCGCGCACGCCCTGGCGGCCGAGCCGAAGGGGTTCACGCACCGCGACTACCAGTCGCGTAATCTGATGGTGCTGCCGGACGGCGCGCAGGCCGTCATCGACTTCCAGGACGCCCTGCTCGGCCCCCGCCAGTACGACCTCGTGGCGCTGCTCCGCGACAGCTACGTCGAGCTGCCGCCCGACTTCGTCGAGGCGATGTTGCGCCGCTGGCTCGATCGGTTCGCCGCCGCGGGTGGCCCGCGCCTGGAGTACGGCCCGTTCCGCGAGGTGTTCGATCTCCTGACCGTCCAGCGCAAGCTCAAGGACGCCGGGCGGTTCGTCTTCATCGATCGCGTGAAGCAGAACCCCGGCTTTCTCGTCTCCATCCCCGCCTCGCTCCGGTACGTGCGCGAGGCGTTCGCCCGCCGCCCCGACCTCGCCGAGCTGCAGCGGATCCTCGGGCGCCACGTGCCCGAGCTGGCTTCGTAGCGCGCGATCCCGCAAACCCCCTCGCCCCGCGAAGCGGGGAGAGGGTGGGGGAGAGGGGTCGTTCACAAGACTCACTCACGTGGCCGGCATCGAACAGGGCCGTCGGGGCGGTCGCCCGGCGGTGCTCGAATGGCCTGCCGGGCTGGGCGGGGCGGCCGTTCGAGAAGCGCTCGGGCCGCAGCACGCGCCGGCGTGCCGCGAGCGAGCGCCTCCGCGCGGCCACGCGGATCCGCGCGGCACTGCGCGTGCAGGCGGCTCACGCACTGTCGGTCCAGTCCGCCCGCAGGCCCGCTGCGCTCCGGCGGGCGACCACCCCGCCGTCCCTCGCGGACGGCACTGATCGGTAACCGCACGGGGAACCACGGCTGCGGGCGCGGCCCAGCTGAATGCCCGCTGTGTTTCGGTCACCAGCAGTGACGGACCGCGTTTCGCGCCTTGGAGTAGACGAGAGCCTGTGGCTCGCCAATACTCGGAAGTTCGCGAGCCCTCTTCGCGTCGGCTGGATACCCTCCGGGGAAGAGCGCCGACGCCACACGTTCGCACGCTGCCCCGCCGCGTCGAAGCCGAGGTGTCGCAGCCGAGAGCGACGTCCTCAAGATCGTCCGGGCCTCCGTCGAAGAAGTGCTTGAACCCCCCGTTCCCGATCGGCGTCCGAGCGCGGCAGGAGACCCAGACGTCTCGCTCTGCCACGGTCAACGAGGTGACCCCTCGCGAGATCACTTTGGAGTCGAGCCAGTTCAGGATGTCATCCACCGATCGCTTCTTCCATCGAAGGCCTCAGAGGTCAGTACAGAGGGTGACTCCCTCCCACCCTTAGTCTGAAGTCTACGGCAAGACGATGTGTCCAGGCGGTTACACTGATCGCCAAGTCGCCGTGCCTGACTTGACGACGCCACGCGCCCGGGGCGCAGCGCCGGGGCGCGCGGAGGGCGCATTGCGGAGCGCCGCAACCTGACGCATCGGTCGCCTCCCTCGGTGCCGGCCCCCTCACCCCGGCCCTCTCCCCGCAGGGGGAGAGGGAGAAGTCACGATCAGCGCAGCGGCTTCTCGTACACCGTCACGCCGCGATCGAGGCGGCCGACGATGGCGAAGCCGAGGCGCTCCCAGAACTGCTTCGCCTCGACGTTCTCGTCCACCACCGACAGCCGCAGGCCGCGGTAGCCGGCGCGGGAGAGGGCCGCCTCGGTGGCCGCCGTCGTCTCCTTGCCGTAGCCGAGGCCCTGACAGGCCTCGCGGAAGAGGAGCAGCCCGATCTGAGCCGTGCGCGGCTCCGGGTAGTCCAGGAACAGGTCCAGCACGCCCACCGCCGGCCCGCCCACGCGCGGGACGAGGACGAAGACCTTGCGGTGGCTGTCCACCTCGGCGTCGGCGAGCAACTGGATGGCGGCGTCGGGGCCGGGCGGCTTGCCCTCGGTGCGGGCGAAGTAGTCGGGGGCCCCCTCGAAGCAGGCCTGGATCTGGGCGGCGTGCTTTCCCTCGGCCGGGACCGCCCTGAGGCGCGGGCCGTCGATCGCGAGCGCTACCTCTGCTGTCTCCGCCTCTTGCGACGTCATGCGACCTCGGGACCTCCGCCGCGTGCGGCGAGATGGGAGTCTAGACCTGTGGGATAAGCCGCGCCAGCCGGGCGGGCAAGGCGCGGCGACGCTCCGGGGACGCCCCTCTCAGTCTTCGAGCAGGAGGGCGCCGACGTGGGCCCGTTCCAGGCTGATCGCGACGTGGTCCGGCCCCTCCGCCCGGAGCGCCTCCACCCCGAAACGGCCGGTCGCGACCGCCAGGACCGGGCAGCCGGCCGACCGCGCCGCCGAGATGTCGCGCGGGGTGTCGCCGATGATGAGCGCCTCGCGCGGATCGAGCGCTCGCCCGAGGCGCGCCTCCGCCCGGCGCAGCGCGGCGGCCACGATCCGCTCGCGCGCCTCGCCGTCGTCGGCGAAGCCCACCACGTCGCGCTCGCCGAACCCGAAGAAGCGATCGAGCCCGCCGCGCGCCAGCTTGATGCGGGCGCCGCGGGCGATGTTCCCGGTGCACAGGCCGATGAGGAGGCTCCGGGTGGAGAGCGCCTCGAGCAAGGCTGCGACCCCCGGGAGCACCTCGTAGCCTGCGCCGTCGATCTCCACCTCGAGCCGGTCTGCGTAGCTGTCGAGGATGCGGTCGCAGAGCGCTTCGTCGAAGGCGTGACCGACGGCGAGCATCGCCTCGCGCACGATGAGCCGGTCGGTCATCCCGTCGAGCTTCATCCCCGCCAGCCACGGCTCCTCGCGGCGGACCGCGCCACCGAGGTGCTGCTCCATGGCTCGCTCCAGGGCGCGCCTCCCCGCCCCGCCGCAGTGGACGAGGGTGCCGTCGATGTCGAAGAGGAGGACCGCGTGGCGCAAGGCGCCTCTGCATACCGGCGCTCGCGGGAGGATTCAAGGCCCGTGAGCGGCGGGGTCGCGTCCCCCGGCCTACTCGGCGCGGGTCTCCTCGCGCTCCCGGCGGTGCACCACCGCGTCGGCCAGGTTCCCGAGGTAGCCGTTCACGCGCCGGAAGTAAGCCAGCAGATCGAGGTGCATGCTGGAGGTCTCGAGCGACTCGCGCAGGCCCTGGTTCAGGCGCGCGATGTGCTTCTCCTTCAGCTCGCCCTCGATCTCGACCAGCTTCTCGCGGTGGCGCAGCACCTTGCGGGCGATCTCCTCGTCGGAGGTGGAGAAGGCGACGAGCGCCAGGTCCAGGTTCTCGCAGACCTTGCCGTGGAAGTCGCGGATCTCCGCCCAGCCTTCGCGCGAGAAGGCGAGGCCGTGCCCGACCTTCTTGCGCGCCAGCGCGAGGATGTTGCGGTTCACGAGGTCGCCCACGTTCTCCACGTCGTTGGAGAGGCTGATGAGCTCCATCTGCCGGTCGGCCTGCTCGCGCGTCATGGCCTCCTGGCCCAGCCGCGCCAGGTAGAAGCGGATCTCCCGGTTCAGGATGTCGACCTTGTCGTCGCGGGCCTCGATGTCGTCGGCCAGGTCGAGGTCGCCCGGCTCGAAGCAGCGCAGGCAATCCTTCACCATGTCGGCCACGATGTCGGCCATGCGCAAGAACTCGCGGTGTGCGTTGCCGAAGGCGAGCGCGGGGCTCTCGATGGCGCGCGGATCGAGGTAACGCGGCCCGAAGTGCTCGCCGCCGGCCTCCGTGGCGTAGAAGCGCGAGACGAGCGTCGCCCCGATGCCGACGAAGGGTAGGAAGGCGAAGGCGGTGAAGACGTTGAACAGCGAGTGGGCGTTCGCGATCTGGCGCGCGAGGTCGGGGGCGCTCCGCTCGGCGAGCCGGGTGAAGGCGCCGATGAAGGGGAGGAAGGCCGCGACCCCGAGCAGCTTGAAGAGCGCGTGGGCGAAGGCCACTCGCTTCCCGGCGGCGGGGTGGCCGGCCGCCGCCACGAGCGGGGTCAGCGTGGTCCCGATGTTGGCGCCGAGCACGAGCGGCATGGCGGCTGCCATCGACATGCTGCCGGAGGTGGCCATGGCGATGAGGAGGCCGATGGTCGGGGCCGAACCCTGCATGAGCACCGTCGCCGCGGCGCCCGCCGCCAGCCCCGCGAACGGGCTCGAGGAGAGGTGCTCGAGCACGGACAGGAAGAGCGGCGACGCGCGCAAGGGCAGGGTGGCGTCGCTCATGAGCTTCATGCCGAAGAAGAGCAGGCCGAAGCCCATGACGGCCTCGCCGCCGTAGCGCACCCGACGCTTGCGGGCGAAGAAGCGCAGGGCGAAGCCGAGCGCCACGATGGCGAGGGCGTAAGCGGAGAGGCGGAAGGCGATGAGCTGGACGGTGACGGTGGTGCCGATGTCCGCCCCCAGCACGACCGCCATCGCCTGGGGCAGGGTCATGAGGCTCGAGGCGGCGAAGCCGACCAGCATGACCGTCACGGCGGTGGACGACTGGATGATCGTCGTCACCAGCGCGCCCGAGATGAGGCCCACCACCCGGTTCTTCGACAGGGCGAACAGGATGGTGCGGAGCTTGTCGCCGGCGACGATCTGCAGGCCCTCGCGGGCGAGGCCCAGGCCATGCAGGAAGATGGCCAGGCCGCCGAGGAGGACCGTGAAGTCGAGGAACGAGATGGGTCACTCCGCGAAGAGCGCTTCGACGAACTCGTGCGGCGAGAACGGTCGCAGGTCCGGCACCCTCTCGCCCACGCCCACGTAGCGTACCGGGAGCTTCAGCTCGTCGCAGATCCCGATCACGACGCCGCCCTTGGCCGTGCCGTCGAGCTTGGTGAGGACGAGGCCGGTCACCCCCAGCGCCTCGTGGAACTGCCGAGCCTGGGCGATGGCGTTCTGGCCGTTGGTCGCGTCGAGCACGAGGAGCACCTCGTGGGGCGCACCCGGGCAGGCCTTCGCCATCACGCGCTTCACCTTCTTCAGCTCCTCCATGAGCGGCGCCTTGGTGTGGAGGCGCCCGGCGGTGTCGCACAGCACCACGTCGATCCGCTCCTCGACGCCGCGCTTCACCGCCTCGAAGCAGACGCTGGCGGGGTCGGAGCCATCCTTGCCGCGCACCACGGGCGCGCCGACGCGCTCGGCCCACACCTCGAGCTGCTCGCTGGCGGCGGCGCGGAAGGTGTCTCCGGCGCCGAGCAGGACCGAGTGGCCCCCCTGCTTCACCTGCGCGGCGAGCTTGCCGATGGTGGTCGTCTTGCCGCTCCCGTTCACGCCCACGATCATCACCACGAAGGGCCGCTCCGCCGGCACGTCGAGCCCGCCCGCCGCGCGCTGCCCATCCAGGGCGAGGATGCGTTCGATGTCCTCGCGCAGCACCGCCCTCAGCCGGGACGGGTCCGAGAGCTCCTTCCGCTTCACCCGCTCGCGCGCGGCGCTGAGGAGCTCGGTGGCGGTCCTCACCCCGATGTCGGCCGTGAAGAGCACCTCCTCGAGCTCGGCCAGCACCTTGTCGTCGAGCGGCCGCCCACCGGTGAAGAGTCCGTTGAGGCGGGACATGAAGCCGCCGCGCGTCTTCGCGAGCCCGTCGGCGAGGGTGCGGCCCGCCTCCGCCTCGACCCGCTTCCGCCGTTCCTCCTCCTCGAGGCGGAGCGCCTCCTCGGCCTCGCGCGCCTGCCGCGCGGCCTCCTCCCGAGCTCGGCGCTCGTCCTCCTCCCGCTCCAGCCGGCGGCGCTCCTTCTCGAGCCGCTCCTCCTCCTTCTTCTTGCGGTAGGCCTCCTTGCGGAGCGCCTCGCGCTCCTCGCGGCCGAGGCCGGCCTCCTCCGGCGCGGGGGCGGGCACTCCGGGAGGGCGCGCCGGGCGCTCCGGCGACGGCGGCAGCTCGGCCGCGGTCGGCGGTGGGGCCGGTGGCCGGCGACGGCGCAGGAGCACCACCGCCAGGATCAGCACGAGGACCAGGACCGCGCCGACGGCGGCGACCACGAGCAGATCCGGCCGGGCGAGCTCGAGCGCGAGGATCACGGGAAGTGACCGGGTCAGGACGGCTCCGGGGAAAGAGGTTGAACGATATAGGGTTCCCCGAGGAGGGGTGTCAACGAACCGGAGCCGCCCGAGGCGATGGGTGGTGCCCGGGGAGCTCCGCGGCGAGCGGCCGGCGCCGGGTGGCCCCTCCCGCGGGCGGAGGCGTTACACTCCACAGGCCCCGCCGCCGAGGAGCTCGACCATGAGAGCGATTGGTGCTCCGCCCGCTGTGCCCGTCGACCCGGAGCAGAACCGGCGCTGGCTCCGCCAATCGATGGCCCCGAGCTTCTTCGAGGCGATGGAGGACGAGCCCGAGGCGCTGGCCATGCTGGAGCGAGAGCTGGGCGTGCTGCGCACGAACCAGCACATCATCCTCGTGGACCGCCCGAAGGCGCTGGTGCTCGCCACCCGCAACGTGCCGGGCTCCCTCTACGAGACCCTGCGGACCGTCCAGTCGCGCAACATCTCGTACGCGATGTTCGCCCACTCCAACGAGGCGATCCCCGGGACCGACCGGACGCTGGAGATCCAGCGCTTCGAGTTCGATCGCAAGGAGGCGCCCGAGGTCGCGGCCGCAAAGGGGGGCGCCATCCCCGCCGGACTGCGGGGCCTGGTCGCCGACGCGCTGCGGAAGACGTATCCCGACTTCGACTCGAGCGAGCTCGACCCCCTCCTCGCGCTGCTCTGGGCGAACGCGGAGAGCTACGTCCGCATCTCGCCCCCGCGCCGGGTGGCGCAGACGCTGCGGCTGCTGCAGCTCGGGAACCGCGCGGGCGGTCTCTACCTCGTCGTCGAGGAGCCGGACGACGTGCGCGGCGAGTCGGCCGTCTTCTTCGCGGTGGCGAATCCTCCGCCGAAGGGCTTCCTCATCCAGGTGATGGAGGTGCTGAACCGCCTCGACCTGGGGGTGAAGCAGGCCTACTGCCTGACCATCTCGACCGAGCACGGCCCCTACTTCCTGGGAGCCTTCTACATGCGGCCGCGACAGGGAGGAGCGCTCCAGCCGGGCTCGACCCTGCACACGCAGCTCGAGCGCGAGCTGTTCAACACGCAGGTCCTGGCGACGGCGTCGCCGGCCTACCGCGAGCTCGTCACGGCCGGGGTGATGAGCGGTGAGGACGCGTCGCTCGTGAACGCCTTCACCGCCTTCTGCCACACGAACCTGGCGCACGCCCAGCCCGATCGCTTCCACCTCCAGGAGGTCCGCGGCGCGTTCCACGCCAACCCGCAGTTCGCGCTCCAGCTCGTGAACCTGTTCCGCACCCGCTTCGATCCAGGGCTGCGCGGGCGGGAGAAGGCGTACGCGGCGGCGCTCGCCGACGCCGAGCGGGCGGTGCGCGAGTACAACACCGGCCACCGCTATCTGGACGACATCCGGCGCGACGTGTTCCGTTGCTGCCTCGCCTTCATCCGCCACACGCTCAAGACCAACTTCTTCGTGAAGGAGAAGCGGGCCTTCGCCTTCCGGCTCGACCCGGCCTACCTCGCGGAGCTGGGCCGTGGCTTCACGGAGGACCTGCCGCCCGTCGCGCCGTTCCGCGTGACGTTCTTCTTCAGCCGCCTCGGCTTCGGCTATCACATCGGCTTCTCCGACATCGCCCGCGGAGGCTGGCGCACCATCATCGCCCGCACGCAGGACGACTTCATCACCTGCGCCAACACCCTCTTCCGCGAGAACTTCGTGCTCGCGCACACCCAGCACTTCAAGAACAAGGACATCTACGAGGGCGGCTCCAAGCTGGTGGTGCTCATGGACGCCTCCCGGCTCGATCCGGAGCGGGAGCAGCAGACGCGGCGGCTCCACGCTCTCCAGTTCGGCATCGCCAACGCCTTCCTCGACGTGTTCGTGACCGAGGGCGGCGTCGCGAAGCACCCGAGCGTGGTGGACTACTATCGCGAGGACGAGCCCATCGAGCTCGGCCCCGACGAGAACATGCACGATGAGATGATCGAGCAGATCGCGCAGCTCTCGAAGCGGCGCGGCTACCTGCTCGGCATCGGGGTCATGTCGAGCAAGCGCGTCGGCATCAACCACAAGGAGTACGCCGTCACCTCGACGGGCGTGGTGAAGTTCGCGGAGATCACGATGAAGGAGCTCGGCATCGACATGCGCCGGGACGCCTTCAGCGTGAAGTTCACCGGCGGGCCGAACGGCGACGTGGCCGGAAATGCCATGCGCCTCATCCTGGCGCGCTGCCCCGGGGCCCAGCTCCGGCTCATCCTCGACGGCACGGCCGCCCTGGTCGACCCGCAGGGGGCCGACCGCAAGGAGCTGGAGCGCATCCTGCTCCAGCAGGACCTGGACGCCTTCGACCCGAAGCGCCTGCACCCGGGCGGCCTCATGCTGTTCCGCAGCGGCTCGCGCAAGGAGGGGCTGCGGGAGCTCTTCCGCAAGGTCACGCGCACCGGGCGCGGCGTGCGCGAGGAGTGGATCTCGGTCGACGAGATCTCGCGTCAGTTCGGCGACCTCGTCTTCACGGTCCAGGCGGACCTCTTCATCCCGGGCGGTGGCCGGCCGGAGACCATCGACCGGCAGAACTGGCAGAAGTTCCTCCTGCCGGACGGGACGCCCTCGGCGCGCGCCATCGTGGAGGGCGCCAACTCCTTCATCACGCCCGAGGCGCGCGTCGAGCTGCAGCGGAAGGGCGTCCTGCTCATGCGCGACGCCTCGGCCAACAAGTGCGGCGTCATCTCCTCGTCGTACGAGATCATCGCCAACCTGGTCCTCACCGAGGAGGAGTTCCTCACGCACAAGGAGCGGTA
>DASPZP010000407.1:0-9259 GCA_035636195.1 Anaeromyxobacteraceae bacterium
GTAGTAGCGCACCAGCCCGGCCACCGTCATGACGGCTCGATCCTGGCCGCGCGCCTGCAGGATGGGCGCGAGGAGCTCCTCCGCCCGCGCGACGTCCTCGTCCTCGAGCGCCGAGACCACCTGGCGGAGGGCGGGCATGACGCCGCCCCCCTTCGACTCCGCTCCGGCTTCGCCTGCGCTACGCTCAGGGTGAACGGGGGTTCTCGTCCGCTCACCCTGAGCGTAGGCCGCGGACGCGGCCGGAGTCGAAGCCTGCCCTGAGCTCAGTCGAAGGGGGCGAGCGGCGAGGGTCAGCGCGAGGATGGCCAGGATCGCCCTCATTTCACAAGCTCCTCGTAGTACCGCTTCACCTCGCCCTGGTAGGGCTCCGGCGCCCCCTGCTTCATGGCCTCGAGCAGATCCTTCCGGAACTCGTCGGGCACCTTGTAGGCGTCGGCCCCTGGGATCTCGACCTTGTCCTGCGACGGATCGGAGCCGTCGCCCTCGCGGCTGCCCTGCTCCTCTCCGAAGGGGAAGGGGAAGCCGCCGCCGCTCCCCGCGCCGGGCTTCGAGTTCTTCGCCATCTCGTCGAGCCCGCGCTTGAAGCGCGACAGGTCGTCGAGCGCCTGCCGCTGCTCGCCGTGGCCGCGCTGCGGGTTCTTCTGGCCCAGCTCGCCCTCCGCCTTCTGCATGTGGCCCTGCGAGCCGGCGAGCAGGTCCTGCGACTCGGGCGAGAAGACCGGCGCGCGCTGGGCCAGGTCCGAGAGCTTCTGGCGAAGCTCGCCCGCCCGCTGCTGGAGCTTCCCCTGCTCCTGCGCGAGCTCGCCGAGGCGCTGCCGATCCTGCTCGCCGAGGACGCTCTTCGGGTCGGGGAACATCTGCTCCAGCTCGTCTCTCACCTGCCGCGCCGGCGGGAGGGCGCCCGACGCGTGGCGCTGCGCTTCGCGGAGGGTCTGCGGATCCTTGCTCCTCAGCGGCCGGTACCGCTCGGACATCGAAGCGTCGTCGGCGAGGCCCATGGCGAAGCGCTGCAGGGGCGGCAGGGCGCGGCGAGAGGTCTCGAGCGCCGCGTCGAGGTCCCTGGCGGCGAGAGCCTTCTCGAGGTCCGACAGGCGGTCGCGCGCCTGCGCGAAGTCGTCCTCGGAGCGGAGCGAGACCCCCGGCTCCGCCTTCCCGAGCTCGCGGCGCGCCTGCTCGGCGAGCGCGCGCAGCTTCTCGGCGCCCCGGTCGAGCTGCTTCATCTTCTCGCCGAGCCGCTTCTGATAGGCGCCCTTCACCTGCTCGGTGGCGCGGGCCACCTGCTCCTGGGTCGCCTGCACCTCCTCCAGCTCCTTCTTGAAGGCGAGCATGTCCTTCATGAGGGCGGCATTCTTCTCGCCGGGCCGGCCAGCGGTGCGCTCGAGCGAGGCGAGCATCTCCTGCATGGCGTTCCCGAGCTGATCGAGCGCCTTCATGGCGCCCTCGACGTCGCCCTTCGCCAGGAGCTTCTCGATCTCGTCGAGGCCGCCCATGGCGTCCTTCGACTTCGCCAGCTCCGCCAGCGCCTCCTGGTTCATGTGCTCGTCGTTGATGCCCTTCGCGAGCTCCGCCATCCTGCGCAGCATGTCCTGCATGCGCGACTTCATGCGGGCGACCTGGGCGAGGAGCTCCTTCTTGGCCTGCTCGCTGGGCGCCTTCCGGTACTGCTCGAGCACCGCGGCGAGATCGCGCCGCCGGGCGGCGAGGTCCTTCGCCGCCTGCAGGAGGTCCTCGGCGCGCTGGCGATCGAAGAACTCCTCCAGGTAGAGGACGTCCTTCTCGAGCTCACGGTCGAGCTTCCCGTCGAGCTCGGCCACGCGCTCGACGAGCCCGCCCTGGCTCCCCAGCCGGAAGCGCAGCATGCGCGCGAGCGTGATGCGCAGCTGCGAGAGGTCCCGCTCGATCGCTCGCAACGACGCGCCCACGTTGGCGAGCGCGGCCGGGAGCTGGCGCGGAGCGGAGCGATCCTTCTTCAGCTCGCGCGCCGCGGAGCGCAGGCCCTCGTGGAGGGTCTGCGCGCGCCCGTCGAGCGCCTGCGCGGCCAGGACGCGCTCGTCCGTCCAGGTGGGCGCGCCGTCGAAGAAGTCGAGGTGGTCGCCGAGCAGCTTCACCATGTCCTCCCACAGCGCCTGGGCCTTCATCAGGGCGGCCCGGTGGTGCTCCGCCTGGCTGTAGACCTTCACGGTGTGCGGGCTGGACGCTGACTTCTTCGGGCCGGAGACGACGTCCCCGTCGGCGACCTCGAGCCAGTAGGAGAGGCGCTCGCCCTCCGCCAGGCGGTAGGGGGCGAGGTCGAGCTCGTGGATCCCCGACTCGCGGCGGGAGCCGCCGAGGTCGCGGAGCAGGGTGCGGCGCTCCTCGCCCTCGGGCGGCCGCGTGACGAGCGTGAGCGCGGTGAGCCCGTAGTCGTCGGAGGCGGTCCACTCGATCCGCGGCCGGGCGTTCGCCGCCACCTCGATCTCGTCCCCGGGGGCGGTGATGCGGATCTCGGGGAAGGCGTCCGGCTCGAGGATGATCGCCGCCGCGGGGCCCTCCGCCACGAGTCGCTTTCCCTTCAGGAAGCGGAAGCGATAGGCGCCGCCGTCCTCGACCGTGAAGCGGGCGGTGAGGTCGCGGCCGCCAGAGACCTCGAGCTGGTAGGTCCGGGTGGCCGGCCGCTCGCCCTTCGACTCCGCTTCGCTACGCTCAGGGTGAGCGGGACCAGGTTCGGAGCCAGGCTTCCGTTCGCCCTGAGCGTAGGGCTCGCTCGGCGAGCCCGTAGTCGAAGGGCGAACGGTGGATCTCTCGATCGCGATCTCGGCCCGCTCCACCGGCCGGTCGGCGCGCGCCCGCAGCTTCACCTCGGTGCCCTTCGGCGCCGACACATCGCCGCCGGTGCCCGAGAGCGTGCGCGGCGGGCGCTTCATGTAGGCGGGATAGACGTAGCTCACCTCCACGTCGCCCGTGATGGGCTCAGCCCGGCGCACCGGGCCGGCGCCCCCCACGCCGGCCAGCCGCTGCCAGCCGGTGCCGAGCACGCGCGGCGCCGCGGCCAGCGCGAGGAGGTTCACGATGACCACGCCGCCCAGGAGAGTCGCCGCCAGCGTCGCCGGTCGCGAGGGGATCGCGCGCCGGAGGTCGAGTCCGCGCGCGCGCTCCGCCGTCCCCGCGATGTGCGCGTCGACGAGCGCCACGCTGTACCGACCCGATCGCCGGACCTCGTCGTAGTCCTCTTCCAGCTCGACCGAGGAGAGGAGGTCGCTCTTCAGCTCCGGCGCCGAGGCGCCCACGCGCCGCGCGACCGATGCGGGCGACGAGGCGCGCCGCATGAGCGCCACGGCTGCCCAGGCGAGCGCGCACACCCCGGCGAGCGCCGCGGCGGCGAGGGTGCCGTGTCGGATGGCGGACGCCCCTGCCCCACCCACCCCGGCACCCAGCAGGGCCGCGCCGGCGAGGAACAGCGCGAGGACGACCGAGAGTCCGCCCGCCGCGGCCGTCCCGAGGACGATCCACCCCTGCCTGCGCCGGGCCCTGTCGAGGACCCGCGCGATGTGGGCATACGCGATCGCCATCGGGTCCCAGATTGTAATGAAGAGAGGGCGCGGATCCACTGTGGTATAGCTCCACGCTGCGGTGAATTTCCCCGCCCGCACCCCCGTCCGCATGATGGAAGCTGACGACCTCGCGCTGGTCTCCAGAGCCAAGTCCGGTGACGCCGAGGCGTTCCGCGCGCTCGTCGTCCGCTCCCAGAGGAGGGTTTACGCCGTGGCGCTCGGCATCGTGAAGGACCGCGATCTCGCCTGGGATGTCTCCCAGGAGGCGTTCGTGCGCGTCCATGCCCACCTCGCCGACTTCAAGGGCGAGTCGAGCTTCTCCACCTGGGTGCTGCGGATCGCCAGTCACCTCGCCATCGACGCCCTGCGGAAGGAGCGCACCTCCTCGAAGGAGGACGTCGACGAGCTGCGCGACCCCGACTTGGCCGCCGCGGGCGAGGGCATCCTCGCCACCGGGCTGGGCAACGACCCGCAGCAGAACCTCCTGCGTCGCGAGCTGGCGACGCACATGACACAGGCGCTCGCCCAGCTGCCCGAGAAGCATCGGGCCATCCTCGTGCTGCGCGAGGTGGAGGGCCTGAGTTACGAGGAGCTCGCGGAGCGGCTGGAGATCCCGAAAGGCACCGTGATGAGCCGGCTCTTCCACGCCCGGACGAAGATGCAGGCGTTGCTGCGCAAGTACGTCGGGGTGCGGCCCGCCCCGGATGATGAGGCCTCCGCTCCCGCGGAGCGGGCGGGTACCCGCCGCCGGGGTGACTCATGAACCCCTGCCTGCGCTTCGCGCCCATGATCGGCGCCCGCCCCGGAGAGCTCCCGGACGAAGACGCCCGCGCGCTGGCGGAGCACCTCGCTGCCTGCTCCGCGTGCCGGGCGCGGGCGGCCGACGGCGACACGCTGGCGGCGCTCCTCTCCCAGGCGCTCCTCGCCGAGGCGAACGCGCGCGACTTCTCGACGTTCTCGGACGAGGTGCTGGCGCGGATCCCGGCCTATCGCGACGCCGCGGCGGGGCGGCGGGGGACCAGCGCCCGCCCCACCGATGGGTTCTGGGCGTGGATCCGCCACCACCGCTTCGCCACCGCGATGGGGACACTCGTTCCGGCGCTGGCTGCGGTCGCGATCGTCATATACGTTGGCCGCGGTGAGGGGCCTGGTCCGGACGACGTGCTGGTCCAGGTGACCGCCGAGGGCAGCGCGACCGTGCTCGATACGAGCGACGGTCCGGTGGTGCTCTTCGGGGAAGACGAACCGGCGGGAACGTAGGAGGGGTCATGGAAGCGGTGCGAAAGCGACTCAGGCGTCGACGGGCGATGCTCCGCGTCCTCCTCGCCGCCGCGTTCGTCGCCGTGGCGCCCTCGCTGGCGCTCGCCGCCACCGTCCCGGTCCGGGTTCGCATCATCAAGGGCTCGCGGCAGGGTCCACCCAGCGTCGATCCCAAGCTCGCCGACCTGCAGGCTCAGCTCGGCAGCCTCGCCTACCAGCGCTGGGAGCAGGTGGGCGAGCAGCGCGCCGAGATGGACTTCAACAAGCCGCTCTCGATCGCGCTCCCGGACGGCACCACGCTGGAGCTCGTCCTCGTCGCCGCGAGCAAGGACACCGTCACCTTCGAGGTCAAGGTCCCCGCCAGGAAGAAGCAATCTCGCCTGACCATCCCGAAGGACCAGCGCATCGTGCAGCAGGTCGCCGCCGAGACGAACGGCGCGGCCTTCTTCGTCACCGTGCGGCCGTGGCCGTAGCGCGTCGCGCTGCATCGCCACGCTGAGGAACCCTTGACCGTCCAGGTTTCGATCCGGAGCTTCTCGGAGCGCGGCGTCGGCTTCGGCACGAGCGGCGTCCGCGCCACCGTCGAGGCGCTCACGGACGAGGTCTGCTTCGCCTACGCGGCGGCGTTCCTGGACGTGCTGGACCGGCGCGGCCCAGCGCCCGCCGGCGGCCGGACGGTCGCCATCGGGCATGACCTCCGCCCGAGCAGCCCCCGCATGGCGGCGGCATGCCTCGCGGCGTGCGCGTCGAGAGGGGCGCGGGTCGTGCTGTGCGGGGCGCTGCCGACGCCGGCCGTGGCGCACTTCGCCATCCAGCAGGGACTTCCCGCGATCGTGATCACGGGCAGCCACATCCCGTTCGACCGGAACGGGATCAAGTTCTACACGAGCGCGGGCGAGATCCTGAAGGACGACGAGACCGCCATCGCGGACGCGACGGTCGAGCTGGACGAGACGGCGTTCGAGCGCGGGATGCTGAGGAGCCCGCCGGCGCTGCCCGCCCCCGATCCCGCAGCGCTGGAGCTTTACCGCCAGCGGTACCTGCGCTTCTTTCCGCCCGGCGTCCTGCGCGGGCGGCGCGTCGGCGTGTACGAGCACTCGAGCGTGGCGCGCGACGTCTGCACGGACCTGCTCCGGGCGCTCGGGGCCGAGGTGGTGTCGCTCGGGCGGACCGACACGTTCGTGCCGGTGGACACCGAGGCGGTGAGCGAAGCCGACCAGCGTCAGGCGCAGGCCTGGGCCGCGGCCCATCGGCTCGACGCCATCGTCTCGACCGACGGCGACGCCGATCGGCCGCTCATCGCCGACGAGACGGGCACCTGGCTGCGGGGAGACCTGGTCGGAATGCTGTGCGCCGCCTTCGTCGGGGCGCGGACGGTGGTGACGCCCGTGAGCAGCAACACGGCCGTCGAGCGCTGGGGCGTCTTCCCGAAAGTGCTGCGCACCCGGATCGGCTCGCCGTACGTCCTCGCGTCGATGGCCGAGGCGGCGGGTGGCGGAGACGCCCCGGTGGTCGGGTACGAGGCGAACGGCGGCTTCCTGCTCGGGAGCCCCGTGGAGCGGCCTCGAGGTAGGGCGGGGGTTCATCCCCCGCCGCCGGCGGCGACTCTCGCGGCGCTCCCGACCCGGGACGCCCTGCTCCCGATCCTGTCCCTGCTCTCCATGGCCGCCGAGCGCCGGGCGCCGCTCTCGCAGCTCAGGGCGGGGCTGCCGTCGCGCTACACCGCGAGCGACCGGCTGCAGAAGTTCGAGACGGCCCGGAGCCGCCAGTTGCTGGCGCAGCTCGCCTCCGGACCCGGGGCGCTCACCGCGTTCTTCGCCGAGCTGGGCGAGGTGGCCGAGGTGAACCAGGTGGACGGCCTGCGCGTCACGCTCGCGAGCGGCGAGATCGTCCACCTGCGCCCGTCTGGCAACGCCCCCGAGCTGCGCTGCTACGGCGAGGCGGACACGCCCGAGCGCGCCGCCGAGCTCGTCAGGTGGGGGCTCGCGGCGGCGGCCGGGGCGCAGGCGCGCTGAACGCGAGTCACTCCAACGCCACGCCGCACCGGCGCGCCTCACGAGCGAGGGCCGCGTCGAGGGTCCACAGACGGACGGGCGTGAGCAGCGCCGCGGCAAGCAGGTGTACGTCGGTCCAACCGAGCCCCTTGCCGTGGAGGCGGTTCCTCTCGATGCACTCGAGCGCTTCCTCGTGCGTCGCATGGACTGCCTGGGGAAGGTCCGCCAGGAGCGCCAGAATCACCGCGCGGTTGTGGAGAGTCCCGCACGCCAGCTCGCCGGTGACGTGCGAATGGCCGAGGACGTCTCCGTCCTCGAGAGCACGCGCGAGCTCGGGAGAGGTCGAGCGAAGGTGCGCCACCCAGACGGACGTGTCTGCGAGGATCACGGTCGACGATCCTCGGCCCGGCGGCGGCGCGGCAGCTCGAGGCGACGCTCAGAGCCCCCGAGCGCCGCCAGACGTCGGGCGGCCTCGCGAGCGATCAGGGCTTCCAGGCCCGCGTGAACGAGCGCCGTCTTCTCGGCGATCCCCGTCAGCTCGGAGGCTTTACGAACCAGGTCGTCGCGGAGGATCAAGGTCGTGCGCATGCATATCTATATGCATCCGTCGCCCGGCATCGTCAACCCGCTGCGCTGCTTCGGGGCGTCGTCACGGCACCGCGTCCCAGTCGAGGATCACCTTCCCCGAACGGCCGCTGCGCATCACCTCGAACCCCTCCTGGAAGCGCTCGATGGGGAAGCGGTGCGTCACCACGGGTGAGAGGTGCAGGCCGGTCTGCAGCATGGCCACCATCTTGTACCAGGTCTCGAACATCTCCCGGCCGTAGATGCCCTTCAGGATGAGCCCCTTGAACACCACCTGGCTCCAGTCGATGGCCTCCTGCCCCGCCATGATGCCGAGCATGGCCACCTTGCCGCCGTGGTTCATGACGTCGAGGAGCTGGCGGAAGGCGCCGCCGTTGCCGCTCATCTCCAGGCCGACGTCGAACCCCTCCTTCATGCCCAGGTCGGCCATGACGACCTTCAAGTCCTCCTTCGCCACGTTGACGGTGCGGGTGGCGCCGAGCTTCGCGGCCAGCCCGAGCCGGTAGTCGTTCACGTCGGTCACCACCACGTGGCGGGCGCCGACATGGCGCGCCACCGCCGCCGCCATCGCGCCGATGGGGCCGGCTCCGGTGATGAGCACGTCCTCGCCCACGAGTTCGAAGGAGAGCGCGGTGTGCACCGCGTTGCCGTAGGGGTCGAAGATGGCCGCGATGTCGTCGGGGACGTCGTCGGGGATCTTGTAGACGTTGACCGAGGGGATGGAGAGGAGCTCGGCGAAGGAGCCGGGGCGGTTCACCCCCACCCCCACCGTGTGGCGGCACAGGTGGCGCCGGCCGGCGCGGCAGTTGCGGCAGAAGCCGCAGGTCAGGTGCCCCTCGCCGCTCACCCGATCACCCGCGGTGAAGGCCTCCACCTCCGCCCCCACCCGCTCCACCACGCCCACATACTCGTGGCCCACGATCATGGGCACGGGGATGGTGCGCTGGCTCCACTCGTCCCAGTTGTAGATGTGGACGTCGGTGCCGCAGATGGCGCTCTTCCGGATGCGGATGAGGACATCGTGGACGCCCACCTCCGGCTCCGGCGCGTCCCGGACCAGCCAGATCCCCTCCCGCCGCTCCGTCTTCGCCAGCGCCTTCATGCCGCCTCCTCTGCCGCTCCGGTCGTACGGCGGGGGATGAACCCCCGCCCTACTGTCGCGCAGGTGTAGGGCGGGGGCTTGTCCCCCGCCGCAGCCATGGCACCCCCGCCCTCGAGGCGTAGAGCGCATGCGACGATACAACCGTTCGAAGCGGTCATTCCGCCCCGTCCTCAAGCTGCCTCACGGTGCGCTGGAAGCTCCGCTCAGCCTCTTCCGAGAGCTCCCGGAAGATGTCGCCGATATCGCCCACGATCCGGGCGGTACCGACCATGGAGCGCCGCGGTTGGACCCGCGAGATCGGGAGCTTCGTAGGAGGGAGCGTGGGTTTCCGTCGCGGTGCCATGGTGTACACGATGAGATGTATACGCGGGCGACGCAAGCAACGACGAACGCACCGGGAGCCAGCCCGCGCCCTCGGCCGCCCTCAGGCCACGGCGCCCGCGGCCTCGAGCGCGGGGAAGCTCCAGACGAGCGCGCCCGACGCCTCGCCCCTCACCTGGATGAACCCGCGGTGCACGCCGTGCAGGTGGTGCGCCGCGCACAGCGACACCATGTTCGACTCACAGTCACTGCCGCCCCGCGACCGGTACACGACATGGTGCGCATGCACGGCGGCCCGGCTGCACCCAGGCACCCGGCAGAGCCAGCCGTCGCGCTCCAGCACGCGCTTGTGCAGCGTGTTCCGTTCCTTCAAGGCGTCCTTCCAGGTGTCGATGAAGTGCCGGGCCGCCCTCTCGAGGCATTCGCCGGCCGGCATCCAGCGCCCCTCCGCGGCGCGGACCGCCCGG
>DASPZP010000408.1:0-8501 GCA_035636195.1 Anaeromyxobacteraceae bacterium
AGGCACTCCTAGTCCAGCGGCGCGATGGGCGCCAGGGGCACCCCACTCGCCGCCGCGCTCCAATCCGAGAGCAGCTCGGACTGACGCAGGTTGGCCCACTCGAAGACGAGCGCCAGCGCCCGCCGCGGTAGCCAGCCCTGAAGAATGCGCAGCGCCTGGATGTCGATGAGCGCTTCGTGGTTACCGTACCGTGCGTGAAACTGAGGTGGCGCGTGATCCTGGTAGTACATCGCGATCACGATGCCGTAGAAGGTGCTGACGCGCGGCATGAAGAGTCCCTTCCGTCCGCCGCGTGGACCGTCCGGCCGAGGCGCGGGCCGAATACGGGAGGAGCGGCGGCTCGGAGGCGGCGCTGTGCACGGCCGGTGCCGATGCGACGAGCAGACTACGGGCTGGGGCGGGGGTTCTCGGGATCGGCCTTCGGGCACAGCTTGATGTGGTGACCTCGACCTCGACGGTGCTGCTCCTCTCACTGCTCATCGGGCAGTCGGGGGGGGCCTCGACCGTGAACGTCGTGACTCTCCCCGAGCCTCCCCCCTCACCCCAGCCCTCTCCCCCGTCGGGGGAGAGGGGGCAAGGGACCTCGACCTCAACCCCGACCCCGAACGCGACCTCGACCTCGGACGCGACCCCGAGCCGGGACGCTCTGCGCGCACTTCAAGCACGCACCGAGGCCGCGCTCGCTCGCGCACAGGCGCTGGAGCAGCAGCTGGCTCAGCTCGAGCAAGCGCGCCAGGCCGATCAGCAGCGGATCGCCGCGCTGGAGCAGCAGGTGGCGGAGGAGCGCGGCCGGCGCGAAGAGGCGGAGCGGAGCACGGGGCAGCGGCGCCAGGCGCTGGGGACGGCGACCGGCGATGTGGACGGGGCTCTCGATGCGCTCGCCGGTGGGTCGGACGCCGTGGGCGCATCGCTCGCTCAGGCGCGGGCTCTCGCCGCGCAGGCGTCCCGCAATGCGAGCCAGCACGGCTCGCAGGCGGAGGCGTTGGCGGCCGACGAGGCGCAGCGCTGGCTCGGCGTCTCACAGGAGGCGCTCTCGCGCGGCGATCTCTTCCAGGCGCGCCAGGCGGCGGCCGCCGCATCGCAGGCGGCGAGGAGGGCTGGCCAGCTGGCGGGGATCCCGCCGCGGGCCAGTACCGGGAGCAGCGGCGCCTACTAGGGCGGGGCTCTGCCGACGGGGCGGGGCCGCAGGCCCCGTCGCGATGTCCGTCAGCGGCCCATGTCCCCGCGCCGATACTCGGCCGTGAGCTCGTCGAGCTTGGTCTTGAGCTCGGCCGAGAGCGGCGCCTCGGCGGCGGCCAGGGCCGGGGCGAGCTGCTCCGGCCGGCTGGCGCCGATGATGGGCGCCGTCACCGCCGGATTCGCCATCACCCAGCGCACGGCCAGCGTGACGAGGTCGAGGCCCGCCTCGGCCGCCAGCGGGCGGATCCGACCCACCGTCTCGAACATGTCCTCGTGCCAGTAGCGATCCACGTAGCGCTGCGCCGCGGAGCCGAGCGTGAAGCGCGATCCCGCCGGCGGCGCGCCGCCCGCGTGCTTGCCGCTGAGGAGCCCGCCGGCGATCGGGTTGTAGGCGATGACGCCGAGCCCCTCCTCCAGGCACAGCGGCAACAGCTCGCGCTCGGCCTCGCGGAAGAGGAGGTTGTAGCGCGGCTGGACCGAGTCGAACCGGACCACGCCGAGCGCCTCGCTGCGGCCGACGGCGCGCGCCACCTGGTAGGCGAGGAAGTTCGAGCAGCCGACGTGGCGCGCCTTGCCCGCGCGCACGACGTCCTCCAGGGCGCGCAGGGTCTCGTCGATGGGCGTCTCGGGGTCGGGCGCGTGGAGCTGGTACAGGTCCACGTGGTCCGTGCGCAGCCGCCGCAGCGAGGCGTCGATCGCGTCGAGCACGTGCTGGCGCGAGTTCCCGCGGTCCCATGGCCGGGCCGACATCGGCATGTTGCACTTCGTGGCGACGATGAAGTCGTGCCGCCGCCCCTGCAGCCAGCGGCCCAGGATCTCCTCGGTGCGGCCTACCGTGTCGAGGCCGCCGCCGAGCGGGTAGACGTCGGCGGTATCGAGGAACGTGACGCCGCCCTTCGCGGCCGCGTCGAGGATGGCCACCGAGGTGCGCTCGTCGCACTGGAGGCCGAAGGTCATCGTGCCGAGGCAGAGCCGCGAGACGCGCAGCCCGGTCCTTCCGAGGCGGGTGTGCTGCATGGCAGGTCCTCCAGTCAGGCGTCGCGGCGGCTGGCGCGGTCCAGGTGCTCGAGCTCGTCCGCGCCCAGCACCAGCGTGGCGGCGCCGAGCAGCTCTTTCACCTGCGCCGGGGTGGTGGCGCTGGCGATGGGGGTCGTCACTGCAGGTCGATGGAGCTGCCAGGCGAGCGCCACCTGGGCCGGGGTCGCGCCTCGCGCCGCGGCCACCTCGCGCAGCGCCGCGAGCGCCCGCATCGCGCGCGGGTCCTGCAAGTACTTCGCGACGGCCGACGAGCGCGCGCCGGCCGGGGCGTCGGGGCCACCGTACTTGCCCGAGAGGAAGCCGGAGGCGAGCGCGAAGTAGGTGCAGACGCCGAGGCCGCGCTCCCGACACAGCTCGGCGAGCGGACCCTCGAAGGCGTCGCGCGCCACCAGGCTGTACTCGGGTTGCACCACGGCGTAGGCGGCGAGGGCGCCGTGCGCGCTCGCGTCGAGCGCGGCGCGCAGCCGGGGCGCCGTGTAGTTGGACGCCCCCAGCCAGCGCACCTTCCCCTCGCGCACGAGCGCGTCGAAGGCGCGCATCGTCTCGTCGAGGGGCGTCTTCGGGTCGTCCTTGTGCGCGTAGTACAGGTCGATCGCGTCCACGCCGAGCCGCCGCAGCGACCCCTCGCAGCCGCGCCGGACGAGGTCGGCCGTGAGGCCCTCGGTGAGCCCCGGCCCGCCGGAGCCGACCTTGGTCGCGACGACCATCTCGCTCCGGCAGCGCCGCTCCCGCAGCCACTCTCCGAGGAGCTCCTCCGATTCGCCGCCCTGATGACCGGGCACCCAGTGGTTGTAGGTGTCGGCGGTGTCGACGAAGTTCCCACCCCCTTCGCGGTAGGCGTCGAGCACGGCGAAGGAGGCGGCGCGGTCGGCCGTCCACCCGAACACGTTGCCGCCCAGGTTCAGCGGATGGACGAGGAGGTCGGTGGCGCCGAGGCGGCGCCGCAGCGGGGCATTACGCATCGCGGGAGAATAAGCGGTCCGCTGCGCTGGGGCGACCCGGAACAGCGTGAGCGGCCTCTGCCCTACGCCGCCGCGCCGCCGTTCCTGGCGCGGGCAGGCTCCACGCAGAGGGCCTGGTTCAAGGCCGCGATCGCCTTCCGGTACTGCGCGCGATCGATCACGAACTGCATGTTGATCTGGCGCAGGGACTGGGAGAAGGCGTTCACGTTGATCCCGTTGTCGGCCAGCACCTGGGCGGCGCGGGCCAGCACGCCGGGGATGGCGATGTTCGAGCCGATGACGCACACCACCGCCGACGGAAGGACGGTCACCTTCTCGTAGGCGTTCTCCAGCTCCTCGACGAAGGAGGGCTTGGCGGCCCTCTCCCAGACGACGTGGGTGATCGAGTTCGCGTTGGTGGCCTTCAGGATGTACGAGACGCCGTGGCGACGGAAGATCTCCATCACCCCGAGGTCGAAGCCGACCGTTCCCACCATCGACGGATCGTGGATCTCGACCACCGTGACCTTGGGCGTGCCGGCGATCACCTCGATGCGCGCCTCCTTGCCCACGAAGTCCTTGGTGATGAGCGTGCCGGGGTGGTCGGGCTCGAAGGTGTTCTTGAGCCGGATGGGGATGGACGCGAGCTCCATCGGCTTGGCGGCCTTGGGATGGATCGCCTCCATCCCCACGTCGGCCAGCTGGTCGGCCACGTCGTAGTTGGTGCTGCCCACCACCACGATGTTGCCCGCCCCCACGATCTCGGGGTCGGCCGAGGAGAGGTGGAACTCCTTGTGGATGATGGCCTCGCCGGCGCGGATCTCGACCGCGGCCTTGCTGAAGGTCACCTCGGAGTAGCCGCGATCGAACTCCCGCATGATGCCTTCGACGCCCTTGGTGTAGCCGGTCACCACCACCACCTGCTTCGACGGATCGACGGTGCGGAAGGCCTGGTGGATGCGCTCGTCGATGGTGAGCGGGTCGTCGTCGTCGAAGCCGGTCAGGTCCATGAAGATGGCGGAGACGCCCTTCGCCCGCAGGATCTCGACGCTGTTGAAGGCGCTGTGCGCCTCGCCGATGGCGGCCAGCATCTCGCGCGCGGCGAGGAGCACGTTCTCGCGCTTCAGGTAGCCGCTCGCCAGCACGTGCCGCATCGAGTGAAGGTACGCCTTCAGCGCCGCCATGCGCTGCTCGATGAAGCTGTTCGCCACCCCGAGCGGCAGGCCGATGGGCGCGAACCCCTCGTTGATCGCCTTGAGCTTGGCGGTGACCGCGTCGAGCGCGGCGCCGTAGTCGCCCCCGGAGGTGAAGCGCGCGTATACGCCTGGCTCGCCGGTCTTCTTGTGCTCGAGGAGCTGGTTCGTCACGCCGGCGTAGGCGGAGACGACGTAGACGCGGCCGTACACGCGGGCCGGGTCGCGCAGCATGATGTTCCGCAGCACCTCGTCGAAGGCGGACATCGAGGTGCCGCCGATCTTCTCGACCGTGATCATGGACGCAAGGTAGCCGTGAACCCGGCCCCCGCGTCAAGATGTCCCGCTCAGATCAGCGGGTTCGGGCCCGGACGCCGGCCCGGGAGCGCGGCGCCACCGCGCCTGCGGCGGAGGACGGCGCGAGGACGGCGCCGTGCTCGCGCAGCGCATCGAGGGCCGCCTCGAGCGTGAGGTGGGCCGCATTCCGCCGCGCGCTGTCCGGCATGGCGCGCGACCAGCTGCGCAGGACGACCGACTGCCGGCCGCGCTCGCCGGGCACGCTCGAGCAGTGGACGAGCAGCCCCGACTCGAGCTCCTTCGCCGCGCGGGCCAGGTCGCGCTCGGGCGGCCAGGAGTTCTGACGGCCCAGCGCATCGAGGTGCGCCTCCCCGGTGCGCTCCACTTCCTCGTACAGCCGCCCGGCCGCCGGGGAGAGCCCGGGCACGATGCGGGAAGCCCGATCCGGATCGCGCGCGACCCGCACCAGCGCCGGCCAGAGGCTGGAGTGGACGAAGGTCACCTTGCCGCCCACGAGCTTCAGCACCAGCACCTCGGGGGAGGCCTCGAGCGCCGTCGCGATGGCGAGGATGCGCTCGCCTGCCGGGTCGTCCGTCCAGCTCCCCTTCACCGGCCTCCCTGCCACCAGCTCCACGAGCGACGCCGAGCCGCCGACCGAAGTGAGCGGCAGCACCCCGCGCTCGCGGATCGAGGCGAGGGCTTGTTCCATGGTCTCGAGGGCGCGGTGGGGCATCCCTTGTCATTAACGCCGCTAAACTCCTCGTCAACTCCCATGGGTGGCGCGTGACCGGATCACACCGCGCGCAGGCCGCGCGGCGGCACGGGCACGCCATCGAGGTAGGCCACCCGCAGGCCCAGCGTGGCCGGCACGCGCACCCCCGGGGTGAGCAGGCCGATGAGGTTCAGCGGATCCGCGGCGGAGAGCTCCACCCGCTCCTGGCCGTGCCGCGCGGAGCGCCGGACGCCCCGCAAGGCCTCCACCGCGCCCGGCAGCGCGAACTGCTCGCCGGAGAAGCCGCTGACGAACCGGCCGCCGCGGAGCGTGCCCCGCTCCTCGCGGCGCCGCAGCACCCGCACCAGCTCCCGCCAGGGCGGCGCGTCCGCTTCCCGCGCCAGGAGGTCCCGGAAGACCACCCCCCAGCGCCGCAGGTACTGGTCGGCGCGGCGCTCGAGGAGCTCGCCGCCGGGGAACGCCGGCCGCTGCAAGAGCGCCCACCGGCCGCCCGCGGCTCCCGGCCGCCGCCGGCCCCGCGCTGTCCGGCCTTCCACGAGCGTGCGCAAGCCGGCGAAGCCGTCGCAGGTGACGGCGCCGGCGCTGACGAGCTCCCACAGCGCGGCGTCCACCTCCTCGAGCCTCCGGCCCGCTGCGGCGGCGAGGTCGGGCAAGAACGAGGCGCCGGCGCGGGCGAGCACGTCGACCAGGGCCTGCGCCTCCGGCCCGAGCGGCGCGCGCGGGCTGCCGGCGGCGGCGAGCCAGCCGAGGTCGCGCCGCAGGGTGAGCGTCACCGGCGCGTGGCGGGTGGGCGCCGCCCGGCGCCTGGGCGTCTCCTCGGGCGAACCCACCACCGAGAGCCGGCCCCAGGCCACCTCGCCTTGCGCGCACAGCTGGTCGAGCGCGGCCGCCTCGTAGCCGAAGAGCCGCGCCGGCAGGATCTCCCGCTCCCACGCGCCCGCCGGAGCGTGGAACCCCTGCAGCTGCTCCACCACCTCGCACAGCCCCCGCGCGCGGTGGAGGAGCTGGCCCGGGAGTGCGTGCTGCCAGCGGGTGAGGAAGCGCAGGAGGTCAGCCGCGCCCACCGGCTCGATCTCGCGCCGCAGGCGTCCCAGGGTGAGGCGGTGGATGCGCGCCAGCAGGCCGCGCTCGCACCAGTGCGGCGCCTCGGAGGTGTGAGGCTCGCCAGCCAGGAACTGGCCACGCAGCACGGCGCCCTCGAGCTCGAGCGCGAGGAGCGCGTCGCGCACCAGCGGCGGCGCGAGGCCGAGCCGCTCGGACAGCGCGGCGGCGGTCACCGGGCCGAGGTGGGCGAGCCAGCCGCGCACGACGGCGGTCGCCGCCGCCTCGGGCGAGTCGGGCCGGGCCTCGGCGGCGAGCGGCGCGAGCGGCGGGTCGAGCCGCGCGGTGGGATCGAGCGCGCCGAGGAGCGCCACCCGCTCAGCCGCTACCCACGCCTCGCCGGTCGACCGCCGGGCCCGGGCGGCGCGGCCGTCGGCCACGAGCCGCTCGAGGAAGCCGGCCCAGCGCTGGCCGTCCCGGGCCGGCACGAGACCCACCCCGAGCAGGAGGTCGTGGAGCTCCTCCTCGTCGCGCAGGTCGGGCCAGACCTGCTCCGCGATCTCCTTCACCGCCGCGGGATCGAGCGCGCCCAGCTCCGCCAGCTCGCCGGCGGGGAGCGTCCGGCGCAGCGCGACCGCCCGGGCTCGGCGCTCCTCGAGCGGCGCGTCGTCGAGGAAGGCCCAGGGCCTCGCGCCCACGATCTCGTGGGCGAGCGGCGAGGGCTCGGGGGTATCGCGCGCCACGAGCCGCAGCTCGCCGCGCTCGATGCGGCCGAGGAGCCGCGCCAGGCCCGGGTAGTCCATCGCCTCGTGGAGGCAGTCGTGGAGGGCCTCCTGCACGAGCGGGTGATCCGGCGCCTCGAGGGGCCCTGCGTGCTGGTCGGCGTTGTCCTGGCAGGACACAGCGAGCGGGAAGACCGCCGCCAGGAGGTCGTCGGCGCGCATGCGGGCGAGCGCGGGCGGGAGCTTCTTCCCGCCCCGCATGCGCGGGATGGCGAGGGCGCGGGTCGCATCCCAGCGCCAGCGCACCGGGAACATGGGGGCTTGCAAGGCGGCGGCGGTGAGGACGTCCTCGGCCGAGCGCGCATCGACCAGCTCGAACACGCTCTCCAGCGGGAAGCTGTGCTGCGGGCCGAGCGAGAGGAGCACGCCTTCGTCGGTGGCGGCCGCCTGCAGCTCGAAGTCGAAGGTGCGGCAGAAGCGCTTGCGGAGCGCGAGCCCGAGGGCGCGGTTCAGGCGCGCGCCGAACGGTGCATGGAGCACGAGCTGCATCCCGCCGCCCTCGTCGAAGAAGCGCTCGGCGACCAGCGTCTCCTGCGTCGGAAGCGCCCCCAGCACCGCCCGGCTCGCGGCCAGATACTCGACCGCTTGCCTGGCGCCGTCCTCGGGCAAGGCGCCCTCCGCCGCCAGCCAGGCCACGGCGCCGTCGCGGTCGGCGAGGCGCGACTCCACCTCGGCCCGGAGGTCGGACACCTCGCGCGACAGCTCTGCGCTCCGCCCGGGCGCCTCGCCCAGCCAGAACGGGATGCCGGGCGGCGCGCCGTGCGCGTCCTCCACCCGCACCACCCCCGTCTCGACCCGCCGGATGCGCCAGGAGGCATTTCCGAGCAGGAAGACGTCGCCGGCCAGGCTCTCCACCGCGAAGTCCTCGCTGAGCTGGCCCACCACCACGCCCTCCGGCTCGGCCACCACCTGGTACTGGGCGCTGTCGGGGATGGTGCCGCCCCCGGTGAGCGCCGCCAGGCGGGCCCCACGCCGGGCGCGCACCTTGCCGTGCACGGCGTCGCGGTGGAGGAGCGCGCCAGCCCGGCCGCGGCGGGTGGCGATGCCGTCGGCCAGCATCATCACCACCGCGTCGAAGGCCGCCCGGGGGAGGTCGCGGTAGGGCCAGGCGCGCCGGAAGCGGACGAAGAGGTCCTCCTCGCCGAGCGCGGCCTCGGCGCTGGCCGCCTCGGCCACGAGCTGCTGCGCCAGCACGTCGAGCGGATGGGCGGGGATGGCGGTCTCCTCGATGCGGCCCTGCCGGGCGGCGCGCACGAACGCGGCGCACTCGACGAGCTCGTCGCGGGAGAGCGGGAAG
>DASPZP010000409.1:0-6338 GCA_035636195.1 Anaeromyxobacteraceae bacterium
TTGCCGTCGATCGCGCTGCCGGTGGAGAACCGGCGAGGCGAGCTCACGGTGCGGAGGTTCGAGGCCCCGTCGCCGGGGCGCACCATCGTGCTGGTGTGGCGGCGGCAGTCGTCCCGCGCGCCGGCGCTGGAGGAGGTGGCCGGCGCGCTGCGGGATGCCGCTCGGCCCAAGCGTTGACGAGGTGGCGGTGCAGGAGGGCGCCGACGGCTACCGGGTCGAGGCGCGCCGGCCCCGATCCGGAACGGGAGTAGTGATCGTGTAGCGGGACGTCAGTGCGGTAGCTTCGCGGCCAGCACGTCGACCGGATCGATCTCCGGCTGCCCGGCGAAGAGCTCGGAGCCTCTCGCCTTGAGGGCCGCCGCCACCTTGCCGGTGAGGTGGGCCCGGCGACCACCCTCGTCGGGAAAGGCGTCGAAGATGCCGAACGTGGACGGGCCGAGACGGAGCGCGAACCAGGCGGTGGTCTCGGGCTCGCCTTCAACGACGGGCTGCGCGTCCTTCAGGAACTGCGCGACCGCCTCCTCCTTGCCGGGCCTGGCCTCCAGCCGTACGAACAGTCCCTCGGTCACCATGGGCTCCTCCTTGCTGCGCCCGTGCGCGAGCACGAACCCTGAAGTTTGGGGACGCCGCGTCGGCCGGGCAACGGTCGATTCCCGGGTTGTCCCCGGATCGTGTGATTCCTCGCCTGCGCCGATCGGGCGATCTTGACGAAAGCACCGCACCCGAACCCGCCTGCGCGCGCCCGCGCGAAAGGGACGTATGAGTCCACAGGTCAGGGGTTCGCTCTTCCTCGATTACGTGCGGATGCTCAAGGCACGGCACGAGCTCGACTGGCGGCGCCACCTCGCGCCGGAGGACCACGGCTACCTGGAGCAGCGGATCAACCCCGCGGCCTGGTACCCGATGGCGACCTTCGAGCGCCTCGGGATGGCGATCCTGCACGAGATCGCGCGCGGCGATCTCGGCGCGGTGCGGGCCTGGGGTAAGCAGACCGTAGCGCCTCTGGCGGCGTTGCACGGGAGTCTTCTCGTCGAGAACGATCCGCGCGAGTCGCTCATGCGCTTCCAGGTGCTCCGGCGGACATTCTTCGATTTCGAGGCCACCTCCATGACTCGGGTCGACGACTCCGAGGTGCACGTGCGGATCGCGTACGGGATGTCGCCCGCCGCGGAGGAGGCGGCCGCTCACCAGGCGATGGGCTTCTTCGATGGGCTGGTGGAGCTGGCCGGGGGCGAGGAGGTGAGGGCGCGCTTCGCCGAGCGGGCCTGGCACGGGGCCAAGGCCACCGCGCTGGTGGTGAACTGGAGGCAGCCGCGGCCGTCTGCCCGCCCGTCCGGAGCGGGCAGCGCCCGGCCGCCGCCTGAGCCACGGCGCTGAGCGCGCCCCGGCGTCCTAGTGCATCGGGGGCGTCGCGCGCTCGGATGGCTTCGAGGCGTACTGCCTTCCAGCCTGGATGAACTCGAGCAGCTCCGTGTTGACCCGATCCTTGTGGGTCGTGCACAGGCCGTGCGGGGCGCCCTTGTACACCACGAGCTTCACGTCCTTGACGATCTTCGAGGCCAGCAGCGCGGAGTCCGCGATCGGGACGATCTGGTCATCGTCGCCGTGAATGATCAGGGTGGGCACGTCGAATCTCTGGAGATCCCCGGTGAGATCCGTCTCCGAGAACGCCTTGATGCAGAAGTAAGAGGCCGGGAACCCGGCCATCATGCTCTGGAGCCAGAATGACTCCCGCACGCCCTCGGACACCTTCGCTCCCGGCCGGTTGTAGCCGTAGAACGGCAGGCTGAGCTCCTTCCAGAACTGCGAGCGGTCCGCCAGGACGGCAGCGCGCAGCCTGTCGAATGCTTCGATCGGAGTGCCGCCGGGGTTGGCGGCCGTCTTGAGCATGAGCGGCGGGATGGCGCCGATCAGCACGGCCCGGGCCACGCGGGCCGTGCCGTGGCGACCGATGTAGCGCGCGACCTCACCGCCGCCGGTGGAGTGGCCGATGAGGACGGCGTCGCGAACGTCGAGCGCTTCGAGGAGCTCCGCGAGATCGTCCGCGTAGGTGTCCAGGTCGTTTCCGTTCCACGGCTGGCTCGAACGCCCATGACCGCGTCGGTCATGGGCGATGCAGCGACAGCCGCGGGACGCCAGGAAGAACATCTGATCTTCGAACGCATCCGCGCTCAGCGGCCAGCCGTGGCTGAATACGACCGGCTGTCCGCTGCCCCAGTCCTTGAAATAGATCTGCGTGCCATCGTGGGTCGTGATGGTGCTCATGGCCTCGACTCCCTGTGGGTGGAGGCGTTGAGGTGCTTCGAACGACCATCGTCGGCAAGGGCCCGGCGGGGGAAAGCCGCCCATCGCCCATGCGGCCAGGCCCTTGACGAGATGAAACGTCGGGCCGGCTCGGAACATCCAATGACCAGACGCGACTCATGGTGAGCGCGGCACATTCGTGGAGACGATCATGGCACAAGCACAGACGGCAGCTCATGAGGGCATTCACGCGGAGGTGACGTCGCCCGGCCGGCAGCTCGCGGCGGGTGCCATCGCAGGCCAGATCTCGGGCCTCATCATGGCGGTGGTGATGATGGCGGTGTTCACGATCTTTCTGGGCAAGGGTCCGCTCTACCCGGTGCAGGTCATCGGCTCGTTCATCTTCGGCGACGCCGCGCTCCAGGGCTTCAACCTCCCGGCGCTCCTCGCCGGGCTGGTGCTCCATCAGGCGGGGCCGTCCCTCGCCTGGGGCCTCGTCTTCGGCGGCGTGCTCTACGCCTTCGACATCCGCCGCGGGGCCGCCCTGGTGCTCATCGGCGCGATCACCGGGCTCGCGAGTCAGGTCGTCGACGTGAACCTGGTCCTGCCCGCGGCCATGAAGGCGCTGCACGGGCACGACATCTGGGCCGAGCAAGTCCCGGCGTTCTGGAGCTGGGCAGCCCACCTCGTCTTCGGGCTCGGGCTGGCGGTCTTCCCCTGGGTCAATGACAAGCTCGCCCCCGCGCGTCGGTAGCCGCCCGGCGGCCTCTCGGCCTCAGCGCCGCGGAGAAGGCCGATGTGGTTCAGTACCTGAAGTCGCTGTAGTCGCGAGTCGCGGAGCTTCGGCGCGCCGGCCACCGTGGGGCCGGCGCGCCGCGCCATCAGCGATGTCCGCCGCCGTGGCTGCCGCCCCCGGAGTGGCCGCTTCCACCGGAGTGGCCGCTTCCTCCGGAGTGGCCGCTTCCTCCGGAACGAGCGCCGCCTCCGGAGTGACTCACGAAGCCATGGCCGCCGCCCGGCGTTCCACGCCCGACGAATCCTCCCCGAAACGGCGTGGACCTGAACCCGTGGGGGGCAAAGCCGCCACGGAACGGGGCCGGCCTGAAGGCATGACCCGCAAAGCTGCCGCGGAAGGGACTCGGCCTGAAGTGCCAGCGCGAGGGGGACCGCCACCAACCGTGGCCATACCAGCCAAAGTGCGCTGGCCCGATCACGCCAAAGTACGGCCACGGACCGAAGCCCCAGATCCAGGGTGCGACGACCCAGGTCCAGCCCTGCGACGGATAGTAGACGTACTCGTACGGCTGGCCCTCTCCACTGGGCGGCACGTACGTGTAAGCGTCGCCGTAGGGGATCCAGACCCAGCCATACTGCTGGGTGTAGACCCACTGGCCAGACTGCGCGGTCTGCGCGTCGGCCGCTTGCGCCTCGGCCGGCGGGGCGGGCGCCGGGGGCGCCATTTCGGCTTCCGTCCACTCATCAGCCTCGTCTGCCGGCCACGCCCATGCGGGAACCAAGAGCAGAGTCAGAGACGAGACAAACGCTCGGCTGGTCACTCTCATTGTCGTGTTGCGGACGGGACCCGTGGGCCTCGCGCCGCACTCCTGATGCGTGAGAGAGCATAGCGCGTGCCAGCCCGTGCCGCCGAAATGACCTGAGGTTCCGGGGTGGTCCCGGTGGCTTGTGGTGACTGGGGAACACGAGTGACGATTCCGCACGGGCCGGGCGCCCGAGGACGCGCTCCAGTGCCGGTGACGTCCGCGCCTTCGCGTCATCCATCCTGTGCGGACACCTCGCCCCACGCGATGAGGCGCCACCGCTCGCCGTCGCGTGACTCGAGCGTCGTGATGGAGCCGTTGGGACAGCCACCAGCCGGCACGGCGGCGCCACCCTTCTCCGACAGCGCTGCGGCCGCGGCGATGGGGATACGATGCGTGATGAGGGCGATGCGCCTGCCCGGCGAAGCCGTCGCGAGCACGCGCAGCCCTTCCCGGACGCGGCGAACCACCGCCGCGAAGTCCTCGCCTGCGGGGAACGCGCGGGCGCGATCGCCGGCGAGCCAGGCCGAGAAGATCGCCTGGCGCTCCGCGCGGTCCTCGGACGTCTCGGAGTCGGAGAGCGTACCCATGTCGACCTCGTCGAAACCCTCGACCACGCCGGGTACGAGGCCCGACGCCGCGGCGATGACAGCTGCGGTTTCGCGCGCGCGGCGCAAGGGGGAGCTGCAGACCTCCTCGATCCGGAGCTCGGCGAGCGCCGCGGCAGCGCTGCTGGCCTGCGCGCGCCCACGCTCCGTGAGCGGCGGGTCGTCGCTCCGCCGGAGTCCTGGGTTCACGTTGCCCTCGCTCTCCCCGTGGCGGACCAGGTACAGGACATTCCCGATCGCCATCCGTCACCTCCCGAGATCGATGGTCGCGTGGCCATCACGGTCAGGCAAGCGTCGATGCGGCCGCGCGAGCGGGTGCTTGCCCGCCCGCCGAGGCGGAGGCGCCACCGAAACCCTACCTTGGTACGGATGAGGGAGCGCTTCAACCGGTTCGCGAACCGCATCTCGGATGCCGTGGGGACCTACCGTGCCTTCATGCTCGCGCTCGCGCTCGTCGTGCTGTGGGCCCTCACCGGGCCGCTGTTCGACTTCCGCGACAGCTGGCAGCTCATCGTCAACACGGCCACGACCATCGTCACGTTCCTGATGGTGTTCCTCATCCAGGCCACGCAGAACCGTGAGACTCGCGCCATCCACCTGAAGCTCGACGAGCTCATCCGTGCGCAGCGGAAGGCCCGCAACATCTTCGCGGACCTCGAGCACGCGACGGACGAGGAGCTGGAGGAGCTGGAGAGTGAGTTCCGGCGGCTCCGGGCACGCGCCCACGCGCGGGGGGAGGCTGCGGGCGCCCCGCGCTGACCATGTCGCTCCTGTCAGTCGCGCTCGTCCTTCTCGCCCTTTTCGCCGCGGTTCAGGCCCGGGATCCGCGCCGGCAGCTTCGAGACGGTATAGCGCGTCACCTGGGCGCACCACGCCGAGTCGACGCTGACGAACGCTGGGTTCACGAGGCGCAGGTCGAGCGACAGGTTCGTCACGAGGAGCGAGTTCCCGCGGAAGCGGAGGCTGGCGGGGAAGAGGAGCTGCACGGGCGACCCGTCCTTGATCGCGCCGCCGAAGTCGCCCAGCTTGGCGATGACCTTGCCCGTGGGGTCGATCACGACGATCTCGTCCGCCTGGTTCGCGACGACCCAGAGGTTGTCGTCAGCGTCGATCTCGATGCCGTCGGCGCCGTTGATCGAGTTCGTGAGCACGGCCGGGGTCCCGGCGACGCCGGCCGACACGGGGACCTTCACCACCGTATCGTTCCCGGTGTTCGCGATGAAGAGCGCCGTCTCGCCTCCGTTGAAGCGCACCCCGTTCGCGCCGAAGGGGGGGACGCCCACCGTGCGAAGGAGCGGGTCGTCGACGAAGGCGGTCGCGACGCCGCCTTGCGGCCCGGTCTTCCAGACGATGCCCTGGAACGAGTCGGAGACGTAGACGTTTCCCGCGCGATCCTCGGTGATGTCGTTCAGGCTGGAGCCGCCGGGGTGAGGCAGCGGCGGCAAGGTCATGAACACCGTCGCCGACCCGTTCACCGGGTCGACCTCGAGGACCTGCGCGTTCCCGAAGTCCGCGACGAGGAGCTTCCCCGTCGAGGCGCGCAGGTGCAGCCCGAGGAGGTTCGGGCTCGACCCCGCGACGGCGACGCGGCGCAGGAGGTGCCCCTGCCTGTCGAAGACGAAGAGCTGCCCCTCGCCCGTCACCGGGCCATTTGCCGTGAAGCCAAACGTGGCGACGTAGACGTTCCCGCTCGCGTCGACCTCGAGCCCTTCCGGTCCCGTGGCCCCTGCTGGAAGGACGGCGAACGTCTGAACCTGCCCGCGATCCCAGGCTCGAGCTGCGGCGGGGAACATTGCCAGGAGCGCCACGTACGTGAACCACCGAGCTCGCCGCATCTTCTCCTCCCGTGTCGGTCGTGGAAGCACGGAGGTGTTCGTTGAGCGGTCGGACGACGTGCCGCCGCAGCCTGATGGGGAGAGCCCACCGGCGACCGGCCGCTGGCGCGGCG
>DASPZP010000410.1:0-4264 GCA_035636195.1 Anaeromyxobacteraceae bacterium
TACCGCGTCTGGCTCGCGGAGGTGATGCTGCAGCAGACGCAGGTCGCCGCCGCCGTCCCGTACTACCGCCGCTTCGTCGAGCGCTTCCCCTCGCTCATCGCGCTGGCAGCGGCGACGGAGGAGGAGGTGCTCCTGTTGTGGAGTGGCCTCGGTTACTACGCTCGCGGGCGGCGCCTGCACGCTGCCGCTCGGGCCGCGCTCGCCCGCCACGGCGGTCTCCCGGCCGACCTGGCCGCGCTGCGGGCGCTGCCGGGCTTCGGGCCTTACACCGCGGGTGCCGTGGCGAGCATCGCCTTCGCGATCCCCGAGGCGTGCGTCGATGGGAACGTGTCCCGCGTGCTCGCGCGGCTCGCGCTCCTGGAGGGCGCGCCGGAGTCGCGAGCGGTGCGCGACGGACTGTGGAAGCTCGCGCGCGAGCTCGTCGACCCGGCGCGGCCCGGCGACTGGAACCAGGCGCTCATGGAGCTCGGCGCGACGGTGTGCGTGAAGCCGGCCCCGCGCTGCGTCCGCTGCCCGCTCGAGTCCCTGTGTCTGGCCCGGGCGATCGGACGCGAGCGCGAGCTGCCGCCCGCCCGGGTGCGCCGCGCGCCGGTCTTGCTGCATCTCGCCTGCGCCGCCGTGGAGCGGGGAGGGGCCCTCCTCGTCGCGCGACGGCCGGTGGGCGGGCTCTTCGCAGGGATGTGGGAGCTTCCCTCCGTCGAGGTCGTGGGCGGCGCCGAGCCCCGCCGCGCGCTCCGGGCCGGCCTCGCCTCGCGCGGGCTCCCCATCACGGTGGGGCGCGAGGTGGTGCGCGTCGAGCGGACGCTCACGCACCGGCGGCTCTCGCTCGGCGCACACCGCTGCACCGTGCGCGGAGAGGGACCGGTGCCAGAACGGCAGGACCTCCGCTTCGCCGCGCCGGCGGAGCTCGCGGCGTTGCCGGTGCCGGCGGCGTTTCGCCGCCTCCTCGCCGCGCTCGCGCTGGCTCCGAGCGGACGGTCAGGGGCTCACCCAGCCGGCGCGAGGAACTTGGCGGTTGGCAACGGGGACGACTTCGACTAGGTTCCGTCGCCACCGAACGGTCGAAGGGTGAAGGCGCTTGACTTACGAAGCGCGAACCGTATAATTCGCGCCCTTTCGACCGGGGACGGTTTGCCGGTGGTTCAAGCGCTCCGAGGTTCCGACGGGGCGTTTTCATTGAGGGAAACTTTCTCCGCATGCCGACGATCAGCCAGCTGGTGCGCCAGGGCCGCGAGCAGCTCGAGACGAAGAAGAAGGCTCCCGCGCTCAAGGAGTCGCCGCAGAAGCGCGGCGTCTGCACGCGCGTGTACACCACCACGCCGAAGAAGCCGAACTCGGCCCTCCGCAAGGTCGCCCGCGTCCGTCTCACCAACGGCTTCGAGGTGACGAGCTACATCCCGGGCGTCGGCCACAACCTGCAGGAGCACTCGGTGGTGCTCATCCGCGGGGGCCGCGTGAAGGATCTCCCGGGCGTCCGCTACCACATCATCCGCGGCACCCTCGATGCGGTGGGCGTCACGGGCCGCAAGCAGGGTCGCTCCAAGTACGGCGCCAAGCGCCCCAGCTAATTTCCAAGGACCGGGTTCGATGCCTCGTCGTCGCGAAGTCGAGAAGCGAAAGATCCTCCCTGATCCCAAGTTCCAGGATCGGCTGGTGGCGAAGTTCGTGAACAACCTGATGCGTCAGGGCAAGAAGTCCGTGGGTGAGAAGATCATCTACGGCGCCTTCGATCAGGTCGAGCAGCGCCTCAAGGACGATCCGCTCAAGATCTTCAAGAAGGCGCTCGACAACGTGAAGCCCATGGTCGAGGTGAAGAGCCGCCGTGTGGGCGGCGCCACCTACCAGGTGCCCGTCGAGGTCCGCCAGGATCGGCGCGTTGCGCTGGCGATGCGCTGGCTCATCGACTACTCGAAGGGCCGCGGTGAGAAGACGATGGTCGAGAAGCTGGCGGCGGAGATCATGGACGCCGCCTCGAACCGGGGCAACGCCGTGAAGAAGCGCGAGGACACGCACAAGATGGCCGAGGCCAACAAGGCCTTCGCCCACTACCGCTGGTAGAGCGTCTGTAAGGGCGGGGCTCGTCCCCGCCGGCGGGTCCCCCCGCCGCATCGCCGCTCTTTGACAGCTCGGAAGAGGTCAGCAGCGCCGCGAGGCGGCGGAGTCGGTTGGCGTTCAACGTCGGACGTAAGGAAGAAGAGAGAGCCATGGCCCGTGTCACCCCCCTCGAGCGCTACCGAAACATCGGCATCATGGCGCACATCGATGCCGGTAAGACGACCACGACCGAGCGAATCCTCTTCTACACCGGCGTCACGCACAAGATTGGCGAGGTCCATGAGGGCACCACCGTCATGGACTGGATGGAGCAGGAGCGCGAGCGCGGCATCACCATCACCTCCGCCGCGACCACCGCCTTCTGGCGCGAGCACCGCATCAACATCATCGACACCCCCGGCCACGTCGACTTCACGATCGAGGTCGAGCGGTCGCTGCGCGTCCTCGACGGCGCGGTCACCGCCTTCGACGGCGTGAACGGCGTCGAGCCGCAGTCCGAGACGGTGTGGCGCCAGGCCGACAAGTACGGCGTGCCCCGCATCTGCTTCATCAACAAGATGGACCGCATCGGCGCCGACTTTTACATGTCGGTCGACACGATCCGGGAGAAGCTGGGCGCCCGCGCGGTGCCGATCCAGCTCCCGATCGGCCGCGAGGACAAGTTCCGCGGCATGGTCGATCTCGTCAAGATGAAGGGCGTCACCTTCGACGACGAGACGATGGGCGCGAAGTACCAGGAGGTCGACATCCCGGCCGACCTGGCTGACCAGGCAAAGGAGTACCGCGCCGCCATGGAGGAGGCCGTGGCCGAGTTCGACGACGAGCTCATGGCCAAGTACCTCGACGGCAAGGCTCTCACCAACGACGAGGTGAAGAAGGGTCTCCGCAAGGGCACCATCGCGATGAAGTTCTTCCCGGTGATCTGCGGCAGCGCCTTCAAGAACAAGGGCGTCCAGCACATCCTCGACGCGGTGGTGGACTACCTCCCGAGCCCGACCGACGTCCCGCCGATGAAGGGCGTCGACATGAAGGGGGTCGAGGTCTTCCGCGGCACCTCCGACGAGGAGCCCTTCTCGGCACTGGCGTTCAAGCTGATGAATGACCCGTTCGTCGGGAACCTCACCTTCTTCCGCGTGTACTCGGGCAAGCTCGACGCCGGCTCGTACGTCTACAACGCGACCAAGGACAAGAAGGAGCGCATCAGCCGCATCGTCCAGATGCACGCCGACAAGCGCGAAGAGATCAAGGAAGTCCTCGCCGGCGATATCGCGGCCGCGGTCGGCCTGCGCCAGACCACCACCGGCGACACCCTCTGTGACGAGGACGACAAGGTCATCCTGGAGCGGATGGTGTTCCCCGAGCCGGTCATCTTCGTCGCCGTCGAGCCGAAGACCAAGGGCGACCAGGACAAGATGGGCATCGCGCTTCAGCGCCTGCAGATGGAGGACCCCTCGTTCCGCGTCCGCACCGACGAGGAGACGGGCCAGACCATCATGGGCGGCATGGGCGAGCTCCACCTCGAGATCCTGGTAGACCGCATGTTCCGCGAGTTCAAGGTGGAGGCGAACGTCGGCAAGCCGCAGGTGGCCTACCGCGAGACCATCACCAAGACGGTGGAGGCGGAGGGCCGCCACATCCGCCAGTCCGGCGGCAAGGGCCAGTACGGTCACTGCTGGCTGCGCCTCATCCCGCAGCAGCCGGGCCAGGGCTTCGAATTCGAGAACGTCATCGTCGGGGGCTCGATCCCGAAGGAGTTCATCGGCCCCATCGAGAAGGGCATCGTCGAGGCCATGCAGGGCGGCGTCCTGGCGGGCTTCCCGATGGTGGACCTCAAGGTCGAGGTCACCGACGGCAGCTACCACGAGGTCGACTCGTCCGAGATGGCGTTCAAGATCGCCGGATCGATCGGGTTCAAGCAGGGCGCCGCCAAGGCGGGCCCGGTCCTCCTCGAGCCGATCATGGACGTCGAGGTGGTGACGCCCGAGGCCTTCATGGGCGACGTCATCGGCGATCTGAACTCGCGGCGCGGCAAGATCCAGGGTATGAACCCGCGCGGCAATGCGCAGGTCATCACCGCGCAGGTGCCGCTGGCCGACATGTTCGGCTACGCCACCGACCTCCGCTCCAAGACGCAGGGCCGCGCCACCTACTCGATGCAGTTCGGGCATTACGCGCAGGTCCCGAACAGCATCGCCGAGACCATCGTCAC
>DASPZP010000411.1:0-10987 GCA_035636195.1 Anaeromyxobacteraceae bacterium
CAGCTCATCGACGACGTGTTCGTGGATCGGCTCGTCCTGACCAACTTCCAGGGCCGGCCCATCGAGCAGTGGCTCGAGGTGAACTGGGCGGCGGACTTCGCCGACGTCTTCGAGATCCGCGGCGCGCGGCGCGCCCGGCGCGGGGTCTACCATCGGCCTGAGGTGGGCGCCGGGCGCGTCGTGCTGCGGTACGACGGGCTCGACGGGCGCGAGTACGCGACGGAGATCCGGGTCGAGGTGGGCGGGGGAGGGGACGGCGACCCCGCGCGCTCGCCGGTGGCGCTCGACCGGCTCGACGGGGCGGGGGCGCGCCTCGCGCTGCGGCTCGACCCGGGAGCCTCGGGCGACCTCTCCCTGACCGTCTTCGCCGGGGTGGAGCGCGCGAGAGCGGGCGCGCCGCGGCCGTTCGCCACCCGGGCGCAGGCCTCTGGGCGCGCGTACGCCGAGTGGGCCGGGCGCTGCACCCGATTCACCTCGAGCAACGAGCTCTTCGACCGCGCGCTGGCGCAGGGCGTCGCCGATCTCAAGGCGCTCAAGGTCCACCACCTGGGCCAGCCGGTCATCTCGGCCGGAATCCCCTGGTACACCTGCCCCTTCGGGCGCGACGCGCTCATCACGGGCTTCGAGGCGCTGCTCGCCACGCCGGAGGTGGCGAAGCACGCGCTCCAGTTCCTGGCGCGGCTGCAGGGCACGAAGAACGACCCGGAGCGCGACGAGGAGCCGGGCAAGATCCCGCACGAGATCCGCTTCGGCGAGATGGCGACCGCCGGCGAGGTGCCGCACACACCCTACTACGGCTCGGTCGACGCGACGCCGCTCTTCCTGGTCCTGCTCTCGGAGTACGTGCAGTGGACGGACGATCGCGTCACGCTCGGCGAGCTCCTCCCGGCCGCCGAGCGCGCGCTGGCCTGGATCGACCGCTGGGGCGATCGCGACGGCGACGGCCTCATCGACTACGAGCGGCGCACGCGCAAGGGCCTGCGCAACCAGGGGTGGAAGGACAGCCATGACGGCGTGCCGTTCGCCGATGGCCGCTCGGCCGAACCGCCCCTCGCCCTCGTCGAGGTGCAGGGGTATGCCGCCGACGCGCGCCGGCGCATGGCAGCGCTCTATCGACTCATCGGCCGGGACGCGGAGGCGGCGCCGCTCGACGCCGCCGCCAGCGCGCTCGCCGCCCGTATCGAGGAGCGCTACTGGATGGAGGAGCACGGCACCTACGCGCTCGCCATCGACGGCGCCGGCCGGCAGGTGGACGCCATCACCTCGAACCCCGCCCACCTGCTCTTCTCGCGGGCGGCAGCGGAAGAGCGCGCCCGCCGGGTGGTGGCGGGCCTCTTCTCGCCGTCCATGTGGAGCGGCTGGGGGATCCGCACCCTCGGGAAAGGGCAGCTCGCCTACAACCCGCTCAGCTATCACAACGGCACCGTCTGGCCGCACGACAACGCATTGGCGGCCCTGGGCATGGCCAACTACGGCATGACGCACTCGGCCGGCCGCGTCCTCGACGGGCTGTGGGCCGCGTCTCAGCACTTCCGCCACGTGCGGCTGCCGGAGCTGTTTTGCGGCCTCGACCGCGACGCGGGCCAGTTCCCCGTCCACTACCCCGTGGCCTGCTCGCCGCAGGCGTGGGCGAGCGGCGCGCTCTTCATGCTCCTGCGCGCCTGCCTCGGCTTGTCCGCGGACGCCCCCCACCACGCCCTGCACGTGGCTGCCCCCGCGCTCCCAGGCTGGCTCGACCACCTGACACTGGCTGGACTCCGCATCGGTGGCATGCGCACGACGCTCCACTTCACCCGCAACCGGAGCGGCACGTTCGTCTCGGTGGGCGAGGTCGAGGGCGGTCCCTTGAACGTCCGCATCGACGTCCGGCGCTGAACCACGTCGCCGAGGCGCACGGCGCGCGCCCACCTGCCCCCACGTTGAGCCCGCGGTCGGCCGGCTGGTAAGGTCCGTCCGACTCGCCGTGGCCCGCTCCGACCGTCCCTCCACACTCCGCCGCTCGCTCGCAGCCTGTACCGCCGAAGGGGCGGTGGCCGAGGTGGTCGCCGCTTGTTCGGGCGGCGCCGCGCTCACCGGGTGGGCCCTCCACCTCGGGATGAACGCGAAGCTCATCGGGCTCGTCGCAGCCATGCCAGTGGTGGCGCAGGTGCTGCAGCTCGGCGGTGCGGTCCTCACCGCCCGCTTCGGGCACCGCCGGACCGCGCTCACCGCCATCGCGCTCTCGCGGCAGGCCTTCCTTCCGCTCGCGCTCTTGCCTCTCCTCCCGCTCCAGACCAGCGGCCGGCAGGCGCTCCTCCTGGCCGTGGCCGGCATGCACCACGGCTTCGGGCTCGTCGCGAACAACGCCTGGAGCGCCTGGATGGGCGAGCTCGTGCCGGGCGCGCTGCGCGGGCGGTACTTCGGGCGGCGCACGGCGCTCGCCACGGCGGTGGGCGGCGTTTGCGCGCTCCTGGTCGGGCTCTTGCTCGATCACGGCCAGCACCATGGCCAGGCTGGGGCCATCCTGCAGGCGCTGGCGGCCATCGCCAGCGCCGCGGGCCTGGCGAGCGTGCTGCTCATGGCCCGGCAGCGCGCGCGCCCGGTGCGGCGCGAGCCGGTGCGCTGGATCTTGCACGCGCTGGCGCGTCCGCTCGCCGACGGCCCGGCGCGGCGGGTCGTCACCTACGCAGTGGTCTGGAACGGCGCCTGCGGCCTCTCCGCCCCCTTCTTCGGGCTCTACCTCTTGCGCGACCTCGGCTCGGGGTTCGCGCTCCTCGCCGCCCAGGGCGCCGGCCTCGCCGCCGCCAAGGTCGCGAGCGCGCCCGCCTGGGGACGCTGGGTCGACCGGGCCGGCGCGCGCCGCGTCCTCGTCCTCTGCACCGCCGGGCTGGCTTTCTCGCCGCTGGCCTGGATCGCCTCGGCGCCGGGACGGCTCTGGCCGCTCGCGCTCGAGGCTGCGCTCGGGGGCGTCCTCCTCGGCGGCCAGGGTGTGGCGAGCTTCGCGCTCCCACTGTCGGTGGCACCCGAGCGCGAGCGCCCCTTCTACCTGGCGGTGGTGGCGGCCGCGGGCGGCACCGCCTTTGCGCTCACCTCCGCCGCCGGCGGAGCCGTGGCCCAGGCTGCGCAAGGGAGGGACTCGCCGCTGCCCCTCCTCCTGGCCGGCTCGGCCGTCCTGCGGGTCGGTGCGCTCGGCGCTGCCCTGCTCCTCCCCGGGCCGCGCGCGGCCGTCGCGCCCCCCGCGGCGGTGGTCGGCGCGCCCGCGGTGCTCGAGGCGCTCGAGCGCGCGGCCTGACCCCTCGTCGGACACCTCCCCTACGTCGCCGAGAACCGCTCTCTCAGCCGCGCCGACACGCGGGCGAGGTCGTCCGGCGCCTTCACGGGCTCGAACCGGCTCGCGCGGCCGTCCTCCCGCGGCACCTCCACGAACGCCACCGGCAGCAGCGGACCGCCGTTCGCGTCGACGAGCCCGGTCGCCTCGGCGGTCACCTGCTCGAGCTGCAGGACGGGCACCCCGTCGACCTCCTTCTTCACGGCGCGCCAGGGCAGATCCAGCTCGAGCTCGAGGAGCGGCTCCAGCGCGAAGCAGATGTTGTTGGTCGAGATGAACGCGTGTTGCGCGGGGTCCACCTTCTCCACCAGCAGGAGCCGGTCGCCGGCCCGCACCGGTGCGGCGCCGGCGTCGAGCGCTCCGGTCGGCGCGCGCCGGGTGGTGACCTCGACCGTCATGGCGGCGCCGCCGCGCAGGTGCAGGCCCACCATGACGGGGTCCAGGGTGGCGCCCAGGTTGTCGACGTTCGAGAAGGCGAGGTGGCGCACGCCGCGCTGCCGCAGCGCCGCGCCGACGCCGCTGTCGCGCAGCGCCCGGTAGAAGTCGCCGTGACCGGTGGGCGCGAGCGACGGCCTACCTTCGCCGTCGAGGAAGAGCTCGCCCGACCGCGTGAGGCGCGGCAGCATGCGCTGCTGGAAGAGCAGGACGCTCTGCTCCCCCTGCTGCGCGAGGTGGTCGGCGATGGCCCGGTGCGTGAGCGGCGAAGTCATGATGGCCATCGGGACCTGGGCGCCGTACGCCTCCCCGCCGCGGCGAGCGTCGGCGAGCTTCAGGTCGAGGAAAGTGCGGCCGTCGAGCACCGGGACGAGCGCCTTCACGCCGCCCCCGAAGCGCGTGCCCGCCCCGCCCGCCACGACCACGCTCGCCACCGCCCCCTGGCGGAAGGCGAGCTCGCCGAGGCGGGCGCAGCCGCGCTGGAGACGCGAGCCGGGCTCGGGCCACCGGGCCACGTCGCCCGGCAGGAGCGGGTGGAACGGCAGCGACTCGGCCGCGACGATCTCGCCCGCGCGGACGCGGCGGGCGAGCGCCTCGAAGGCGCTCCAGTCGACCGGGACGGCCCCCATCCCGGAGACGGAGGTGGTGCCGCCCACGCCGGCCCTGCCTTCCATGCATGGAAGGTTGCTGCCCACCCGCCTCGCGGCAAGCGAGCGCCACAAAAGCGAGAGGCCGCTCTCGCGGCCTCATCAGCTCTGGGCGTCAGGCGCCCGATTTGAACTCCGCAGGTCTCCCTCGCTGGGGGTCGCTGCGGTGGGGGGAGTCGATCATCCGACCACGATCGACTGAGGAGAGAGGCTGGAGTTGGTAACCCGCGGGATCGAGTTTCAGGCTGGAGCTTCGAGGCGGGTGAACCGTGGTCGGCCTCCGGTGGGACTCGTAGCCCAGTCCCTTCAAGCGGCGTGCCGAGAGCATGAAGGCTGTCCCGGGCAGGATTTTCCAGCATTTCGCGGTTTCACAATCGGGACGAGCCTGTAAAAGGAGGGTCGCCGCTGATACCGGGTCTGCCTTGACCCTGTTTGGGTGACCCGGGGTCGACGTGTCAGGGGCGCGCCATCGCACCACCTGGGCGCCCATGACCGGGGGCCGCCATTGGATGGGCTCCCGAGCTATATGGGCCTCGTGTTCGACACCGTGGAGCAGGTCTCGGAGGCCCTCGCGGCGGCGGGCTACCTCCCGTCTCGTGAGATCTCGACCGCCGTCTTCCTCGCCGACCGCCTCGCGAAGCCGGTGCTGGTCGAAGGCCCGGCTGGCGTCGGGAAGACCGAGCTCGCGCGCGCCTTCGCCGCCGCCACGGGGCGGACCTTCCTCCGCCTCCAATGCTACGAGGGGCTCGACGAGGCCAAGGCGCTCTACGAATGGGAATATGCGAAGCAGCTCCTGTACACGCAGCTCTTGAAGGACCAGCTCGGCGCAGCGCTGGCGGGGGCGCGAACGCTCTCCGAGGCGGCCGACCGCCTCGCGGCCGAGGGGGATGTCTTCTTCAGCCGGCGCTTCCTCTTGCCCCGCCCCATCCTGCAAGCCGTCACGAGCGAGCTGCCGGCGCTCCTCCTGGTCGACGAGATCGACAAGGCGGACCCGGAGCTGGAGGCCTTCCTGCTGGAGGTGCTCTCCGACTATGCGGTCACCATCCCCGAGCTCGGGACCTTCCGGGCGGTGGTGCCGCCCCGCGTGGTGCTCACCTCGAACGCGACGCGCGAGCTCTCGGACGCGCTGCGGCGGCGTTGTCTGCACCTCCACCTCGACTACCCCTCGCAGGAGCGCGAGCTCGCCATCGTGCGCGCGCGAGCCCCCGAGGTGAGTGGGGAGCTGGCGCGGCAGGCGGTGGCCGTCGTCGCCACGCTCCGCCAGCTCGATCTCAAGAAGGCGCCCTCCATCGCCGAGACGCTCGACTGGGTCCGTGCGCTGGTCCTGCTCGGCGCCGAGACGCTGGACGAGCGGCTCGTCTCCGACACGCTCGACCTCGTCCTCAAGCACGAGGTCGATGTGACGAAGGCGCGGCCGAAGCTCCGCGAGTTGGTGGCCGGAGCCGCGTTGCCGTCGTGAGCCTCCTCGCCGGTATGCGCCGCGGCCTGTACCCGACCGGAGCCGCCGGGAGCGTGCGCGGGCGACCCGCGAGGCGCCAGCCGCGCAGGGCGTCGAAGCGGCGAACCCGTGCCTAGATTGCGGCCGAGGTGGGGTCTACACTTCGCCGAGCCTTCCGTCCCAGGTACCCATGGATCCCAAGCGCGTCCTCATCGTCGAATCGGACAGCGCCTTCGCGCTCTCCCTCGCCTCGCTCTTCCGCGATGGCGGCGAGCAGACCTCCGTCGCCGCCTCGGGGGCGGACGCGGAGCGCGAGATCGCGGCGCGGCGACCGGATCTGGTCATCACGCGCGCCGAGCTGCCCGACATCTCCGGCTTCTCGCTCTGCGGGCGGCTCCGCCGGGATCAGCGGGGCCTGCCGGTGGTCATCTACTCCTCCGAATCCTCGCACGAGGCGCTGGAGGAGCACGCGCGCACCGACGTCGCCGCGAACGGCTACCTCGGCATGCCGCTCGACACGGACGCGCTCTTGCGGCTCGCCCGCAACCTGCTGGTGCTGAGCGAGCCGCTCGAGTCCGCCGACGACGCCATCTTGGTCGACGACGAGGTGGTCGAGGTGCGCCTGCACGGGGTCCCGGCCGAGCTCGCCGCGCCCGCAGCGCCGCCCGCCCCGCCTCCCGTGCCCCGCCGCGCGCGGCGGAGCGCCATCACCGACGAGGATCGACTCTTCCTCGATCGCACCTTCGGCTCCATCGCCGAGCGCCGCACGGATCTGCTCGAGGCGTCGCGGAGCCCGCGCGCGCCCGTGCCCCGAGAGCTGCTCGCCACGCCGGAGGGGAGGCTCGAGGTCCTGCGGGAGGATCTCAAGGTGCGCGAGGCGCAGATCGCGCGGGTGGCGGAGATCTGGGACGCGCGCGAGCGCGACGTGGCGCAGGTGGACGATCGCCTCCACGAGAAGGAGGTCGAGATCCAGGGGCTGCGGAACCAGGTGGACGAGCTGCTCCGCCGCCTGGCCGAGGCTCGGGATCTCTTCGTCGAGCGGGAGCGCGAGCACGGCGCCTCCGTCGAGGGCCTGCTGCTCGAGAAGTTCGGTCAGGAGAAGGACCTCATCGAGGTGGTGGCGGCGCACGAGCGCAAGATCCACGAGCTCGAGCGCGAGCTGCGCCTGAAGGACGACGACCTCGCCAAGCGCGAGGTCGCGCTCGACGGCGCTTCCGAGGAGATCGGCCGGCTCGAGCGGAGGGTCTCGGCCGAGGTGGAGCGCTTCGACGCGCGCGAGCAGGAGCTGCAGGAGGCGGCGGCGGTGCGCGACGCCGAGGCGGGGGAGCTCGCGCGGTCGCTCGCCGCGACGCAGGCCGAGGCCGAGGCGGCGGGACGGCGGCACGACGCGCGGCTGGAGGAGGCGGCCGCCGGGCGCCGCGAGGTGGAGGCCGAGCTGGAGCGCCTGCGCGAGGAGACGACGCGCGCGGCGCGGGAGCTCGGCGCTCGGCGCGACGAGGCCGAGGCGAAGGTCGCGGCGCTGGACGAGCGGCTCGAAGGAGAGCTGGCGCGTGCGCGCGCGGTGCAGGAGGAGCACGCCGCCGCCCGCGCCGAGCAGGAGCGGAGCGCGCAGGCCGTCCTCCGGGAGCTCGAGGGAGAGCGCACGGCGGCGCGCGCGGCGGCCGAGGAGCTGGAGGGCCGCCTGGAGGAGCGCGAGGCCGCGCTCGCCGAGCGCGACGGGCGGCTGGCGCTCCTCGAGGATGAGTACCGGAACTTCCGTGGCAGCGCGCGGGCGCGCGAGGAGGAGCTGTCGCTCGAGGTGGAGGAGCGCCTGCAGCGCATCGGGACGCTGGAGGGCGACGTGGAGGCGTCCGCGACCGCGCTGGCGGAGCTCGAAGCGGCGCACCGGGTCGAGCTCGCGCAGGCGGCCGAGGCGCACGCGCAGGCTGAGCTCGCGGCTCAGGGGCGCGAGGCGGCCCTGGGAGCCGCCCGTGACGCGCTGGCCGAGCGGGCGGGCGCGCTCGAGGCCGAGCTCTCCGGAGAGCGGGTGCGGGCGCAGGACGTCGAGCGGCAGCTCGCGGGCGAGCTGGCGGCGCGCGGCGCGCTCCTGGCGAGCGTGGAGGAGGAGCTCGGGCGGGCGCGCGCCGAGGCCGGAGCGCTCGGGCGCGCGGTGGAGGAGCGCGACGCGCGCCTCGCCGAGCGCGCCCGCTTTCTCGATGGGTTGGAGGCGCAGGCGAAGGATCGCGGCGCGCGGCTCGCGGCTGCCGAGGCGCGGGCCACCGACCTCGAGGGACGGCTGGGCGCTGCGGACGCGGAGCGGGACGAGCTACGGCGAGTGGCCGCCGAGCTCGCGGCGCGCGAGCTCGCCCTGGCCGAGACGGTCGAGGCCGCGCGGGCCGAGATCGCCTCCCTGACGCAGCTGCTCGAGGCGGCGCGCGGCGACGCGGCGGCGCGCGAGGCGGAGCTGGTCGCGGAGCGCGAGGCGGCTGCTGCCCGCGCCGAGGAGCTCTCGCGCACGCTCGACGAGGCGCGCCGGAGTGGCGAGGAGATCCGAGCGGTGCTCGTCCGCGAGCGCGACGAGGCGCAGGCAGCGGCGCAGGCGCTGGCGACGACGCTCGAGGAGGGCAGGCGCCTCGGGCAAGCCCGGGAAGGAGAGCTGTCGGCCCAGCTGGCCAGCGCGCTCGACGGCGCCGAGCGGACGCGGAAGGAGGCTGCTCAGGCCGCCGCGGCGGCCGCTGCCCGCGAGGAGGAGCTGGCGGGCGCGCGCGCGGCGCTGGCGCGCGAGCTGGCCGACGCGCGCGAGGCGCTCGACGGCCTGTCCCGCGAGGCGGAGCGGCGGGTGGCCGAGCTCGACGGACGCAACCGCGCGTTGCAGGCCGAGCTCGCCGACCTGCGCAGCATGGCGGAGCGGGCCGCCGCCGAGCACGCTGCCGCGCTCGAAGACGCGCGCCTCCAGGGCGTGGAGGCCTCCCGGGCGCGCGCGCTGGCCGAGGAGCGCGAGGCCGCGCGCGCGCGCGTCGAGGCCGAGCTGACGGGCGAGCTCCAGGCCCGCGCGGACGCCGAGGCCGCCTGGCGGGCACGGCTCGACTCGCTCCGGGCCGAGCGGGATCTCCGCGAGGAGGAGCTGCTCGGTGAGCTGACCAAGAAGGCCGAGGCAGCCGCCGAGCTGGACCGCCGCTTCGACGCCGCCGCCAGCGAGCGCGCACGCCGCGAGGACGCGCTGCAGAAGGAGCTGGCTGCGCGGGCAGAGGCGATCGCCGCGGCCGAGCGCCGCGAGCAATCCGCCGCCGAGCAGCACGTCGCCGAGGCGAAGGCGCTCGAGGGGCGGCTGGAGGTGGTCGAGGTCGAGCAGGCGCGCCAGCTCGAGGCGCGGGTGCGGCTCGAGGCGCGGCTGGGCGAGGCGAACGCCCGCCTGGCGGATACCGAGACGGCGGCGGCCGCCCAGCGGCTCGAGGGCGCAGCCCGGATCGAGGCGCTGTCGGCGCAGCTGGCCGAGGTGCAGCGGGCCGCCGGCGAAGCGAACGAGATGCGCAGCGCCGCCGAGGCGGAGCTGCGGCGCGAGCTCGCGGCGGCGCTCGCCAGGGCCGACGCGCAGGGCGAGGCGGCAGCGACGGCGACGCGCCGGATGGTCGAGCTCGAGGCGGCCGCCAGCGAGCGGACGGCGGCCCTGAAGGCCGCCCTGACGGATGCGAACGAGGCGCGCGCCCGGACCGAGAGGGACGCCGCCGCCCAGGCCGCGGCCGCCGATGCACGGCTGGCCGAGGCCACCCGTCGCCAGGCGCAGCTCGGACAGGAGCGCAAGGAGGCCGACGCGCGCTCCCTGCGGGCGCTCGCCGAGGCGCAGGCCCGCTTCCAGGAGGAGCTGTCCCGCCGCGACGAGATGCGCGCCCAGGAGGCGCAGCGGCTCCAGGCGGCGCTCCAGGAGCGCGCGCGCCAGCTCCGGGTGGCCGAGCTCGAGATCCAGCGGCTCAAGGCTGGGAACGTCGCGCGGGCGTTGCCGACCGCCCCGGGTACGGACGCGAAGCCGTAGCGGCGACCCCCGATCGCCGGAGCGGCCCGTCCGCCCTGAGCGTAGCGTCGCCGGAGGCGATGCGTAGTCGAAGGGCCTCGACCGCGACCGCGACCCCGACCTCGACCTCGACCTCGACCCCGACCCTCACCCCGACCTTCTCCCGCCTCGACCTCGACGGCGGACCTCGGTGCGGTCGCCATTTCCGCCTCCCCCTTCGGGTGAGGAGGCGGAAATGGCTCTTACACACATCATCGCCGTCGAGGTCGAGGCTCGGTTTCCATTTCAATCCCTGGACGTCTACATCGCTGCGCGAGAGCTCGCTGCGCTCGTGCACGGGGCACGGGTTGCCGATGGTGAGCTTCGGGACCAGGCCACGAGGGCGGCCAAGTCGGTGTTCCTGAACCTTTGCGAAGGTCTCCCCAGCGACAGCGGCCCGATGCGTCGCAAGCACTTCGCGCTCGCGAACGGCTCGCTCCACGAGCTCGTCGGCGCGCTCGACCTCGCCTGCGCCATCGGGGCGCTCGCGCCAGAGTCCGCGCGGCGGGCGCAGGCACTCGCCGTGCGGGTGAAGCGCATGCTGCGGGCGCTCCTCACCGCACGAGCGGGGTGAGCATCGCCACGAGGCGCGAGGCGAGCCGCGCCACCTCGGCGGCGCTCGGGGCGCTCGCTTCGCCGCAGAGCGCAGCGATCTCGACCGCCGCGGCCGCCTCGGTGGCCTCGGCGCGGGCGACCGCGAAGGCGCGCGCCTTGTCACCCCGCGTGACCCGGCCTGCGCCCTCTGCGCAATTCAAGCAAGCGCTCTTGGCCGAGCGGAGCGCCTCGTCGCGCAGCTTCGCGTCGCGGACCGAGGCGCGGCGCACCGCGAGGAGAAGCTCCACCGCGACTCCGTACGCGAGCAGACGGTGATGCGGGAGAGCGGGAGAGGCCGAAGAGGAAGAGACCGAAGAAGAGGAGGAGGTGGAAGAGCTGGAAACCCGAGGAAACAGCGTGTCGTTCATGGCCGGCGGCTCCTTTCGCGATCGCAAGGAGACGACGGCCATGAACGCCACGGTTCCACGTGCGAGTGCGAACCTCGGATGGCAGGCGCAGTGTCAGCCGAAGGCTGGCGCGAGCCTGCAAGATCCCCGACCCCGACCCCGACCCCGACCCCGACCCCGACCCCGACCCCG
>DASPZP010000412.1:0-5029 GCA_035636195.1 Anaeromyxobacteraceae bacterium
GAGAGGGTGACGGCCGGGAACTGCCCCTGGTGGTTGATGGCGAGGGGCGCCGTGGTCCGCTCCATGCGCGTGAAGGTCGAGAGCGGGACCGCGTCGCCGGCCGCCGACCGGACGTAGATGCGGTCGAGGGCGCGGGGGTCCTGCTGGTACTCGGGCTTCACCTCCAGGATGACCCGGTACTGGTTGAGCTGGGTGAAGATGGTCGAGACCTGCCGCTGCCCGAAGGCGTCGTAGAGGGCGTCGTCGATGGCCTGCGCCTGGATGCCCAGCCGCCCCGCCGTGTCGCGGTCGATGGTGAGCCGGACTTGAAGGCCGCCCGACTGCTGATCGCTCGCCACGTCCCGGAGCTCGGGCAGCGCGCGCAGCTTCTCCAGCACGCGCGGCGCCCAGAGGGCGAGCTCGTCCGGGTCGGCGTCCTCGAGCGTGTACTGGTACTGGGTCCGCGAGACGCGCGTCTCGATCTGGAGGTCCTGCACCGGCTGCAGGAAGGCGCGGATGCCCTCCACCTGCGCCAGGCGGCCCTGGAGCCGGACGATGATCTCGGCCGCGGTCGCCTTGCGCTGCGAGCGCGGCGTGAGCGCGATGGAGAGGCGCCCGCTGTTCACGGTGGGGTTCGTGCCGTCGGGCCCGATGAAGGAGGCCACCGTGGCCACGTCCGGATCCTCGCGCACCGCGGCGGCGATCGCCTGCTGGAGGCCCATCATCCGCTTGAAGGACACGTCGGGGGCGGCCTCGGTCACGGCCACGATGAGCCCCGTGTCCTGCTGCGGGAAGAAGCCCTTCGGCACGAGGAAGGCCAGCACGATCGTGAGCGCGAGGGTGCCGATGGTCACCGCGAGCGTGAGCGGCTGGTGGGAGAGCACCCAGCGGAGCGTGCGATCGTAGAACGCCACCAGGCGGTCGAAGAGCCGCTCGAACGCGCGCGCCAGCCCCGTCGCCTCCTCGTGCGGCCGCAGCAGGTGGGCGCACATCATCGCGGTCAGGGTCAAGGAGAGCACCGCCGACACGCCGATGGCGATGGCGAGGGTCACCGCGAACTCGCGGAAGAGCCGGCCGATGATGCCGCCCATGAAGAGGAGCGGGATGAGCACCGCCACCAGCGAGACGGTGAGGGACACGATGGTGAAGCCGATCTGCTTCGCGCCCTTGAGCGCGGCCTCGAAGGGCGGCTCGCCCTGCTCCACGTAGCGCGCGATGTTCTCGATCATGACGATGGCGTCGTCGACGACGAAGCCAGTCGAGATCGTGAGCGCCATGAGCGAGAGGTTGTTGAGGCTGTAGCCGCACAGGTACATGACGCCGAAGGTGCCGATGAGCGACAGCGGCACCGCCACGCCGGGGATGAGCGTGGCGCGCAGCGAGCGGAGGAAGACGTAGATCACCGCCACCACCAGCAGCACCGACAGGACGAGCGTGAACTGCACGTCGTCCACCGAGGCGCGCACCGTCTCGGTGCGATCGGAGAGGGTCGTGACGCGGAGCCCCTGCGGCAGCGCCGAGGCGAGCCGCGGCAGCAGCGCCTTCACCCGCTCGGCGACCTCGATGACGTTCGCCCCGGGCTGGCGCTGGACGTTGAGGATGATGGCGCGCTCTTCGCCCGCCCAGCCGGCGAGCTGATCGTTCTCGACGCCGTCCACGGCGTCCGCGACCTGGTCGAGGCGCACCGCCGCGCCGTTCTTGTAGGCGAGCACGAGCGAGCGGAACGCCTTCGCCTCGACGAGCTGGTCGTTCGTGGCGAGGGTGTAGTCCTGGCGCGGGCCGTCGATGTTGCCCTTGGCCTGGTTCACGTTGGCGGCGGCGAGCGCCAGCCGCACGTCGGCGAGCGTGAGGCCGTTGGCGGCCAGCGCGGCCGGATCGACCTGGACCCGCACCGCCGGCTTCTGCGCGCCGTTCAGCGTGACGAGGCCGACGCCCGCGACCTGCGAGATCTTCTGCGCCAGGATGGAGTCGGCCTGGTCGTTCACCTGCGGGAGCGGCAGCGTGTCCGAGCTCACCGCCAGGGTCAGGATGGGCGTGTCGGCCGGGTTCGACTTCGAGTAGACGGGCGGGCTGGGGAGCCCCCGCGGCAGGAGCGTGGTGGCGGCGTTGATGGCAGCCTGCACGTCCTGCTCGGCGGCGTCGATGCTGCGATCGAGCTGAAACTGCAGCGTCACCTGCGAGGTCCCGAAGCTCGACACCGACGTCATCTGAGAGAGCGCCGGCATCTGGCCGAACTGCCGCTCGAGCGGCGTGGTGACCGCCGAGGCCATCGTCTCGGCGCTCGCCCCGGGCAGCGAGGTCGACACGACGATGGTGGGGTAGTCGACCTGCGGCAGGGCCGAGACGGCCAGCTGCCGGTAGCCGGCGAGGCCGGCCAGGAGGAGCCCGAAGGTCAGGAGCGCCGTCGCGACCGGCCGGCGGATGAACGGCTCGGAGACGCTCATGGGGCCGTCTCGAGCATGGGCGATGGGGCGCTCACCGCGCGGCCGATCCGGACCCGCCGTCGATGCCGCCCGCGGCCGCCTTCCCGCCCGGCGGGCTCTGCACCCCCGGCTTGCCGGGCTCGCGCGCCGCCACCTTGGCGCCCGGGCGAAGCTGGCTCTGCCCCTCCACCACCACCCGCGCCCCCTCGTCGACGCCCTTCGCCACGATCGCCAGGTCCCCCACCGTCGCGTCGATCTGCACCAGCTGGACGGCGGCGGTGGCGTCGGGCCCCACCACGTAGACGAAGGTGCCGTTCGGCCCGCGCTGCACGGCCGGCGCCGGCACCACCAGCGCGCCCTGCCGCGTGCCGAGCCGGAGGCGCGCGTTCACGAACTGGTTCGGCCACAGGAGCCGCTTCGGGTTCGGCACGGCGGCCTTCAGTCGCACGGTGGAGGTGGCCTGGTTGATCTGGTTGTCGATGACGGCGAGCTGCCCGGAGCCGAGCAGCGTCGTACCGTCGCGGGCGTAGACGTCCACCGGAAGCGCGCCGCGGGCGAGCGCGCTGGCGATGGGCGTGAGCTCGTCCTGGGGCAAGGTGAAGATCACCGCCACCGGGTCGAGCTGGGTCAACACCACCAGGCCGTTCGGGTCGCTGGCGTGGACGATGTTGCCGGCGTCGACCGCCCGGATCCCGGTCACGCCGTCGATGGGCGCGGCGATGCGGGCGTAATCGAGGTTGAGCCGGGCGGTCGCCACGGCGGCCTGGTCCATGCGGACCGCTCCCTCGAGCTGTCCCACCGCCGCGACCTGCTGGTCCGCCTGCTGCTGCGGGACGAGCTTCTCCGCGGCGAGCGCGCGGTAGCGCTCGAGGTCGCGGCGGGCGCTGAGGAGCTGGGCCTCGTCGCGGGCGAGCGCGCCCTCCGCCTGCTGGAGCTGCGCCTGGAATGGGCGCGGGTCGATCTCGGCGAGCACCTCGCCCTTGCGGACGCCCTGGCCCTCGCGGAAGAGGACCTTGTCGAGCCTCCCGTCCACCTGCGACTTCACGGTGACGGTCTGGAAGGCGACGACGCTCCCCAGCCCCTCCAGGTAGACGGGCACGTCGCGGCGGGACGCCACCGCCACTGCCACCGGAACCGGGCGCTGCGCGGCGGCGCCGGCGGCCGGTCCGCCCTTCCCTTCCCCGGCGCCCTGACCACGCCCGCGCGTGTACCACCACGCGCCGAGGGCGACGGCGAGCACCAGCCCCACCGCCACCGCCCACCGACCCTTGGCGCTCTTCAGATGCTCACTCACGCGGAACCTCGCGCCCCAGCGCGCGCACGAGCTGTGCGCGCGAGGTGGACAGGTTGTAGTCGGCCTGAGCCCGCTGGGCGGCGGCCGTGGTGAGCGCCACCTGGGCGTCCCCGAGCTCGACGAGGGTGCCGACGCCCTCCTGGTAGCGCCGCTCCGCGAGCCGCAGCCGCTCGCGGGCGTTCACGACCACCTCGTCGGCTGCGCCCAGGCTGCCCTGGGCCGCCCGCACCCCCAACCGCGCCTGGTCGACATCGACCCGGATCTGCTGCCGCAGCACCTCGGCCTGGGCGCGGGCGGCGGAGAGGGTCGATCGCGCCTCGGAGACCGTCGCCCGGGTGAGCCCGCCCTGGAAGATGTTCCAGGTGAGCGTGGCGGTGGCGTTCCAGTTCCACACGGTCGAGTCGAGCGCGGTGCCTGCGTCGGTGAGAGCGGTCGAGATGCCCAGGGCCGGACCGTAGCCGCCCTGTGCGGAGCTCACCGTCAGCTCCTGGGCGCGGGCCTGCTGCTCCAGCGCGGTCAGGTCGGGGCGGCTCCGCTCCGCCTCGCTCACCAGCGGCTCCAGCCCGCCGTCCTCGCCGGAGACCGGCGGGAGCACCTCGTCGGCGACCTCGTAGTCCGTCGAGCCGACGACGCCCATGGCCTGGTTCAGCTGGGCGCGCGAGCTGGCATAGGCGTTCTCCGCGTTGATGAGCTGCACGCGGGCGTTGGCGCGGTCAGCCCGCGCCTGGAACAGGTCCACCGCCGGGCGCGTGCCCATCTTCACGAAGGCCTCCACCTGCGCGAGGTGCAGGTCCTGGTTCTTGAGCGTGTCGCGCGCGACCTCGAAGAGCGCCTTCTGCTCGCGCGCCAGGAAGAAGGCGCTCCGCACCGTGAGGAGGGTCTGCGAGGCGGTGGCTCGCTCGCTCCCCCGCTGGGCGTCGGCCGAGGCCTGGGCGGCGCGCCAGCGGCCGGAGGTCTGCCCGAAGTCGTACAGGAGCTGCGAGGCGGTGAGCCCGAAGTTGAAGAAGTTGAAGGTGGCCCAGCTGGGCGCCGTCTGGCTCCGCGTGCTGGTCGTGGTGTCAGGGAACGAGCCGGGCCGGGCGACGAAGTTGGCGGTGGTGCGCTGGTAGGAGGCGCTGCCGGTCACCTGCGGCAACAGCGGCGCCCGCGCCCCGTCGGCGCGCGCCGAGGCCGCGTCGGCGGTGAAGCGCGCCTGGGCGAGCTGCGGCTGGTGCTCGCGCGCGTTGCGCTCGGCGTCGGCAAGGGTGAGCACCGGCGCCGCCCCGCGCGCCATCATCGCGAGCGCAGCCCCGAGCACGAGCACCGTCATGGCGAATCCTTCCGACGCACCCGC
>DASPZP010000413.1:0-10287 GCA_035636195.1 Anaeromyxobacteraceae bacterium
GAGAGGGCTGGGGTGAGGGGGACGGATTCCGCTGTCGCGGGTCGGGGTCGAGGGTTTCGCAGGCTCGCGCCAGCCGGAGGCTGGCACTGCGCCTGCCATCCGAGGTTCGCTCTCTCGCGCGGAACCGTGGCGTTCATGGCCGTCGTCTCCTTGCCGCTCGCGAAAGGAGCCGCCGGCCATGAACGACACGCTGTTTCCTCGGGTTGCTAGCTCTTCCACTTCGCACTCCACGTCCTCCTCTTCCGTTTCTCCGGTTCTCCCGCATCACCGTTTGCTCGCCTACGGCGTCGCGGTGGAGCTCCTCCTCGCGGTGCGCCGCGCGTCCGTCCGCGACGCCAAGCTGCGCGACGAGGCGCTCCGCTCGGCAAAGAGCGCGTGCCTCAACTGCGCAGAGGGCGCAGGCCGGGTCACCCGCGGTGACAAGGCGCGCGCCTTCGCGGTCGCCCGCGCCGAGGCCACCGAGGCGGCCGCCGCAGTCGAGATCGCGGCGCTCTGTGGGGAGGCGAGCACCGCGAGCGCCACCGAGGTGGCGCGGCTCGCCTCGCGCCTCGTGGCGATGCTCACCCCGCTCGTGCGGTGAGGAGCGCCCGCAGCATGCGCTTCACCCGCACGGCGAGCGCCTGCGCCCGCCGCGCGGGATCAGAGGCGAGCGCCCCGATGGCGCAGGCGAGGTCGAGCGCACCGACGAGTTCGTGGAGCGAGCCGTTCGCGAGCGCGAAGTGCTTGCGTCTCATGGGCCCGCTGTCGCTGGGCAGGCCCTCGCACAGATTGAGAAACACTGACTTGGCAGCGCGCGTGGCTTGGTCCCGGAGCTCGGCGTCGCCGACCCGCGCACTGTGCACGAGCGCCGCGAGCTCTCGCGCGGCGACGTAGACGTCCAGGGATTGAAATGGAAACCGAGCCTCGGCCTCGACGGCGATGATGTGTGTAAGAGCCATTTCCGCCTCCTCACCCGAAGGGGGAGGCGGAAATGGCGTGAGCGCAGCGGTGCCGTCGAGGTCGAGGCGTGAAAGCAGGTCGAAGTCGGGGTCGGGGTCGGGGTCGGGGTCGGGGTCGAAGTCGAGGTCGAGGTCGAGGTCGAGGTCGAGGTCGGTGGCGGTGCCCCCCGGAACCGGCTTACAAGGCTGGCATGGCGACGCCCTCTGTGCACGTGCACCCCGCCCCGGACGCCGGACCCGCCGCCCGCCGCGAGCTCAGCCCCCGCGCCGTCATCATCTCGGTCCTGGTCGCGGTGATCATGGGCGCCTCCTTCCCGCCGGTGGTGCTGAAGATCGGCTACGGGCCGAACATCTCGGTCTCGGCGGCGTTCTTCGGCTTCATCGCGCTCGCCATCACGGCCTTCTTCACGCGGGTGCGCGCCACCGTCTACGAGGCCAACATGGCCCAGACGGCCGGCACGGCGGCGGGCGAGATCGGCTTCATGTGCATCGTGCTGGCCGCCATCGACATGCTGAACGACCGGCCCGGCCTCGGCTTCTCGCTCCACCTCTCCGGGCTCCAGATCTTCCTCTGGCTCACCTTCGCCGGCCTCACCGGCGCCTTCCTCGCCGTGCCGCTCCGGCGCCACTACATCGACGAGGAGAACCTCACCTTCGCCGACGGCACCGCCGCCGGGGAGACGCTGGTCGTGCTGTACCAGGGCGCGCGCGAGGCGGCGGTGCGGCTCAAGGCGCTCTTCGGCGGGATGGGGCTCTCGGCCTTCATCGCCTTCTTCCGCGACGGCCCATGGACGTTCATCCCGGGCGAGCTGGCCATCGGTCCGCACGGCGCGGCCCTGCGCATGGGCACCGAGGTGGGCGTCCTCTCGCTCGGCGCGGGCATGCTGGTCGGCCTGCGCGTCACGCTCTCCATGGCGCTCGGCATGGTCGTCGCCTGGGTGATCGCGCCCCCCGTGCTCGTCTCGACCGGCTGGGTGCCGCGGCAAGCCTTCCCCGACGTGCTGCGCTGGGTGATGTGGCCGGCGACCGGCCTCATGGTGGCGGGCGGGCTCACGGCGCTCGTGCTCAAGTGGAACGTCATCGTCCGCACCTTCAAGAAGCTCTCCGCGAAGGACGTGGGGACGGACGAGTTCCCGCTGCGCTATGTGGCCTGGGGCGCGCTCGCGAGCGCCGTGGCGCTGGCGGTGGTGCAGAAGATCTCGCTCGGCTTCCCTTACTGGCTCACCGGCGTCTCGCTGCTCCTCTCCATCCCGCTCATGCTGGTCGGCATCCGCGTCCTCGGGGAGACGAACTGGGCGCCGATCAGCGCGCTCGCCAACCTCATGCAGGCGGTCTTCGCCGGGCTGCAGCCGGGCCACCTGCCCGTCAACATGATCGGCTCCGGGATGAGCGGGACCGTGGCCGGTCAGGGCGAGCACCTCATGCAGTGCTACCGCTCGGGCAAGATCATCGGCTCGAACAACCGCAGCCTCATGATCACCCAGCTCATCGGCGTGCCGGTGGGCGCGGCGGCCGTGGCGGTGGTCTACCCCGCGCTGCGGCAGAAGTACGGCTTCGGGCAGCACGGTCTCACCTCGCCCATCAGCGTGAAGTGGGCCGGGTTCGCGGAGCTGCTCGCGAAGGGCTTCTCCACCCTGCCGCCGGGCTGCATCACCGCGCTCGGCGTCGCGCTCGTGCTGGGCGTCGTCATCACGCTCGCCGAGCCGCGCTGGCACCGATTCCTCCCCTCGCCGACGGCGGTCGGCATCGGGATGCTCGTGCCGGGCTACGCCATCGTCCCGATGGTGGTGGGTGGCATCGTCCAGGCGCTCTGGAGCCGGAAGAGCCCGAGCACCGAGGCGGTCTACAACCTGCCGCTCGCGTCCGGCTTCATCGCCGGCGAAGCGCTGGTGCTCTCGATCGTCGCGATCGTGGCGGCCGTGCGGTCGCTCGCTGCAGGGTAGGAGGCGGGCGCGCCCCCGGCGGCCCTCCAGCCAGGTGAAGCCGCTACCGCACGAATCGAAGCTGCCGATTCATGCGGCGGGCGAGCGGCGGCGCCTGGAGGATGCTGGCTGCCTGCTCGAGCTTCTGGCGGCCGAAGCCGTCGGCGGCGTCATAGGCGGCCGTGATGAGGTCACCCAACGTGGTCACGATCTTCTTCGGAAGCTTGGCGACGGCCTGGCGGCGCTTCATGGGCGGGTCCTCGTCATCGGGCGCGGAACTGGAGATCACGCACTGGAATAGCAAACGGCTTGCCTGCGGCCGTCGCTCCGCATTCCGCGCACTTGCCGCGGTCTGCCCTCGCGGGCCGGTCGTTTTTTCAGCCAGCCAACCTGGAAAGCCGACAGTACCCGTCCGGTGATAGAAGGACCGCCATGCCGAGCCAGCCCTCCAAGAACCTCGAGACCTTCCCCAACCCGAATCCGGCTCGCCCGTACGAGATCGCGATGGAGTGCCCGGAGTTCACCTGCCTGTGTCCCATGACGGGCCAGCCGGACTTCGCCACCATCAAGCTGCGCTACGTCCCGGCCGCGCGCTGCGTCGAGCTGAAGAGCCTCAAGCTCTACCTGTGGAGCTACCGGAACGAGGGCGCGTTCCACGAGGCCGTGACGAACAAGATCTGCGACGATCTGGTGGCCGCGCTCTCGCCGCGCTTCCTCGAGGTGACGGGCGACTTCGCCGTCCGCGGCGGCATTCACACCGCCATCACCGTGCGTCACGGCGAGCGCCCCGCATCCATCTGATCCCTGATCCGCCTGACCCGCCCGCGAAGTAGGGCGGGATCCATCCCCGCCGCACAGGCCTGTGGCGCGGTCGTCCACCGCGCCCGGCCAGCCCCTCCCCCCCTGAAGTCCTAGCCGCCGCCGGCCCCGCGTTCCCCGCGTGAGCCGCGGCGCCATGCCCGCCGGCGCTCTTCGCGCTGCGCTGCCGCGGGCATGCTTTTCCGCCCCCGACCAAGATGGGGCCTCGCCAGAGCGACCAGGCGAGGCCTCCCCCTGCTTCCCGCACCTTGGCCCGGCGATCGCCGATCGGCCCGCGCCTGCGTGCGTTGCGCGGCCGGGCGAGCGCTCGCGCGCCTACATCGGCCGACACGTCGGCCGGTGTGCCACCGTGTAATCGAAGGCATGTCCCTCACCCGCACCCACCCACGCCTGGAGGGAACAGGCCTGCTTGGCACTCCGTTCGGTAAGCGCAGCCAGGACCCCGAAAGGAGCCGCTTTGCTCATCAGCCGCCGCCTCATCGCCGTGCTCGCCGCCCTCCTCTCCTCCGCCCCGCTCACTGCCCGCGCCGCCACCGTCTGGACGGCCGTCTCGAGCGAGAAGATCCGCCCGCAGGAGCGGGCCCGCGCCGACAAGAGCGCCACCATCGCGGCCGCGAAGAACGAGTTCGAGGCTTTCCAGGTGGTCGTGACCGGCCCGGCCAGCGGCGTCTCGCTCACCGCGGACACGCTCCGCGGCCCCGGCACCCTCCCGGCCCCGAAGCTCTTCCGCGAGGCGATCATCGACCTCGCCAACGCCTCGGCCGCCGACGGCGCCACCGGCGCGTTCCCCGACGCGCTGGTGCCGGACGTCGACGACGTGGTCGGCGAGAAGCGAAACGCCTTCCCCTTCGACGTCCCGGCTGGCGAGAGCCGCGCCGTGTGGGTCGAGTTCCACGTGCCGGAGGGCGCGGCCGCCGGCACCTACACCGGCAGCGTCACCGTGCACGCCGCCGATGGCGACGCGCAGGTGCCGGTCCAGCTCACCGTCTGGGACTTCGCGCTCCCGTCGACCTCGTCGCTCAAGACCGCCTTCGGCATGACCTACGGCGGCGTCGCCCAGGCTCACGGCGCCTCCGGCGAGGCGCTGACCGAGCTCCGCCAGCGCTATGCGCAGCTGGCGCTCGACCACCGCTTCACGCTCTCCGGGCTGTGGGACGACGGGCAGCAGGGCGACTGGTCGCACTTCGACAATGCGTACGGCCCGTTCCTCGACGGCAACGCCTCGACCCAGCTCCAGGGCGCCAAGCTCACCTCGCTCCAGTCGGGCGCCAACCTGAGCAGCGCCGCCGAGCACTCCGAATGGGCCGCGCACTTCAAGTCGAAGGGCTGGTTCGACCGCCTCTTCCAGTACACCTGCGACGAGCCGCCCCTCACCTGCCAGTGGTCGGACATCGGCCCCCGCGCCCAGAACGCGAAGCAGGCCGATCCGAGCTTCCGCACCCTCGTCACCACCGACATGGAAGAGGCGCAGAAGAACGGCGCGCTCGGCGCGATCGACATGATGGTGCCGCTCGTCAACTTCATGGACGACCGGGGGTTCGACGCCTACGGCTGGACCCAGGGCGGCCTCACCCGCTCGCAGTACGACGGCTTCCTGAAGCAGCAGAACAAGGAGCTCTGGCTCTACCAGAGCTGCATGAGCCACGGCTGCGGCGGCACCGTCGACATCGGGAACCCCACCGCCGACCAGCTCTACTTCACCGGCTGGCCGAGCTATGCCATCGACGCCTCGAACGTCCGCGCGCGCGCCATGGAGTGGTTCTCCTTCAGCTACGACGCTACGGGCGAGCTGTATTACGAGACCACCCAGGGCTATTACGACCACGCCGATCCGTGGACGGACGAGTGGCAGTTCAGCGGGAACGGCGACGGCGACCTCTTCTACCCGGGCACGGTGGCGAGGATCGGCGGGAACACCGACATCCCGATCGCATCGCTGCGCATGAAGATGATCCGCGCGGGCATGCAGGACTACGAATATCTGAAGGCCCTCTCCGCGGCGGGCGGCGCCGACGTCGCGAAGAAGATCGCCCAGCAGCTCTTCCCCAAGGCTTACCAGGCGGACGCGAAGCCGGCCGACCTCATGGCGGCGCGCGAGAACATCGCCCGCGAGATCCTGGCCCGCACGGGCAAGCAGGTCACGCCCGCCGGCGTGTCCGGCGCGCCGGGCGCCAGCGTGGGGCTCACCACGGGCGGCGCCGCCGCCTCCGGCGGCTGCGGCTCGACGGGGCAGCGTGGGGGTGCCCTCACCCTCTCGCTCATCCCGCTCGCGCTGGTGCTGCAGCGCCTCCGCTCGCGCCGCCGAGCGGTCGTCGCCTAGCCATCACCTCGAGCATCTTCCCGACGGCCCGGTCCCAGCCGAAGCGCTCGGCGACCCGGCGCCGGCCGGCCTCGCCCATCGCCTGCGCCTGCTCGGGTCGGTCGAGCAGGCTCAGCATGGCCGCGCCGAGCGCCCCGGGATCGCGGGGGGGGACCAGCAGCCCGGTCTCCCCCTCCGCGACGATCTCGGGGATGGCCTCGATGCGGGTCCCGATGCACGGCAGCCCGAAGCTCATCGCCTCCAGGTAGGCGAGCCCGAACGCCTCGCGCAGGGTGGGCAGGACGAAGGCGAAGGCGTGCTCGTAGAGCTTCGCCACCTCGGCCGAGGGCAAGCGGCCAAAGAGCTTCACGCCCGGCGGTGCGCGCTCGGGCTGCTTCCCGCCCACCATCCAGAGCTCGGACTCCGGGTGACGGGCGCGCACGCCTGCGAAGGCCTCCAGCGCCTCCGGCCCACCCTTCGGCACGAAGTTCTGGCCGACGAAGAGGAAGGCGCGCTCGCGCGGGACGGCCGAGGGCGCCCGCGGGCCGACGTTGGGGCCCGCGCCGACCACGTGCACGCGCTCCGGCGCGATCCGGTAGGTCTCGGCGAGCGATCGCTTCACGTGCTCGCTCATGACGAAGATGGCCTCGGCGCCGTGGTAGACCGCCGTCTCGCGCTCGCGCCAGGCCGCCTCGAACGGCATGGGCGGGTCGAGGCCTCGGAGCGGCGCGTAGGCCTCGTGGAGCGCCCGGGTGTGATCGCAGTAGAGGTAGTACGGCGCGCGTCCGCGGGCGCCGGGTGCGAAGAGGACGCCAGCCTGCAGCACGAGATCGGGCCGCTCGGCGGCCACCGCGCGCTCGCAGCGTGCCGTGAGGCGGTCGAAGGCCACCGTGGTGTGCACGTACCAGGGCTTCCAGTGCCCGCGGAAGCGCGCCATGGCTGCGGCGGTGGCGACGACCGGGCCGGGCGCGACGTTCGGGATCTGGAATCGCCCCAGCCGGCGCTTGTAGAGGAAGCCGTCGAGCGGAGCGAAGACCCGCACGTCGTGACCGGCGGCGAGGAGGCGCTGCAGCACCGCGTCCGTGACCCCCGACTGCGAGCCGTACTTGATGTAGAGGATGCGCCACGGCATCGGGCTTGCGCACAATGTAGGGGCGCTCGGCACAGCCCCGAAGGGCCCGTCCGGGAAGGTGGCCGAGCTCGACGCCCCTGAAGTCCATGACCTGTCGCGACATCGGAACGGTGGGCCCTCGACCGCGCCGGTCGGAGGGGTAGAATCGAGCTCCAGGCCGGACGCGCCCCAGTGCTGCCCACTCCCACCAGCTTTCGCCCCGAGTCGCTCGTCGGGACCACCCTCGACGGCCGCTACCGGCTCGTCTCGCACCTCGCGAGCGGCGGCATGGGTGCCATCTTCCGCGCCGAGCACGTGTACATGCGCAAGGAGCTGGCGCTGAAGGTGCTCCGGCCGGACCTCTCCAGCCTGCCCGACATCGCCGAGCGCTTCCGCCGCGAGGCCGAGATCGCGGCCGGCCTGGAGCACGACAACATCGTCCGCGTCACCGACTTCGGCCGGAGCCCGGAGGGCTGGCTCTTCCTCTCGATGGAGCTCCTGGAGGGCGAGAGCCTCTTCGAGCGGCTTCGCCGCACCGGTCCGCTCATGCCCGAGGAGGCGGTGAGCATCCTCGTGCAGATGTGCCGGGGCCTCGAGGTCGCGCACGCGCGCGGCGTCGTCCACCGCGACCTGAAGCCGGAGAACATCTTCCTCACCGCCCGCCCGGCCGGCCTGGTGAAGATCCTCGACTTCGGCATCGCCAAGCTCACCGATCCGCAGATCGCGAGCGACACGCAGGCGGGCATGGTGGTGGGCACGCCCGAGTACCTCTCGCCCGAGCAGGCGATGGGCGTCGCCATCGATGGGCGCGCCGACGTCTATGCCGTGGGGCTCATCGGCTGGCGCATGCTGGCCGGCCGTCACCCCTTCCGCGCCGACGACGCGCGCGGCCTGCTCATGATGCAGGCGACGAAGCCGGTGCCCTCGATCCTCGAGGCGCGCCCGGATCTGGCGACCTGGCCGGTCCTCGTCGACGCCATCGCGCGCGCCTGCGCCAAGGACGCGCGCGAGCGCCACGCCAACGCCGGCGAGCTGCGGCTCGAGCTCGAGGCCTGCTTGAGCTCGCTCGACCTGCTCCCGGTCCCCCTGCCGTCGGACAGCCGCTCGCGAACGCACGCCTGGACCCCGCAGGCGCCGCTCACCCGGACCCCCCCGGCGCCGCTCACCGCCTCGCCCACCGTGGAGGCTACCGTCACCATCGAAGCCGGCACGGCGGTCCTCACGCCGTTCCCCACGCGCCTGCTGCAGGCAGCGCACAGGTATCGCGTGCTCCTCGGCGTGGTGGCGGCGGCGGCCCTCGTGGTGCCGACCTCCGCCGCGCTGGCGCGCTGGATCGAGGAGCGGCCGCTCTCGCGCGCTCAGGCGCTCCTCGCCGCCGACCGACCCGAGGCGGCGCGGGACCTCCTCGCGCCGGCCGTCCTGCGCCGGCCGAGCGACGCGCGGCTGCGGGTGCTGCAGGGCCGCGCGCTGCACCGCATCGCAGGGCAGACCCTCGCCGCGATGGACGCCTACGCCGCCGCGCTGGATCTCGATCCCCGCGCGCTCGACGCGGTGGCGCTCGCCGAGCTGGGCCGCGACCTGGGGCAGGAGCGGGAAGTGGCGGAGCGCTCGGCGAAGCTCCTCGCGCGCGTCGGACCACCGGCCGTCCCGGCGGTCATGAAGGCGGCGGTCGAGACGGTCGGCGCGAGTCGCCTGCGCGTCCTCGAGCTCGCCCGCGAGCTCAACGCCGAGGAGCGCCTCGATCGCGTGAGCGTCTACGGCGACCTGCTCGCCGATCCCGAATGCGACCTCCGCCGCGCCGCCGCGCGACGCCTGGGCCAGATCGCCGACCCCGCCGCCGCCCCGAAGCTGCGGCAGCTCGCGCGCGAGAAGCGCTCCATCAAGGGGCTGTTCGGCAAGACCCAGGAGGCCCCGGTCTGCGGAGCAGCCGAGGCCGAGGCGGCGCTGCAGCAGCTCCAGCAGAAGTGAGCGCGCCGGGTCAGCGCGCCGGCTCGGAATCGAACTTGCCCCTGAGGAACTCGAGGACCTGGGTCGACGGGCGAGGCAGCTCGGAGCTGGCGCGACCCTCCTCGAGCTCGAGCGGCTGGCCGCGCTGGGGGTGCGTCCGATCGCCCGGTGACGGATACTTTCCGAGCTCTCCGCGCGCCGCGCGCCACGCCTGCTGCACGGTCCAGGAGAGCGAGCGGTCGAGCCGCGTCGCCTCCCGGATGATCTCGCGCAGCATCTCGTCCGGGAAGTACAGCGATTGCTTCTGCTTGCTCACCGAGGCCATCCGGCTCCTCCCCCATGCTCGATGCAGGCTATCGTACGCCCCTCGCGACCCGAGGCAATTGGGTGGCCAAGATTTCGAGCGCCCCCGCGGCTTGACCGAGGGCACGGGGCGCGACACAACCGCTGAAGCGGCCGTCCCTCGCCATCCAGGATGAACGGCCGACGCATGGCGCTCGCTCCGCTGCACCGCGCGCTCGACGCGCTCGCCGTCTGGCGCGAGGACCTCGTCCGGCGCCTGCCGGAGCCCTGCCGCCTCGCCGCGCCCGCCCCGCTCGAGGCCTTCGGTCCTTTGCCGCCGCTCGGCGACGCGCCGGCGAGGGTCGGCTGGTGGACGACCCCGTCGCCGCGCCCTCTCGAGCGAGGCGACGCCTTGGCGGTCCACCTCACGCCCGCCGTCGGCCCACGCCGCGGGACGGCGCTGCTCGTTCCGCCCTGGAAGATCCGCCGGCCCGGGATCGTCGCCGGGCACATCCAGCTCCTCGCCCGCGCCGGCCAGGAGGTGTGGCTGGTGTGCCCGCCGCATCACCTCATGCGCACCCGTCCGGGCGCACGCAGCGGCGACGGCTTCGTGACGCTCGACCTGGCGCGGCTCCGGACCGTGGTCGAGCAGCAGGTGGTGGAGCTCCGCGCCTGCGCCGCGCTGGCGGCTTCGCGCGGGCCGGTCGGGATCGTCGGGTTCTCGCTCGGCGCGCTCGCCGCGGCGCTCGCCGCCACGGCGCCGGAGCCGCTCGACTTCGCCGCCCTCATCGCTCCGCCGGAGCTCGCGCTCGTCCTCTCCACCGGCATCGGCCGACGTTACCGGCGTCTCTCCGATGCGGCCGGCGCCACCTGGCCGGCCGCGGCCGCTCTCGCGGAGGCCCTCGCTCCCTTCGACGCCCGGCGGCGCGAGCCCACCGCCCGGCGGCTCTTCGTGGCCGGCGCGCGCCA
>DASPZP010000414.1:0-5007 GCA_035636195.1 Anaeromyxobacteraceae bacterium
CCCTGCGGCGCAGGGTCATGCTAGCCGACTCCCGCGGCTTCCGGCGCTGACGCGCGTGTGGCACGGACGGCTACATGGGATGCGCTGGGCCGCCGTCTCTGGACAGAGCACGGCTGCCGCGCGGGAGCTCGAGCGCGCGAGGGCCTCGGCCTCCCCGGTGGGCGCTCCTCCGCGACTACGACGCCATCGCCTTCACCAGCGGCTCCGCCCCCCCGCCGAGGGGCGGCTCCTCCTCGGCCCAGGCGCCACCCGCCGCGAGCCAGCTGCCGAGCTCCGCGGCGCTGCGCGGGTTCTTCCACCAGTCCTCGTCGTGCCGCTCCACGAGCGACCGGCGCAGCCGCTCGGCCCGGGCCGTGCCGGCGAGGAGCGCCGCCGCCCGCGCCCCGTCGCCGTCGCGGGCGGCCAGCCCGGCCGGCCAGGATGCGCAGGCCGCGCGCGAGAGCGCCTCCCGGTACGCCTCGTGCCAGGCCGCTCCGCTCGTGCCGCGCTCCACCTCGGTCGCGACGCGCAGCGCCGCCGCCGCGGCGCGGAGCCGGAAGAGCTGCCGCAGCGCGAGCGCGCGCACGAGGTCGGGGGCGTGCTTGCGCTCCACCTCGAGCCGCGCGGTCAGGAATCCGCGGTCGAGGAGGAGGCCGGACAGGAGCGCACCTATCGTGAAGGGCGCCGCATCGTGCCGGCGGTGAGGGGGGGCGGCCGCGTTCGCGGCCGCCTGCCCGGCGGCGTCGAAGAGGGCGAGCCAGTCGGCGGCGCCGCCCTGACGACGGAACGCGACGCGCGCGCCGAGGGCGTGCGCGCCGGGCCACTGCGCCGGCCGGCTGGCCTCGTCGATGCGGATGCGGCCGAGGTCGAGCCGGAGCGCCGCCGCCGTCTGCTCCAGCGTGTGCGCCAGCATGCCGCGCGGGAAGAGGCCCTCCCAGCGGTGGAGGGCGAGGACGTGGAGGAGGTCGGCGCGCTCGAGGTCACCGCGCGGCGGGAGCGCGAGCTCGGCCTCGTGACGCGCCGTGTAGGCGAGGACGTCGCGGTAGGCGTCGTCGGAGGCGCCGAGCAGCGCGTCGGCCTGCACCACCCGCTCCCAGTCGGGGAGGAGTCCCACCTCGGCGCGAGCGCGCGCCCGGCGCTCCATCGCCGCCTCGCGCGCGACGAGCCACGACGCCTCGGCCACGCCGCGCCCGAAGGCGCGCCGGCGCTCACGATCACGCTCGGTGCCGACGGCGAGCTGCGCCAAGGCGAAGGGCACCGCGCCGTCGGGGCCCTGCACCGAGGCGCGCGCCTCGGCCGCGCGCCAGGACTCCTCGTCCTCCGCCTGCGCCCGTTCGGTGCGAAGCGCCGCCACCTTGGAGGCGAGCCCCTCTTCTCCCTCCGTCCTCAGCGCCGCCGCCGTGTCGCGGTGCGCAGCCCGGGAGTGGGCGGCGAAGATGGGTTGGAGCGCGGGGTCGGGCTCCAGCCCAGCCACGTGGCGGTAGCGCTCCTCGGCGAGCGCGCGCGAGAGGGCGTCGATCTCGGCCGGCAGCGTCTCCTTGTCGAATGCAGCCATGGGTACCTCTTGCGGCGGGGGACGAGCCCCCGCCCTACGAGAAGCGACGAGTCGCGGCCGTGCGAAAGCTTTGAGGCGCGTCCATATGCCCATGCGTGCAGCGGATCTTCACCTGGCGCTGGCACTCCGCGGGCTCGACTGCTTGACAGCCGCCCGGAGATGTCTATTTTCCGCCGTGGAGACTACTGCCTTGCCTCTCTACGAGTACGACTGCCCCCAGTGTGGCCGGTTCGAGGTCCTCCAGAGGCTCTCGGACGCGCCTCTCGCGCGCCATGCCTGCGGCCATGACGTCAAGAAGGTCATGAGCGCCGGGGCGTTCAGCTTCAAGGGCTCGGGCTTCTACAGCACCGATTACAAGAAGTCCGCTCCCGCGTGCGACCAGCCCAAGGGCGAGGGTTGCGCGGGCTGCCCGGGCAACAAGGCGGCCTAGGACTTCTTGCGCCGGCTCTCGCTCCGCGCTTCGGCCGCAGACGCCGGCGCCCGCCTCGACCGCTTCATCGCGGAGAAGGGCGGGGTGAGCCGCGGCCTGGCGCGGCGCGCGCTCGACGCGGGCGGTGTCTTCCTCGACGGCCATCGCATCAAGGTGGCGAGCCGGATCGTGCGCCCCGGTCAGGAGGTGGTGGTCAACCTCGAGGAGGGTGGCCGCGCCGCGGTCGCCGCAGCCCCGCTGGAGCGATCGCGGCTCCTCTACGCCGACGAGCACCTGGTGGCCGTCGACAAGCCGCCGTTCGTGCCGGCCCAGCCGACCCTCACCAGCGACCGCGGCGCGCTGCCCGAGCTGGTCGCCGCGCTGCTCGGCGCGCCGGTGACGATCGTCCATCGCCTCGATCGAGAGACCTCCGGGGTGACGGTGCTGGCGCGCACCCGCGCCGCCGCGGCGGCGCTCTCGGAGGCCTTCCGGGTGGGCACCCCGGAGAAGACCTACCTCGCCCTGGCGGCGCGAGCGCCCTCCCCGCCCGACGGCCGTGTCGACGCGCCGCTCGGCCCCGACCCCAGCCGGCCGGGGCGGCGGGCCGTGCTCGCGAGCGGCGAGGCGGCCGTCACCCGCTACCGGACGACGCGGACCGGGCCCGCGGGGACCGCGCTCGTGGTCTGCCAGCCGGAGACCGGCCGGACGCACCAGATTCGCGCCCACCTCGCCCACCTCGGCGCGCCGCTCCTCGGCGATCCGCGCTACGGCGGCCCGCGCCGGGTGCTCGAGACGAGCGCGCCGCGGGTGCTCCTCCACGCTCGGCGCCTCGCGCTGCCCCACCCCGTCACCGGAGCGCCGCTCCTGCTCGAGGCGCCGGTGCCGGACGACTTCCTTGGCGTCCTGCGCGCGCTCGTGCCCGCCGGGACGGGCGAGCCCGAGACCCCGTAGCAGCCGGAAGCCCCTCCCGGGCCCGTGGCGTCGTACGATGCTGCCATGCGCAAGCTCCTGCTCACCGCAGCAGCCCTGGGCCTCACCGGGTGCGCCCACCTCCGCGATCGCGAGACGGTTTGCTCCGAGTACCGAGGCCTTCGCTGCCTGACCGCAGTCCAGTGCTCGTACGATCGCGCACGGGGCTGTGAGGCGTGCCGATGCTCGCCGTTGCAGCAGGAGCCCTTCATTCGACCGGTAGACGAGCCGAGGTGACGTGTCGCGGGGGAGGCTTCCGTTTAATGACCACGTCCGGGAAACGTGGTTTCCTCCCGCCGTTCCTCCAGCTTCGAGGGGTGCACATGGCGTCACGGGAGCAGGTCGTGCAGGCGGAAGTGGCGTCGGGCGCGAAGGCGTTCAAGCCCTATGTCGCGCCGGGCAGCGCGATGGCCGAGCTGACGGTGAAGGCGATCCTGACGGGCGCCCTCATGGGCGTCCTCTTCGGCGCCGCCACCGTGTATCTCGCCCTCAAGGCCGGCCTCACCGTGTCGGCGTCGATCCCGGTCGCGGTCATCGCCATCTCGCTCGGCCGGAAGCTGCTCAGGACGACCATCCTCGAGAACAACATCATCCAGACCGCCGGCTCGGCAGGCGAGTCGATCGCGGCCGGCGTCGTCTTCACCCTGCCCGGCTTCCTCTTCCTCTCCGTCGATCCGGCCACCGGCACCTCGATCGGCGCCGGCTACTTCAGCTACTTCACGCTCTTCGCGCTGGCGCTCGTGGGCGGGCTCCTCGGCGTGCTCATGATGATCCCGCTCCGCCGCTCGCTCATCGTGAAAGAGCACGGCGTGCTGCGGTACCCCGAGGGCACCGCCTGCGCCTCGGTGCTCATCGCCGGCGACCGGGGCGGCGATTTCGCTCGCACCGCGTTCCAGGGCGTCGGGATCGCGCTCGGCTACGCGATCTTGCAGAAGGTCTTCCACGTGGTGGCCGAGGCGCCCGCCTTCGTCACCCGCCAGGCGAACAAGTGGCTGCCCAACGCCACCGTCAACGGCGAGATCACGCCCGAGTACCTGGGGGTCGGCTACATCATCGGGCCGCGCATCGCCGGCGTGCTGGTGGCGGGCGGCGTGCTCGCCTGGCTCGGGCTCATCCCGCTCCTGGCGGTGCTGGTGCCGGCGGACGTGCTCGCCGCGCAGCTTCCGAAGGTGGGGTATCAGCCCTCCGCCTTCGGCTGGGATCCCGCTGCGCACACGTTCGCGAACCTGCCGCGGGCCGTCTACTACGCGTACATCCGCCAGATCGGCGCCGGCGCGGTGGCGGCAGGTGGCTTCATCACGCTCACGAAGACCTTCCCCACCATCTGGTCCTCGCTGCGCGACGGCATCCGCTCGATCGGAGACAAGGCCGCTGCGGCGTCCATCTCGCGCACCGACCGCGACCTCTCCTTCGTCACCGTCATCGCGGGCAGCCTCGGCCTCGTGGTGCTGCTCGCCGCGCTGCCGCAGGTGCCGGGGAGCTCGATCTTCCAGAAGGTCCTGATCGCGCTCCTCGTCATCGTGTTCGGGTTCATCTTCGTGACGGTGAGCTCCCGCATCGTCGGCATCATCGGCTCCTCGTCGAACCCCATCTCCGGCATGACCATCGCCACGCTCATGGCGACCGCCATGGTGTTCGTGTCGGTGGGCTGGACCGGCCGGCTCTTCGAGCCGATGGCGCTCGTGGTGGGCGGAATGGTCTGCATCGCCGCCGCCAACGCCGGTGCCACCAGCCAGGACCTCAAGACCGGCTACCTCGTCGGCGCGACGCCGCGCAACCAGCAGATCGCGCTCTTCGTGGGCGCGATCGCCTCGGCGATCGTCATCGGCGTCACCGTGAAGGTGCTCGACATGCCGACCGGCGAGCTGGCCCGGCAGGGCGTCCAGCACATGATCGGCAGCGACAAGTTCCCCGCCCCCCAGGCGACGCTCATGGCGACGCTCATCAAGGGGCTCCTCTCGCTCAACCTCGACTGGCACTTCGTGCTGGTGGGCGCCTTCCTGGCCGTGACGATGGAGCTCTGCGGCGTCTCCTCGCTCAACTTCGCGGTGGGCGCGTACCTGCCGCTCTCCACCACCCTGCCCATCTTCGTCGG
>DASPZP010000415.1:0-2037 GCA_035636195.1 Anaeromyxobacteraceae bacterium
GTGCGCCGCATGGAGGTCGCGGCGCGCCCTTACCTCGTGAGCGGCCGGCTGGACCGCTTCGTGCTCGTGCTCCGCAACCTCGCGGGCGACCGCCGCGAGCCGCTGGTCGGCCACCAGCGCGCGAGCGACGACGGCTACCTCGAGCTCGACCGCTCCGGGGGCGTCGCGGTGATCTCGCGCCGCTACCTCGAGCTGTTCGGGCTGGACGACGAGGAGATCGCGCACGTGCGGTCGAGCGCGACGCCGATCGCGCGCCGCGCCGCCGCGATGGCGACGCTGGCCACCCGGGTGCTCGAGCCGGCGACCTTCGTGGCCAGCCTCTCCCGCCACCTGCAGCTCCCGGGCGAGGTGACCTTCGAGGACATCCCGCTCCTCGACGGGCGCACCCTCGAGCGGTACGCCGCCCCCATCCGCAACGAGGGCGGGACCATCACCGGCCGCGCGCTGTTCACGCGCGACGTCACGGCGCGCCGCCGCGGCGACGCCGAGCTGCGCGAGCGCGTCCGACAACAGGCCACCGTGGCCGACCTGGGCGAGCTCGCGCTCAACGCGGAGACCCCGCAGCCGCTCCTCACCCTGGCGGTGCGGCTCGTGGCGAGCACGCTCGGGGTGGACCTCGTCCAGATCCTCCAGCTCGACCCCGAGCGCCAGCGCTTCGCGCTCCGCGCCACGAACGCAGAGGCCGAGCTCTTCCCGGCCGAGGGCGTGCCGTCCGGGCCGCGGTCGATGTCTGGTTACACGGTCGAGCAGCAGGCGTCGCAGGTGGTCCTGGACCTCGCCTCGGAGACGCGCTTCGAGGCTCCCCGACTGGCCGCGCTCGGCGTCGTGAGCAGCGCCTCGGTGGTGCTGCGCGGCCGCGACCGGCCCTTCGGCGTCCTGAACGCCCTCGCCCGGCGGCGGCGCACTTTCACTGAGGGAGAAATACACTTCCTGGAGACGGTGGCGAACATCGTCTCGGCCATGCTCGTCCGCCACGCGGCCGAGCAGATGGTGCTCTCCCGGGAGCGCCAGCTGCGGGCCGTCTTCGAGAACACGCTCGACGCCCTCACCCTCTGCGACGACGAGGGCAAGCTCATCGACGTGAACCCGGCCGCCTGCCAGCTCTTCGCCCGGAGCCGCGCCGACCTCCTCGCGCACCACACGCGGGAGCTGTTCACCGCGCCGTCGCGCGCTCGGGCCGACGCGCTGGAGAAGGAGGCCGCGCGCGACGGCCGCGCCTCGAGCGAGCTGGAGGTGGAGCGGCCCGGCCTGCCGCCCCGGCAGGTCGAGGCCACCGCGGTCGGGAACATCCTGCCCGGGGTGCACCTCGGCCTCATGCGCGACGTGACCGAGCAGCGCGCGCTCCAGGCGCGGCTGGCGCTCGCCGACCGGATGGCGTCGGTGGGCACGCTCGCCGCCGGGGTGGCGCACGAGCTCAACAACCCGCTCTCCTACGTCACCGCGAACCTCTCCTGGCTGGGCGAGATCCTCGACAGCGGCGGGGTGGGGGGAGACGTCACCCAGAGCGATCTGCAGCAGGCCATCGAGGACGCGCGCGGCGGCGCCGAGCGGATGCGCCAGATCATCCGCGACCTGCGCACCTTCTCGCGCGGCGACGAGACGCGCCTCGGCGAGGTCCGGGTCGAGCCGGTGCTGGAGTCGTGCATCAGCATCGCCTGGAACGAGATCCGACACCGCGCGCGGCTGGTGCGCGACTTCCGCGGCGTGGCGGCCGTGCACGGCAACGAGGCCCGCCTGGGACAGGTGTTCCTGAACCTCATCGTGAACGCCGCCCAGGCCATCCCGGAGGGCGCGGCGGATCGGAACGAGATCCGCATCACCGTGCGCAGCGCGGGAGAGCGGGTGGCGATCGAGGTGAAGGACAGCGGGTGCGGCATCCCGCCCGAGCACCGCGCGCGCATCTTCGACCCCTTCTTCACGACCAAGCCGCCCGGCGTCGGCACCGGGCTCGGGCTCTCCATCTGCCACAACCTGGTCACCGCCATGGGCGGCGCGATCGAGGTGGAGAGCACCCCCTCGGAGGGCGCGCTCTTCCGC
>DASPZP010000416.1:0-5125 GCA_035636195.1 Anaeromyxobacteraceae bacterium
CTGCTCAACATCGTGAACTTCGCGCACGGCGCGCTCTACATGACGGGCGCCATGGTGGCATGGCTGCTCGCCCAGCACCTCGGCATCGGTTACTGGCCGGCGCTCCTCGTCGCGCCGGCGCTGGTCGGGCTGCTCGGCGTCGTCCTCGAGCGGACCATGCTCCGGCGGCTGTATCAGCTCGACAACCTGTATGGTCTCCTCCTCACCTTCGGGCTCACCCTCATCATCGAGGGCCTCTTCCACGAGCAGTACGGGAACTCGGGGAATCCCTATCCCGTGCCCGAGCAGCTGCAGGGTGGGGTGCGGCTGCCGTTCATGTACCTGCCGGAGTACCGGATGTGGGTGGTGGTGGTGGCGCTCTCCGTCTGCTTCGGCTGCTGGCTCGTCATCGAGCGCACGAAGCTCGGCAGCTACCTGCGCGCGGGCACCGAGAACCCGCGGCTCGTGCAGGCGTTCGGGGTGAACGTGCCCCTCATGTTCACCATCACCTACGGCTTCGGGGTGGCGCTGGCTGCCTTCGCCGGCGTCATGGCGGCGCCCATCTACCAGGTCTCGCCGGGGATGGGCTCGAACCTCATCATGATCGTCTTCGCGGTGGTCGTCATCGGCGGGATGGGCTCCATCCTCGGCTCGATCGTCACCGGCGTCGGCTTGGGCCTCGTCGAGGGGCTGACGCGTTACTTCTACGCGCCCGCCTCGTCGGTGATCGTGTTCGTCATCATGGCGGTGGTGCTCCTGCTCCGGCCGGCCGGGCTCTTCGGGAGGCAGCGGTGAGCGAGGCGCTACGGGCGGGGGCGAGCGTGGGCTGGCCGCCGGCGCGGGTGCGGCTGGCCTTCGGGCTCATGATCGCCGCCGGGCTCGTCCTGCCGTTCTTCGTCTACCCCGTCTTCATCATGAACGTGCTGTGCATGGCCCTCTTCGCCAGCGCGTTCAACCTGCTGCTCGGCTACACCGGGCTCCTCTCCTTTGGCCACGCCGCCTTCCTGGGGGCGGCCGGCTACCTGTGCGGCCACGCGGTGCGCGACTGGGGCCTCACGCCCGAGCTCGGGATCCTGCTCGGCGTCGCGCTCTCGGCGGGGCTGGGGTTCGTCATCGGCGGCCTCGCGATCCGGCGCTCCGGCATCTACTTCGCCATGATCACGCTCGGGCTGGCGCAGGTGGTCTACTTCCTGGCGGTCCAGCTGCCGTTCACGGGAGGTGACGACGGCCTGCAGGGCGTGCCGCGCGGGAAGCTCTTCGGGCTCCTGCCGCTCGACGGTCGGTACACCATGTACTACGTCGTCTACGCCATCTTCCTCGTCGGCTTCGGGCTCATCTACCGCACCATCCACTCGCCGTTCGGCCACGTGCTGCGCTCGATCCGCGAGAACGAGCCGCGGGCGCTCTCGCTCGGCTACGACGTCGACCGTTACAAGCTCCTCGCCTTCGTGCTGTCCGCGGCGATCTCCGGCCTGGCCGGCGCCACCAAGACGCTCGTCTTCCAGTCGGAGACGCTCACCGACGTGCACTGGCACATGTCGGGCGAGGTGGTGCTCATGACGCTGCTCGGCGGGATGGGCACGGTGATGGGCCCGTCCGTCGGGGCGCTCATCGTGCTCCTCCTGCAGAACTACCTGTCCGGCTTCGGGTCGTGGGTGACGGTCATCACCGGCGTGGTGTTCGTGGTGGGCGTGCTCGCCTTCCGCCGCGGCTTCGTGGGGGAGGCGATCGCGCTGGCGAAGAAGTTCCCGTTCTAGGAGGAGCCGATGGCTGGTCTCGTCGAGGGAAGGGTCGCCTTCGTCACCGGCGCCGCGAGCGGCATCGGGCTCGCCATCGCCGAGGCGCTGGCGGCGGAGGGCGGGCGGGTGGCGATGTCCGACCTGCGCGAGGAGGCGGTGCGAGCGGCGGCGGAGGGGGTGGCGAAGCAGGGGCACGACGCCATCGGCCTCGCCTGCGACGTGACCAGCGAGGCGCAGCTCCAGCAGGCGCTCGACGCGGCGGTGCAGCGCTTCGGCCGGCTGGACATCCTCGTCAACAACGCCGGGCTGCAGCACGTCTCGCCCATCGAGAGCTTCCCGACCGAGAAGTTCGAGCTGCTCGTGAAGGTCATGCTGGTGGCCCCCTTCATGGCCATCAAGCACGTCTTCCCGGGCATGAAGCAGCGCGGCTTCGGGCGCATCATCAACGTCGCCTCGATCAACGGCCTGGTCGGCTTCGCCGGCAAGGCCGCCTACAACAGCGCCAAGCACGGCCTCGTCGGCCTCACCAAGGTGGCGGCGCTGGAGGGCGCGACGAGCGGCATCACGGTGAACGCCATCTGCCCTGGCTACGTCGACACGCCCTTGGTGAGGAACCAGCTCGGCGACCTCGCCCGCACGCGCAACGTGCCGCTCGAGCGCGTGCTGGAGGAGGTCATCTACCCGCTCGTGCCCATGCGGAAGCTGCTGCAAGTCAAGGACGTCTCGGATTACGTCCTGTTCCTCGCGAGTGAAAAGGCTGGCTGCGTGACGGGCCAGGCGGTCGTGGTCGACGCCGGCTACACGGCACAATGAACCGCACCCCCGCGGGCGGGGACGGTGCTCGTCCCCCGCCGCCGCCTAGTGCGCCAGGTACACGATGGCCCAGTAGCAGAGGCCGACGGCGCCCATCGCGACCAGGAGCGACATCGCATAGTCAGCCAGTTCGCGCATCCCCTGTCCCTCCCACTGATACCGATACCGTCCGAAGTGTACGTGACGGTGGGTAGACAGGGGTGGAACGAACGAGTGCGGCGAATGGACGCGACGGGCGTCACGCGATCGCGGGACGGCCTGGCGTGATCAGACCAGGACGCTACTTCGCGCTCTTCCCGGTTTTGGCGGGAGCCTTGGCGAGCTTGCCGAGCCGCTCCATCACGGCTGGCATCTGCTTCTCCATGCGCTGCTGGGTTTCGCTGGAGACCTTCTCCGAGAGGCCCGGGCTCACCTTGAGCCACTTCTGGCCGAGGGGAGAACGGTAGAAGGCGAGCAGGTCCTTCAGCTCGGGCTCGGTGTAGGCGGCCGAGAGCCCCTGGGCGTGGATCCCGACGAGGTCGGCGTATGGCAGGGCCGCCTCGAGCTCGCCGCGGACCTTGGCCGGGAAGTCGGGCGGGTACTGGAGCTGTGAGCCGGGGTGGCTCTGGAAGCGTCCCTGGACGTTCTCGGCGAGCTGCGCCATGCCAGCGGCCCACGTCTCCTTGGGGACGAGCAGCCGCGCGATGTCCGCGGCGGTTCCCTTCGGCTCGGCCGCGAGCGCGCCACCGGTGGAGAGAGAGAGGAAGACGAGTGCAGCGGCCAGCCGGAGGATCTTCGAGGAGCCTGACATGGGGGAGCGACGGTAGCACCCGCCGGCCGGAGTGTCAGTCCGGTGACCGGCTGCGTGGCGTAGCGCCGCACTCGCCCGGTCCGCGTCATGAAAATGACGCAGATCAACGAACGAAGGCTCCGATCGTGAAATCCTGTGTCAACGCAATGGGCTACGAGCCTCGGCGCCGCGCGGGTTTCCCCGCAGGTGGCTCGGGTTGTACCAGGAGAGTAGATGTCCGGTCGCTGCCTCGCTTCACTGATGGTGCTCTTCTTGGCGGGTCTTTCTTGCGACGCCGTCCGGCCGGTCAAGAGTGCGCCGCCGACCGCGCTCGTCACGTGCACCCACTGTCACGGGGACGCCGGAAGCGGCAACGCGGCGCCGCCGCGCTCTTCGACCGGAGTGATCGCCACCACCGATCCGGGCGTCGGCGCTCACCAGAGCCATCTCATCGCCGGCCACTTCCGGGCGCCCATCGCTTGCCAGGAGTGCCACCAGGTTCCACGGACGGTGGACGATTCGGGGCACATGACGGGCATCCCGGCGAGGGTGCGCTTCGACGCGCTCGGCTCGAGCGGCCTCGCCTCGGCCAAGGGCGCCGCGGCTGCGGTGGAGTTCGGGCCGGTCTCCGCGCCGCAGGCCCGGCCCGACGCGACCTGTACGGTCTACTGTCACGGCGCGACGCTCGACGGCGGCAAGCTCACCCGGCCCAGCTGGGCGGGAACCTACGACCCCGCTCACTCGACGCTCGACTGCGAGAGCTGCCACGGGTTCCCTCCCGGCGGCCGCCACCCGCAGCGCTTCGAGCGGACGCCCGAGGCGCCCGCGCGGGCCTGCGCGCGCTGCCACTCGCGCACCGTCGGGGCGGACGGCACACTCGATCTTGCGGGCGGGAAGCACATCAACGGCGTGGTGGACTTCGGGGGCGGCGACGCCTGCACCGCCTGCCACGGAGACGGGACCCGCGTTGGCATCGCCGGGAGCGACCCCCTCGTCGCCGCCGCGCCGCCCACCAGCGCGACCGGCGCCGCCGCGGGCGCGCACCTCGCCCACGTGAACGGCGGGGGCACGCCGCTCCGCTCGCCGCTCGCCTGCGTCGAGTGCCACGCTCGCATCGGCGTCGAGACCGCCGCGGTTCACCCCGACGACAAAGTGGACGTCGACTTCGGGCCGCTGGCCCAGGGGATGGGCGCGACCCCGGTCTGGGATGCCGCCGCGGGATCGTGCGCCACGACCTACTGCCACGGCGCGACGCTCACCGGCGGGACGCACACGCTGCCGGTGTGGACGGGCGGCAGCCCGGAGGCCGCCTGTGGCACCTGCCACGGCGTGCCGCCGCCGGCGCCGCACCCGCCGAACACCGCCTGCGGCAGCTGCCACCCCGGCTACACCTCGTCGACCGTCGCCGCCGCGACGCACGTCGACGGCAAGGTCGACGTGGGCGCGCTGACCTGCAGCTCCTGCCACGGCTCGGCGCTGAACCCGGCGCCGCCGGTCGGGACGCGCGGGGAGACCCTCAGCACCGACCGCGCGGTCGGCGCGCACCAGCCGCACCTCTCGGGAGGGAACGTGGCCCGCGCGGTCCTTTGCAACGAGTGCCACGTCGTCCCGACGTCGACGCTGCACGCCGACGGGGTGGTGCAGGTCACCTTCGGCGGCGTGGCCATCACGGGTGGTGCACCCGCCGCGTGGAACGGGACGAGCTGCACCACGAGCTACTGCCACGGTCAGTTCACGGGGGGCAACGCCCTGAACGCCCCGGTGTGGATCGGCGGGAGCGGGCAGGCCGCCTGCGGCAGCTGCCACACCATCCCGCCACCGGCGC
>DASPZP010000417.1:0-1947 GCA_035636195.1 Anaeromyxobacteraceae bacterium
CTGGATGAAGGTGGGCGCTGCCTTCGCCAACCGCGACGGGAGCATCAACATCAACCTCGACGCGGTGCCGGTCGGTTCGTACCGGCTCCAGGTCCGCGAGCAGCGCGTCTGGGAGGACGCGCGCCCGTCGAACGGGGTCCCGCCGCCGCTGGCGGAGGTGCAGCCGTGACGCGACTGCGGCTCCTCTTCACGCTGCTCGCGCTGCTCTCCGCCGCACCCGCGCTGGCCGCCAAGAAACCCCTCGCCGGCGGCGAGCGCCTCGACCTCAACCGCGCCAGCGTGGCCGAGCTGATGCGCCTGCCTGGCGTCGGCCGCAAGAAGGCGGAGGCCATCGCCACCCAGCGCACGCGCACCCCGTTCCGGCGCCTCGAGGATGTCCTCGTCGTGAAGGGCGTCTCGCCCGGCTGGCTCGAGAAGTACCGCCCGCACCTGACGGTGGGCGTCGCCGCTGCGCCCCACAAGTAGGGCGGCGGCGCGTCCACCACCGCGGTCGAGGTCGTGGTCGTGGTCGGGGTCGCGGTGGGGTCGGGGTCGGGGTCGGGGTAGGCGGTCTTCCACCCTCTCCCCCGGCGGGGGAGAGGGCCGGGGTGAGGGGCGCATCGCGATCCTCGCTTGACGCCCCTGCACCCCCCGCGCTACGGCTCTCCACGTAGCACCCGCTCGGAGGAACAGGGAAGCCGGTCCAGGAGCTCGCCGTTCGAGCCCCGATTCCGGCGCGGTCCCGCCACTGTAGCCGGGGTGAAGCGCCTGTCAGGCAGTGCCACTGCCGCGCGAAACTGCGCGGTGGGAAGGCGGCAGGCGCCGCGGTCGTCGGGGGCTCGTATTCCCCGCCGGCAGCGCCCCGGGAGCCAGGAGACCTCCCTCCGAGCCAACCGCGCATGGTGCGCGGCCGTTGGGTTTTCGCGTCCGAAGGAGACGCGTGAACTTGGCTCGACCTCTTCGCGCCCCCGGGCGCCTGGCGCTCGCATTTGCCCTCCTGCCGCTCGCGGCGGTAGCCGAGGGCGCGGCCGCGCCCTCCTTCGGCGAAGAGGTGGAGGTGGTCGGGGTCCGCCCCCGCACCGCCGCCGGCGACCCGACCGCCGCCGCGACGGTGGTCGAGGCGAATCGCTTCGCCGGCGAGACGAAGAGCGTGGCCGAGCTCGTCGCCACCGCGCCCGGCGTGGCGGTGAACCAGTACGGCGGCCTCGGGCAGCTCACCACCATCTCCCTGCGCGGCTCGAACGCCGATCAGGTGCAGGTCTTCCTGGACGGGCTGCCGCTCAACACGGGGGCCGGCGGCGGCGTGGATCTCTCGCGCATCCCGCGCGCCTGGATCGAGCGCATCGAGGTCGTGCGCGGCGCGGAGGGCGCCGTCTACGGCCTGGGTGCGCTGGGCGGCGCCGTGAACATCGTCACCCGGCCCGCCACCGCTGGAGCCTGGTCGGCCGAGGCGAGCGGCGGCTCCTTCGAGACCTTCGCCGGATCGGCCGACGGCGCGGTGGGTGGCGATCGCTGGGGCCTCCTGGGTGCGGCCGCTGCAGAGGCCACCCAGGGCCGCTTCGACTACCTGTTCGATCCCACCCCCGCGTTCCCGGGCGACTCGCTCGTCCTCCGCACGCGTGAGCACGACGCAGCCCTCTCCCTGGGTGGCCTCCTGAAGGGCTACGCCGATCTCGGCTCGGGCCGCCTCGACGCCGTCCTCCAGCTCTCGGGAGGCCACCGCGATCTGCCGGGTTTCCCGGACCACCTCTCGCATAGCAACGGACAGCGCGACGGACGCGCCGGGGCCGTGGTGCGCTGGGCCCAGCTTCTGGCGAACGGCCTGGACCTTCGCCTCGCCACGAGCGGCCGCGACGATCGCCTGACGGTGGCGATCGCGCCTTTCCCCGAGGCGCGCCAGCGCGACCTCCAGGCGGACGCGAGCAGCGAGCTCGTCTGGACGGCAGGCCCGAGCACGCTCTCGCTCCG
>DASPZP010000418.1:0-2857 GCA_035636195.1 Anaeromyxobacteraceae bacterium
GACGGCGCTGCGTCGTTCACCCTCGCCCGCATGCGGAGCTGCTGATAGCCGCGCCGGCCGTCCCCGCGAAACGGGGCCCGGCCGCTCGCGGCATGGTAGAGCGCCGCGCCCAGCCCGAAGACGTCGCTCGCTTCCGAGAGCCAACCCCCACGGGCTTGCTCGGGGGAGAGGTAGGGCGCGGAGCCGACGCCGGCAGAGCCGCGCCCGGGCCGGCGGGCCAACCCGAGGTCGATGAGCCGCGCGAGCCCGGCGCAGCACACGATGTTCGAGGGCTTGAGGTCGAGATGGAGGACCCCCTGGCCGTGCAGGTACTGCAGCGCCGAGCAGAGCTGCACGCCGAGCTGGGCGACGTCGCGCGCGTCGAGCCTGCCACGCGCGCGGATCGCGTGACCGAGCGTCTCTCCCGGTAACGTCTCCATGACGAGCGCGGTGCGCGGCCGCCGCAAGAGCTCGTACGCGCGCACGATGTGGGGGTGAGTCAAGGACAGGAGCAGCCGGCCTTCCTTCGCGAGCTCCTGGCGGTCGTGCGCATCACCGCGGCGGTCGACCATCTTCACCACGCAGCGGCAGCCGCGCGCTTCGCTCCAGGCGTCGTACACGGCGATGCGCCCGTTGCGGCGCAAGAGCCGGAGGCCACGGTATCCCGGCGCGAGCTCCATCACCCCTCCCCGCTCGCCCGGACCTGCGCGGCCTGGCGGAGCGATGCGTAGAGGCCCGGGCGAGCCGCGAGGTCCCCGTGACGGCCACGCGCGACGACCGCTCCCGCCTCCAGCACCAGGATCTCGTCTGCGGCGCGGATGGTGTTCAGGTCATGGGTGATGACGAGGACGCAGCGCTTCGACGACGCCCGCAGCGCCGCGGAGAGCACGCGCCGGGCGGAGAGCGCGTCGAGGCCCGCTGTGGGCTCGTCGAGGATCAGGATCGGCGCCTCGCGGACGAGGGCGCGCGCGAGCGCGATCCGCTGGCGCTGGCCGCCGGAGAGCCTCATCCCGCGCTCGCCGATCACCGTGTCGTAGCCCGCCGGGAGGTCCCGGATGAATCTGTGGGCGCCCGCTTCGGCGGCGGCCCGTCGCACCGCATCGTCGTCGGCGTCCAGCCGGCCGAACGCGATGTTCTCCCGCACCGTCGCGTGAAAGAGCACCGTCTCCTGAGGCACCAGCGCCAGGGCGGCGCGCACCTCTGCAACGGGCAAGTCCCTGACGTCGACCCCGTCGAGGAGGATGGCGCCCTCGGTGGGCTCGTACAACCGGAGGATGAGGCGGGCGACGGTCGTCTTTCCCGCGCCGCTCCGGCCGACGAGCGCCAGGACGCGTCCCGGCTCCAGGTGGAACGAGAGTCCCCGCAGCGTATCGGCAGGCGCCCCCGGCTGCCTGAAGCGCACGCCCTGGAAGGTGATCGCGCCCCTGAATCGATGCCGGCCGCTCGCCGCCGTCCCCGTGCTCGCCGGGCGCTCCATCAGCAGCTCGTGGATCCGCTCGGCCGCGGCGGCAGCCGGCCAGATCTGGCTGGCGAAGCTCCCGAGCGCGCGTACGGGGCCATAGAGCTTGTTGAGGTAGGCGATGAAGGCGAGCAGCCCGCCCAGCGTCAGGCGGTCGAGCGAGAGCGCCCACGTCCCGAGCGCCACGACGGCCAGCCCTCCCGCCAGATCGACCAGATCGAGCACCGGCGAGAGCATCGCGCGCAGCCGGGTCCCCGCCAGGTGGGCTCGCAGCCCGGCCTCGGCCTCGGATGCGAACCGGCCCGAGACCACGTCCTCCCTGTCGAAGGACTGGACCAGCGCCACCGCCGAGAGTCCCTCCTGCGCCACGGCGCTCGCTCCTCCGATGTGTCGGCGCTCGTCGCGCGCCGCCTCCCGGATGCGCCTCGAGAAGCGCCGCACGGCCACGGCGAACAAGGGGACGACGCAGAGCGCGGCGATCCCGAGCGGCAGGTCGAGCCAGAGGAGCGCGCCGGCGAAGACGACGACGCGGAGCGCGTCGGCCAGCGCCCCGCAGGCGCCCGCTCGCAGGAAGCTCGCGATCACGGCCGAGTCGGAGTCGAGGCGGGCCATGAGATCGCCGGCGGGACGGCGCTCGAGCGCGGCGAGCGGCAGGGCGAGCAGGTGCCGGAAGACGCGCGTGCGCAGCGCCACCAGGAAGCGCTCGGTAGCCCACGCCGCCAGGAGTCGCTCCACCGCCCCCGCGGCGGCGTCACCAGCGACGAGCGCGGTGAGCATCGCCGCGAGCGGCGGGAGGCGCGCCAGGGCGTGCGGCACCAGCACCTCATCGATGACGCGCTTGAAGACCCAGACGCCCGCGGCCTCCAGCGCGGGCGAGGCCGCGCTCGCGGCGAGCGCGGCCCCGAGCCCCGCCGCGTATGGACGCAGGTTCGGCCACAAACTGCGCCACAATAGGGGGAACGTGGGCGCCGTTCCGGCCGGGCGTGCCAACAGGAAGCGCGGGCTCATCATGTGGTCAGCGCCTGGTGGGGGCGAACGATCCACCGGGCGCCTCACCCTTTACTTCTTCTTCCGCGACCGCGACCTGGAGTGGGTGCGAGTCTTCCGAGAGCGTGACTTCTTCGACTTCCTGTCTTGGGTGGTCAGCGCGGGGAACAGCTCTGTCAACAGCATCCTCCACCTCCCGTGAATACTGCGAGTTAACTCTCAGAAAGGTGGCTTCTCACTCGCAGGCGACTACGCCCACGAAAGGTCGTAACAGCTCGCCCCGGCAGTCAGCCGACGGCCTGTGGAGGAGCGTTTGGCACCAAACCTATTACGCTCGACCGGGCTGGCGGACGCAGAGCCGATCGCTTTGGCCGCACCACGACGCTAAGTAAAACTCCGACGAGCACGGTCGCCTGCAGGTCGCCCGCCCGC
>DASPZP010000419.1:0-2975 GCA_035636195.1 Anaeromyxobacteraceae bacterium
GGCGGGGGAGGAACGCCGTTCGTGCTGGCGGCGCCGCAGGCGACGGCGAACGAGGCCGCGATGGCCAAAAGGAACCCGCTGGAGCGGGGGCGATGTGCGTTCATGAGGGTGTTCCTCTCACTATTGGTGTGTCCCACGTTAACAGGACGAGTCATGCGCTGGCAGGTTACCGTGCGCTTGGTGCGGCTTCGTCCCGGGCGAGCCAGAGGCGCGGTAACCTGCGGCAGCGACGGTCGTCTTTTCAGCGGAGGTGTTCCATCGCCAGAGGGGTCCAGCTCGTGATGGTGCCGGCCGCGGCGGCCGTGGCCGACGCCGTCCGCGACCTCGCTGATGCCGCCGATCGCGATGCCGTGGAGCGCACGCTCGGCGGGGATACGGACGCCTTCGCCGGCGTCGTGCGGCGGCATGGGAACGGCCTGGTGAGACTTTGCGCCCTGCTGGTGGGCGATCACGCGATCGGCGAGGAGCTGGCCCAGGAGGCCCTGGCGCGCGCCTACTCGAGCCTCGGCTCATGGCGCGCAGCCGGCCGCTTCCGATACTGGCTCTACCGCATCGCGCGGAACTGCTGCCGCGATCACCTGAAGGCCGCCGCCCGCGCCGAGGTGCGTTTCGAGCTAGCGGAGGAGCCCATCACCGGGCGCGACCCGGAGGGCGACCTTTCCGGACGCCAGCTCGCGAGCGCGCTCGAGGCCGAGATCGCTCGGCTGCCCCGGACCCACCGCGAGGCGTTCCTCCTCTTCCACGCTGAGAACATGGACTACCAGCAGATCCACGCCATCACCGGCGTCTCGGTCGGCGCCCTCAAGGTGAGGGTGCACCGCGCGCGATCGACGCTGCGTCGCCGCCTGGGCGACGCGCTGACCTGAGGAGGAGGCCGACATGGACGAGCGACGGCTGCGCAGCTGGCTCGACGGTGAGCTGGGGGACGACGCGGCGGAGGCGTTCCTCGCCTCGCTCTCCGACGCGGAGCGCCGGGAGGCCCGAGCCCTGGCGGAGATCTCGGCTGTGGCGGCGCGGCTGCCGAAGGCGGAGGCGGCGGCGGACTTCACGGCGCGCACGATGGCCCGCGTGCGGACGCGCCGCCCGCCCCGGCGCAGCCTGTGGGTCTGGCTGCGGGCGCCTGCGCTCTCGCCCTTCGCGGCGTTCTGCGGCGCGCTCCTCGTCGCGGCCGGCGCGTTCGCGGTCGCCGAGTGGCGCGGCGCGGTCGCCCTCCACGGCTCCGCGTCCGCCGGTCGCGTCGGCCACCGCGAGGTCGTCACCCGGCTCGCCTACCGCGCGCCGCTCGCCCGCACGGTGGCGGTCGCCGCCGACTTCAACGGCTGGAAGCCAGAGGCGGCGGCCATGCGCCGTGGCGAGAACGGCCTGTGGACGGTCGAGATCCCGCTCCCGGCCGGCCGGCGCTACGAGTACATGTTCGTCGTCGACGGGCGCTGGGTCACCGATCCGGACGCGCCGGCCAGCGTGGACGACGGCTTCGGCGGCCGCAACGCGCTCCTCCAGCTGTAGGCGGTCTCGCGCTTGCGCCTCCGCGTCGTCCTCGCCCTCGCCTGCGCCTCGGTCCCCCTCGGCGCTCGCGCGACGAACGGTCGCCTCGCGCTCTCGGTCCTGGCCGGCGGTGGCTATGCGAGCGACGTCTTCGTGGGCGCCGGCGTCGGCCAGGACGCCTTCGTCCAGGTCACGCCCGCCGCGCGGCTGGACCTCTCGCTCGCGCCAGCCTGGAAGCTCGGCGCCGCCGCTGACGCGTCGTACGGACGCTATCTCGCATCGGAGGTCACCTCGCTCGTCGAGACGGCTGCCCTCGAGGGCCGCTGGCTCCCTGACCCCCTCTTCGATGTCACGCTGACGGCCGGGGCTGAGCACGGGAGCTATGCGTTGGGCTCTCCCCTCGACCCGGGCTCCGCCGCTAGCCCGTCGGTGACCTCGACCGTGGCCGGAAGCGCGTCCTCGCTGCTCCGGCTCCGCTCGCTGGGCCTGGAGTGGCGCGCAGCCGGGGTGGTCGCGACGCGGAGCTCGACGTCGGCCGGGGTGGACGTGTCAGAGCTCGATCGCGCGGTGCTGGCGGGCGCCATGTTCCCCGTCGGCGCGCACGGTTCGCTCAGCGTCACGTACAAGCTGGCCCGGAACGACAGCGCGCGACCCGACTTCGCGCTGACCGCCCATGCGGTCTTCGCGCTCGTCTCCTGGCGACTGGAGGCGCTCGACCTGCAGGCGCAGGCGCAGGTGCAGCTCCAGACCGGGAGGCTCGGCACCGGCACGCGGGAGGAGCTCGCGCGGGTCACCCTGGGGGTGAGCTACGCTCTCGCCGACGCGCTGGACACCGAGCTGACGTACTCCTTCGCCGGTGCCGAGACGACCGACCCGCTGCGCCCCTCGGCATCCCGTCACCTCGCCTTCCTCGGCCTGCGCTGGCGCGCTGCGGAGCTCGCCTGGTGAGACGCCCCCGCCCGCTCGCAGCCCTGCTGCTCATCCCGCTCGCGGCGTGTGCGCCCCGGGTCGCCGTACGCCCGGGGGACGGGGCCGGGACGACCGTGTTCAGCGTCCGCTCGTCGGCGGGCACCGTCACCTTGGCGGGCTCGATGACCGGTTGGCAACGTCGGCCGCTCGTGCGCCGGGGCGACCGGCTCGAGCTCGACCTCGCTCTGCCTCCGGGCCGTTACGAGTATCGGCTGGAGGAGACCGCGGGCGGCGGAGCCTCGAAGGTCATCTTTGCCGAGGGCGTCGAGCGCACCCCCGACGGATTCGGCGGCGAGAACGCCTTGTTGCGCGTGAGGTAACGATATCCTCCTTCGCTCGTCTTGCATGATGGGAATGACGGCGATGCCCGGAGCTCCGGCATGATGAAACGAATCCTCCTCGCCCTGGTGGTGCTGACCTGGTGCGCGCTGGCCCGCGCCGACGGCCAGGGTGCGCCCGGCGTCCCGGCCACGCTGGCCACCGAGATCTCGGCCCGCGCGAGCGAGCACGGAATCTCGGCC
>DASPZP010000420.1:0-5598 GCA_035636195.1 Anaeromyxobacteraceae bacterium
CTCGAGGCCGATCACCTGATGGGGATGACCCGCTTCCTGGCGGGCATGGGGTGCGAGATCCAGGCGGCCCTCTCGGCCACCCGCACCCGCGGGCTCGACGGGCTGCCCTCGGCCACGGTGGTGGTGGGCGACCTCGAGGACCTCGAGACCGCCGCGACCGGGGCCGATCTCCTGGTGGCGAACTCGAACGGGCGTCAGGCGGCGGCGCGCATCGGCGTGAAGGCGCACCTCCGCACCGGGCTGCCCGTCTTCGATCGCCTCGGGGCGCACCACAAGACCTGGGTCGGCTACCGCGGGACGATGAACCTCGTCTTCGAGGTGGCGAACCTCTTCCAGTCGACGTCCACGGAGGCGCAGAAGCTCGCGCACAACTAACCATGAAGATCGCGTTCACGAGCACGGATGGTGAGCTGGTCGACCAGCACTTCGGCAAGACGCCGCACTTCTACGTGTGGGAGATCGGGCCGGAAGAGGCCCGCTTCCTCGAGCGCGTCGCCGCCCCGGTCATCGTCGGCGACGAGGAGGACCGGACCACCGCCCGCGCCGAGGCGCTCACCGGCTGCACCGTCGTCTACACGGTGCAGATCGGCGGACCGGCAGCGGCGAAGCTGGTCGCGCGGCGCATCCATCCCATGAAGACGCAGACCGAGGTGCCGGTGGCGGACCTCGTCGGGCGGCTCCAGGCGGTCCTGAAGAAGCGGCCACCACCCTGGCTCAAGAAGGCAATGAACGGAGGAGCATGAACATGGCGCACCTGACCGGCCTCACGCGTGGAAAGCGCGAGTGGACCCCGAAGTTCGTGAAGTCCATCGACGACGAGCGCTGCATCGGCTGCGGCCGGTGCATCAAGATCTGCGCGCACGGCGTCCTCGCGCCCAAGGAGGTGGACGAGGAGGAGTCGGCCAAGATGTTCGTCACGGTGGCGAACCCGGACGACTGCATCGGCTGCGAAGCGTGCGGCCGGACCTGCAAGAAGGACTCGTTCACCTTCGAGGCCATCGTCGCCTGAGGGGGAACCGATGCGACACCCTCCCCTGGAGGACGGCCCCGCCCGCACGCTCGAGCAGCTCGCGCACCTGAGCCGCGCCGAGGACTTCTTTCGCTTCTTCGGGCTCGAGTACGACCCGAAGGTCCTGACCGTCCACCGCCTTCACGTGCTGAAGCGCTTCGGCCTGGACGTGGCGGCGATCGAGGAGCGCCGGCCGCTCCCGGACGAGCAAGAGCGGCTCCGCCTGTACGGGGAGGCGCTGCGGCGGGCGCACCAGCTCTTCGCGGGCCCGCCCGTGCCCGAGCAGCGGGTCTTCCAGGTGCTGCAGGGTGGGTTGTGCCAGCTCGGGACCCCGAGGCGGACGACGTGACGGCGGCGGGCCTCACCGTCCGCAGCGCCACCACGCTCGACGTCGATGCGCTCGTCGGCCTCCTGGCCGTCCTCTTCGAGATCGAGGCCGACTTCCAGCCCGACGCGGGGCGGCAACGCGACGGCCTCGCGCTCCTGCTCGCCGCGCCGGCGCGTTCGACCGTGCTCGTGGCCGAGCGCGCGGGCGTGGTGGTGGGGATGGTCACCGCGCAGCTCGTGGTGTCCACCGCCGAGGGCGGCCTCTCCGCCTGGGTGGAGGACATGGTGGTCCTCGCGAGCGAGCGGCGCCGCGGCGTCGGGCGAGCGCTGCTCGAAGCCGTCGCGGCCTGGGCGGGAGAGCGCGGCGCGCGCCGCCTGCAGCTGCTCGCCGATCGCGAGAACGCGCCGGCGCTCGCCTTCTACGCCGGCCTCGGGTGGAGCGGCACGCAGCTCGTCTGCCTGCGGCTGAGCCGTTAGAGCCGCCGCAGCTCGATCCCGTACTTCCGCACTCGGTAGCCGAGCTGCCGCACAGTCATTCCGAGCACGCGGGCCGCCTTCGCCTGCACGTAGCCGCACCGCTCCAGGGCGGCGCGTACGCGCTCGCGCTCGTCCGCCTCGGTCGGGGCGCCCGCCGCGAGGAGCAGCTCACCCGGCGGTGGGGCGACCGGCACGCGCTCGACCGGCCGCCCGATCTCCACCACCACCGGCGGCGCGGCGCGCTCGAGGAGACACGTCGAACCGCCGGGGGTCTGACACGGGAGATGCCTCGGCTCGAGCACGTCTGCGTCGGTCACCACCACCAGCCGCTCGAGGCAGTTGCGGAGCTGGCGCACGTTGCCCGTCCAGCGGCAGCGCGTGAGCACCTCGACGGCGCCCTTCGTGAGCTCGGCGCGCCGCACGTTCTCCTCGTTCAGCACTCGCAGAAAATGGCTCGCCAGGTTCGGCACATCCTCTCGCCGCTCGCGGAGCGGGGGCACCACCACCGCGATGACCGACAGGCGGTGGTAGAGGTCGAGCCGGAACGCGCCCTGGCGGACCATCTCCTCCATGTCCCGATTCGTCGCGGCGACGAGCCGCACGTCCACCGTCACGGTCTTCTTCCCGCCCACGCGCTCGAACTGCCGCTCCTGCACGGCGCGGAGGAGCTTCGCCTGCGCGGCCGGGGAGAGCTCTCCCACCTCGTCGAGGAAGAGCGTGCCGCCGTCCGCCTGCTCGAAGCGACCGACGTGCGCCTGCGCCGCACCGGTGAACGAGCCCTTCTCGTGTCCGAACAGCTCGCTCTCGAGGAGCGTCTCCGGGATCGCCGCGCAGTTCACCGTCACGAACGGCCGCTCTGCCCTCGGGCTCGCGTCGTGGACCGCGCGGGCCAGGAGCTCCTTGCCGGTGCCGCTCTCGCCGCGCAGGAACACGGTGGCGCGGCTCTGAGCCACCCGCCCGATGAGCTCCAGCATGTCGCGCAGCGGCGCGCTCGCGCCCACGATGCCTGGGAAGCGCTCCGCGGACGGCGCCACCGCCGGCACGTCCTGCGCCGCCCGCCGGTGCAGGTTCTCGAGGTGCGCCAGCCGCACCCGCACCGCCACGAGGCCCGCCACGAGCGTCAAGAAGCGCACGTCGCGACCGAGCTGGGTCGGCCCGGCGCGATAGGGTCGGTCGGCGGTGAGCACCCCCAGCACGGCGCGCCCATCCTGGAGCGGTACGCCGATGAGCGCGCGGGGATCCTCGTTCAGGTTGCGCCAGGTCCCGGTGCGGTTGAGGAAGAGCGGCTCCTGCGCCATGTCCGGCACCACCATCGGCATGCCGGTCGCGAAGATGCGGCCGATGATTCCCTCCCCGGGCCTGAGCCGCCCCAGGATGCGATCCTCGTCGGGCATGTGCGGCGCGGCCTCGACGAACACCTCGCCCGTCACCGGGTCGAAGAGCGAGATGGTGCCGTTCTCGAGACCGAGGGTGAGATCGACCAGCGTCAGGGTCGAGGTGAAGGCCTTGTTGAGGTCCGTCGAGAGCGACAGGACCCTGCTGATCTCGTAGAGAGCCTCGAATTCCAGCTCGGCCCGCTTGCCATTCACGACGGGCAGCAGAGCAAGGCGAGTGCCAACGCCGCGACGGCCGCGCCGAGCCGCGGCGACCCACCCGGGCCCTTGGGGCGACTGCCCCTGTGGAGGTACTCCTGTGCCAGCGGCGCTGACGGTTTCTCTGCCTCGTTGCACGTAGTTGGAGCACCCAGCTGCTCGCGGGATCGGCAGGTCGCCCCGAAAAGCGGCCGGTATCCTCATCCCGTTGGGCATCCCAGAGATGGGCCGCGAACTTGCAGCGTGGATGAGTCCACAATTCGAACGGAGGAGTTCTGCGGCTCCTGGTCCAGCACCGCAGCACGTATCGCTATCCAAGCCCGGCCGCGCTCGGGCCGCACCATATCCGGCTGCGCCCCGCCAACCACGCGCGAGCGCGGGTGGAGACCTACGCGCTCACCGTGCCTGCGGAGGCGACGGTGCGCTGGCAGCACGATCCCTTCGGAAACAACGTCGCCCTGCTCACCTTCGCGAAGGGGAGCCGCCTGCCCGCGCTGGAGGTGGTGGTGGACCTGGCGGTCGACGTGCGGCCGGTGAACCCGTTCGACTTCTTCCTCGACGAGCGGTGCGAGCGGACGCCCTTCACCTATCCGCCCGAGGTGACCCTCGACCTGTCCCCGTTCCTCGACACGGCGGACCCGGCCCTGGCCGGCGGCAGCCTGTTCGCCGAGTTCCTGGCGAAGGCGCCGCGCGGCGGGAAGACCGTGCCACTCCTGGTCGAGCTCAACCAGGCCGTCCATCAGCGGATCCGCTACGTCGTGCGCGAGGAGGCCGGCCTCTGGACGCCGGAGGAGACGCTCGAGCAGGCCCGCGGGAGCTGCCGCGACCAGGCGGTGCTGCTCATCGCGCTCCTGCGCGCCCGCGGCCTCGCTGCGCGCTTCGCCTCGGGCTATCTCATCCAGCTCACCGACGAGGGGATGATCCCGGACCAGCCGAAGGGTGTCGGGCGCGACGTGGTCGACCTCCACGCCTGGGCCGAGGTGTACCTGCCCGGCGCCGGCTGGATCGGCTTCGATCCCACGAGCGGCCTGCTCACCGGCGAGGGGCACGTCCCGCTCGCGTGCGTGGCGCGGCCGGCGCTGGCGGCGCCCATCGAGGGCACGTCAGACGTCACAGCCTGTGAAGTGAGCTTCCAGGCGACGGTGGCCCGCCTCGGCCACGAGGCGCGCCCGACGGCGCCGTTCACCGATACCGCCTGGGAGCGCCTCCTCGCCGCCGGGGACTCCGCCGACGCGGTCCTCGCGGAGGCCGGGCTCGCCCTCACGACCGGCGGCGAGCCCACCTTCAACGCCCGCGACGACGCCGGCGCGCCGGAGTGGAACGCCGAGGCGCTCGGCCCTTCCAAGTGGCCGGCGGCGATGCTCCTCGCGGAGGAGCTCCGCGGACGACTCGCGCCCGGCGCCGTGCTCCTGCGCCGTCAGGGCAAGTGGTACCCGGGGGAGCCGCTCCCGCGCTGGGCCATCGAGCTCGTCGGACGGGCCGACGGACGGCCGCTGTGGACCGACGCCCGCCTGCCGCAGGCGGCGAGCCGTGCCTCCGTCCATGCCGTCGCCGAGGCCATCGCCGCCCGCCTCGGCCTCGCGGCGCCGCTGCCGGCTTACGAGGATCCGTGGCGGCTCGTGCAGGAGGAAGCGACCCTCCCGGTCGATGTGGATCCGCTGGAGGCCGACCTCGACGATCCCGACGAGCGGCGGCGGCTGGCCAGGTTGCTGGGCGGTGGCCCGGGCCAGCCGGCCGGCTTCGTGCTCCCGCTGGCGCGCGAGGACGGTGCGTGGCGGTCGGAGGGCTGGTCTTTCCGGCGCGGCCACCTCTTCCTCATCCCGGGCGACAGCCCCATCGGCCTCCGGCTGCCGCTCGCCTCGCTGCGCGGGACGCCGGTGGAGGTCGAGCAGCCCGAGCCGGAGCTCGCCCTGCCCGACCCGCGCCGCAAGGAGCAGGAGGAGGCGCGCCAAGCGCGCCTCGCGGCCGCCAAGGCCGCGAAGGAGAAGGCGGCGGTCCACACCGCCCTGGCCGTCGAGGTGCGCGAGGACCGGCTCCACGTCTTCCTGCCGCCGCTCCCCACCGCCGAGGACTTCCTCGAGCTCCTGCGCGTGCTCGACGCCGTCCGGCTCGAGCTCGGCCTCGACCTGCAGCTCGAGGGCTATCCGCCTGCGGCGTCGCCGCTCCTGCGCCGGCTGACCGTGGCGCCCGACC
>DASPZP010000421.1:0-3025 GCA_035636195.1 Anaeromyxobacteraceae bacterium
CGGTTGCAGCCGGATCTGGTTCACCTCAACGCGTACGCCCACGCCTCACTGCCCTTCGGAGTTCCCGTGGTCGTCGTGGCGCACTCCTGCGTCTGCTCGTGGTTCGACGCGGTCCGGGGTACACCGGCGCCGGCGAGCTTCGATCGCTACCGACGGGAGGTGGCGAGAGGGCTGGCAGCAGCCGACCTGGTGATCGCACCCACGCAGGCGATGCTCTCCGCGCTGATGCGCCACCATGGGGCACTGCCGCGCGCGCGGGTCATCCCCAATGGCCGGTCAGCGGACCGGTTCTCGTGCGAGCTCGGCGAGAAGGAAGAGCTCATCCTGTGCGCAGGGCGGCTCTGGGACGCCGCCAAGAACGTCGCGCTGCTCGACGGCATCGCCGCAGGCCTCCCGTGGCCGGTGCTCCTCGCTGGCGAGGAGGAGCACCCGGATCTCGCGCAGCGGGGCTCGCCGGGGCCGCGGTACGCCCGCCCGCTCGGCCACCTCTCACCCGACGCGCTCGCTTGCTTCTACGCGCGCGCCGCCATCTATGCCCTTCCGGCGCGCTACGAGCCGTTCGGACTCTCGGCGCTGGAGGCGGCGCTGGCGGGCTGCGCGCTGGTGCTGGGCGACATCCCGACCTTGCGCGAGGTGTGGAACGGCGCGGCCGTCTTCGTCGATAACGCAGCGCCCGAGGCGCTGCGCGCCGTTCTCCGCGGCCTCATCGAGCGTCCGGAGCTGCGACGGGAGCTCGGCGCGCGGGCGCGCGCGCGCGGTCTCGCGCTCTCCCCGGAGCGCATGGCGCGGACCTATCTCGAAGCGTATCGCGAGGTCCTCGCACGGCGCGAAGGACAGGATGAGGCGCCGCGACTCTCCTGATCGCTCGTGCGGGCATGCGCCGCGGGCACTCGGTCGAGCAGGCGTGACACGGAGGCGTACAGGGAGACGGCGATGGAGCTCGACCTCGACTGGGTGACGCCGCAGCTGGCGGTGGGGGGGCGGTTCCCCATCGAGGCGGCCGAGTACCTGGCGCGGCAGCTCGGCATCGGGCACGTGGTGGATCTCCGGGTAGAAGACTGCGACGACGAGCTCGTGCTGCGGCAGCACGGGATCGAGCTGCTCCATCTCCCCACGCAGGACGCGTGCGCCATCGCCATGTCCATGCTCGACGAGGGGGTCGCCTGGGTCACGGAGAAGGTCCAGCGCGGGCTCAAGGTCTACCTGCACTGCGAGCACGGGATCGGCCGGAGCGCGCTCCTCGCGCTCTGCGTCCTGGTGGCTGGAGGCGACCGACCGCTCCAGGCGCTGGCTCGCGCCAAGGGAGCGCGCCTGCAGGTCTCGCCCAGCCCCGCGCAGCTCCAGGCCTTTCGATCGTGGCTCTCGACGCGGACGGCGCGCGCAGGGGAGACCGGCGACGTCCCGAGCTTCGAAGACCTCGCCTGGATCGCTTACCGTCACCTGCGCGATCCGGGGACCGGCGGCGCGGGGTAGTCCGTTCCACCCCGGATTCAGGTGGGGACTGCGGGCGCCACGGCGCGCGCCAGCGCGGCCGCGAGCGTGCGCTCGAGCTGGTCGGTCGTGTAGGGCTTCTGCATGAAATACACGCCGGGCTCGGCGCGCAGTGCGTCCAGATCCGAGCCGGCGCTGAAGCCCGAGGAGACGATGATCGGCAGCGCTGGGCTCATGGTTCGCAGGTACGCGACGACCTCGCGGCCCGTCATGTCGGGCATCATCATGTCCACGATGGCGAGGTCGATCGCGCCCCCCTCCGCCTGGTAGCGCTCCAGGGCCTGTCGCCCGCCTTCACATTCCACCACCTCGTGGCCTCCCGTTCGCAGCAGCAGGCTCAGCGAACGACGCACATTGAGATGGTCATCCGCCAGGAGCACTCGCAGCGGTGGAGCTGACACGGCAGGTCCGCCGCGGTCGGGCTCGGCGGATGCGCGGACCGTGTCGTCGGAGCCCGGGAGCAGGAGCGTGACGGTCGTGCCCTGGAGCGGAGCGCTCTCCACCGTGACCGCGCCGCCGTGGGCCTTGACCGTGCCGTAGACCTCCGCGAGGCCGAGGCCGGAGCCCTTGCCGGGCGGCTTCGTCGTGAAGAAGGGCTCGAAGAGGTGCGCGCGCGCCTCGGCGCTCAGCCCGACGCCGCTATCCCGGACGCACACCTCGAGGTAGCGACCCGGTGCGACGTCGAGCGACGCGCCGCGCTCGGCGTCCAACTCGACGGGGCGCGTCTCGAAGGTGAGCGTCCCGCCGTCGGGCATGGCGTCGCGCGCATTGAGCGCGAGGTTGAGCAACGCCGCGTGCAGGCGGTCGGGATCGCCGCGCCCGAGCGCCGGCGCCGCCGTGAGGTCCGTGTGGAGCGCGATGCGCTTGTCGATGCTGCGCGAGAGCAGCGTCACCACCTCGGCCACGATCCGATGCACGTCGATCTCGAGGTCGACGTCGCGCGAGGCGCGCCTGCGAGCGAACGCGAGCAGCTGACGGGTGAGCCCGGCCGAGCGCAGCGCACCCTCTCGGATCTCATCGGCGATCCTCCGCCGCTCGGGATCCCGCACCAGCGTCTCACGCAGGTATTCTGCGCTGTTCAGGATGCCCGTGAGCTGGTTGTTGAAGTCGTGGGCCACGCCGCCGGCCAACCGGCCGATGGCCTCGAGCTTCTCCGACTGGCGGAGGCGATCCTCGACCACGCGCCGCTCGGTGACGTCGCGTCCGACGCCGACGATCTCCGCGACGCGCCCGCCGGCGTCGAGGATCGCCGTGTCCGCCCAGGCGAGCCAGCGCCACCCGTGGACGGTCATCGCGCGCTGCTCCATGTGCGCGGTGTGCGGGGGACGGTACAGGGCCTCCATGGCGCGTGCGGTCGCCTCGCGGTCGTCCTCGTGGACCAGCGGCATGAATTCGTGGCCCAGCAGCTCCGCCTCGCTCTTGTCGAACATCCGGCAGTAGCTCGGGCTCACGAAGAGGAAGCGCCCCTCGGGGTCCACCTTCACGACGAGGTCGGTCTGGTTCTCGACCAGCAGCCGGTACTTCTCCTCGCTCT
>DASPZP010000422.1:0-2028 GCA_035636195.1 Anaeromyxobacteraceae bacterium
TTGCAGTTGATCCCTGCAGCGGCGCACCTGTCGAACCTCGAGAACCCGACCGCCTTCAACGCTGCGCTGACGTCGTTCTTCGCATCGTTGCCGGCGTGAGGCGACGGCGGGGGACAAGCCCCCGCCCTACGACAGATGAACCGCGTGCGGCCGGTGTTCACCCCCCGCCGGTCGCGTCACCCTCGGTGTAGGGCCGGTGTTCACCCCCCGCCGGTCGCGTCACCCTCGGTGTAGGGCGGGGGTTCATCCCCCGCCGGTCGCGTCACCCTCGGTGTAGGGCGGGGGTTCATCCCCCGCCGCTGCGTTCAGGCGTCGTCCTCGGGCGCCAGCGCGTCGCTCAACCCCTGCGCCAGCGTGGCGACCACGCGCTCCACCTCCGCCCGGGCGGCGCCGCCGAACGTGCCGTCCTCCTCGGCCACCAGGTCGAGCGCCTCGCGCACGTAGGCCGCCAGCGCTGGCTGCGTCACCTCGAGCGGCCGCGGCTCGGAGTGGGTGGCGCGCAGCGCCTGGAACGAGACCGTGTCGACGCGATCGCCGAAGGCGACGTCGTACATGGCCCAGCTCTCGAACGCGAGGTCGTGCGCCGCCGCCGCGCCGGAGTCCGGCAGCGGGATGGCGTCGAGCCAGGCGGTGACGTTGGGCTGCGCGCTCTCGAAGCGGTCGCGGAGCCGCCGCTGCTCGCGCTCGGACAGCGCGTCGAGGTGCTTCCAGACCGCCTCGACGAGCCTCACCGGCAAGAGGAGGCCTGGGGTCTCGCCACGCGGCGGCAGCGTCACCGCGACCTTGGGGATCATCGGCGGCGGCAGGGGGATGGGCGCCGGCGTGGTCTCGGCGTCCTCGTCGACGACGGTCATGCCGCGCGCGAGGCGGTCCCACAGCGCGAAGAGGTTCCCGTACAGCCGGCGCGCCTCGTCGGGCGAGGCGAAGTGCGGCTCCTCCTCGAAGAGCGCCGGGATGACGTCGCTCCGCTCCTGCTTGTCGGCCTGCGCTGCGCGGAAGCGCTCGGTGACGGCCTCGGCGTCGTGCGGAGAGCCGGCGCGGGCGAGGAGCGTCGTGAGGACGACCGGTCCCTCGTACACGCCCGGTAAGGCCGACACGGGTCCGCTCGCAGAGCCGCTGCCACCGGGAGTGCGTCTCGATCGACGGGCCATGATAGTCTCTTACCCTGGATGGCCGAGCCTCGGGGCGTCCCCGCCGGGCTCCGCTGTGCAGGGCCCTCTCGCGTAGGGCGGGGGCTTGTCCCCCGCCGCTGGTCACTCCCCGGAAAACCAGTCCTCCAGCTCCGGCCCCTCGTCGCCCGGCGCGGGGGGCGGGGGCAGGGGGGCGGCCGGGGGCGCGGGCGGCGCCCCACCGGGCATGGGCTGGGCGACCGGCGGGCGCGCCGCACCCGCTGGTGGGGCAGGCGTCCCTGGAGGGCCGTACACGTAAGGGCGATCTGGCACCGCTACGGCGCCCGGCGGCCGGTTCGGTCGATTCTGGGGGGGATACCCGCCGGCGCCCGGACCGCGGGGAGCCTGCGCACGCGCGTGGAAGTGAGCGAGGAAGAGGGCCGCCCGCGCCTTCCGCTCCGGCGTGGCGCCGGAGGTGAGCTCGGCGAGGAGCTCGGCGTCGAGCCGCGCCAGCCGCTCGCGGCCATCGTGCAGGCGCTGCACGGCGCCGTCGACCTGCGCGGCCTGCGCGCCCTCCCCCGCCGCGGCAGCGCGCAGCGTCCGAACCGCCTCGGTGACGTCCCGCTCCGCCGGCGCGCGCCGCTCGTCGTGCCGGGCGAGCGTGGCGCGGAGCTTCAGCGCGCCCTGCTCGTCGAGGTCGAGCTCCTCGGCCAGGCCGAGAGCGCGCGCGAGGCGCAGGTGCCGCTGCCGCAGGTCATCGCGCCGACCTTGCGCGGAGGCCGCATCCGCCGGCCCAGGCGGCGCGGGAGGGGCGGAGAACGCCAGCGCCGGGACGAGCGCGAGGGCCAGGATGAGCGTTCGCATGTCTTCTCCGATCGCTAGAACTCTTGCCGGCCTTCAGGCAAAAGCATAATCCTCA
>DASPZP010000423.1:0-6681 GCA_035636195.1 Anaeromyxobacteraceae bacterium
CCTCGACCGCGACCGCGACCCCGACGTCGACCTCGACCGCGACCCCCTCACCCCGGCCCTCTCCCCCGCCGGGGGAGAGGGGGACGGCCTCGACCTCGTGAGCTCTCGCGATCGCCTGCGCTGGCTGGCGACCTACCTGGCCGTGCCGGCGCTGGTCGTGGCCTTCCACGCCCGCGCCGCCGCGCCGGGCCAGGCCTTCGTCGGTCAGGACCTCCGGAACTTCTTCTTCGGCGTGCGCGAGGCGGTGGCGGCGCACCTGCGGGCTGGACAGGTGCCGGGCTGGCAGCGCGGCTTCTTCCTCGGCTACCCGCTCCTCGGCGACCCGCAGGCGGCCCTCCTGGACCCCGCCACCTGGCTCACCCTGCCCTGGGACGCGCCGCGGGCGCTCACGCTGGGCGTCCTCCTCCACCTCGTGGGGGCCGGCTGGGGGATGCTGGCCTGGCTTCGCGCGCGCGGCCTCGGGCCGGCCGAGGCGCTGCTCGGCGCGATCCTGTTCGCGCTCGGCGCGAAGCAGACGGTGCACGTGCAGCATTGGATCTTCGCCGCCTCCTGCGCCTGGTGGCCCTGGATGCTCGCCGGGCTGGACCGCTTCGCCAAGAGTGGGCGCGGGCGCCACCTCCTCCTCACCGCCCTCGCGGCCGCCTTGTCCTGGCTCGGCGGCGCGGCGCAGATGGCGTACTTCGGCACGCTCGTCGCGGGCGCCTACGCGCTCACGCTCGCGCCCACCCTCGGACGGCGACGTCCTGCAGATGCGCTCCTCGCGCTGGTGGCGGCTCCCCTCGGGCTCCTCCTCGCCGCTCCCGTGGTCCTGCCGGTGCTGGAGCTGGCGGGGCTCGGCCCCCGTGGCGCCGGGGTCGGCTATGCCTTCGCCACGAGCTGGAAGTGGCCGGACCGCTTCGGCCTGGCGCTCTTCCTCGTCCCGAACGCCTTCGGCGGTCGCTGGTACATCCCCGACATGAACCTGTGGGAGGCGACCGGGTACCTCGGCATCCTGCCGCTCGGGCTCGCCGCCGCGGCGCCGTTGCGCCGGCGCGGGCTGTGGCTCTTCCTCGCGCTGGGCGTCGTCGGGGTGTGGCTCTCCTTCGGTGAGGACGCCTGGCTCGGGCTGCACCGGGCCCTGTACCGGTTCCTCCCCGGCTACGGCGCGTTCCGGAACCCCACCCGCTCGCTCATGGTGACGTCCCTTGCGAGCGCCGTCCTCGCAGCGGAGGGGCTCGCCGCGCTGCGGGCGCCGGACAGCCGGGGACGGCGCTGGCTCGGGGCCGGCCTGGTGCTCGCCGCGGTGGTGGCGCTCACGCCCAACCTGATCCGCCTGCCGGGCTTCTCGCTCGACCCGGCCGCCGCGCGCGAGGGCGCGCGAACGACCGTGGTGCTGGCGCTCCTGGGCCTCGCCTGGCTCGCCGCGGGCCGCACCCTCCTCGCGGCCCACCGCTGGAGTGGGCCGTGGGTGGGAGTGGCCCTGCTCCTCTGCGCGGCCGACCTCTACCTCGCCTTCGGCGACATGAACCCGGTCGGCCCGGCTGCGGAGGAGCGCGCGGCCCTCGCCGATCTCACCTCGCTCGTGCCGGCCGCGCCCGCCCCGCGGCGGGTGGCCGTGATCGCCGGCTGGGGCAGGACCGCCAACGCGCCGCTCCGGAACGGATGGGAGGGCGTCACCGGCTACGGCCCGACGGTGATCGATCGCGTCCGGCGGCTCCTCGAGGCGACCCGGCACGATCGCCTGGCCCCGCCCGGGCCGATCGTCGCCGACACGAACTTCCCGCGGCCGCTCCCCACCTCCGCCCTCTGGCCGCTCCTCGCCGCGCCGATCGTGGTGGCCGACGAGCCGCTCGCGCTGCCGGTGCTGGGCGAGCTCCAGCCCGAATACGATCGGGCGACCTTCGCCTACAGCGCGCCGGCCCTGCCGCGGGTGTTCTGGACCGGCGCCTGGGAGGTGGCTGGTGACGAGGCGCTCCGAGCTCGGCTCCGGGAGGCGGCGCGGGGCGACCGGGCGGTGCTCGCGCCCGGCCCGTCACTCCCGCTCGCCAGCTCCGGCGCGCCTGCAGGTCCTGTCGCGGCGAGCGACGTCCGGGTCGTGGGCGGGCTCCTCGAGGCGACCCTGACGGCGCCGCGCGACGGGGTGGCGGTGGTGCTCGACCCATGGTTCCCCGGCTGGCAGGCGACGCTCGACGGCACCGCGGTGCCGCTCGCCCGGGCCGACTACGCCTTCATGGCGGTGGCGATGCCCGCCGGGCGCCACCGGCTGCGGCTCGAATACCATCCGACGCAGCTCGGGCGCGGGATCGCGCTGGCAGCCGGGACGATGGTGGCGCTGCTCGCCGCGCTCGCGTGGCGCCGGCGGAGGATGAACCCCCGCCCTACTCGTGCTCGCGTGGCGGCGGCGGGGGATGAACCCCGCCCCACGCCGGTGTGTAGGGCGGGGGCTTGTCCCCCGCCGCCCTCTAGTACCGATAGTGATCCGGCTTGTACGGCCCGTTCGGCGAGACGCCGAGGTACTCGGCCTGCTTCTTCGTGAGCTTGGTGAGCTTCACGCCGATCTGGGCGAGGTGCAGCCGGGCCACCTTCTCGTCGAGGTGCTTCGGCAGGACGTAGACCTTCTTCTCGTACGCGTCGCGGCGGGTGGCGAGCTCGATCTGGGCCAGCGTCTGGTTGGTGAAGCTGTTCGACATGACGAAGCTCGGGTGGCCGGTGGCGCAGCCGAGGTTGAGCAGCCGGCCCTCGGCGAGGACGAGGACCCGGTGGCCGTCGGGGAACTTCCAGGCGTCGTACTGCGGCTTGACGTTGATGCGCTCGATGCCCGGCACCTTCTTCAGGCCGGCCATGTCGATCTCGTTGTCGAAGTGGCCGATGTTCCCCACGATGGCGCAGTCCTTCATCTTCTTCATGTGCTCGACGGTGATGATGTCGAGGTTGCCGGTGGCGGTGATGAAGAGGTCGGCCGTCTTCACCACGTCGTCGAGCCGCACCACCTGGTAGCCCTCCATCGCCGCCTGCAGCGCGTTGATGGGATCCACCTCCGTCACGAGCACCCGCGCGCCCTGGCCGCGCAGGCTCTGGGCGCAGCCCTTGCCCACGTCGCCATAGCCGCACACCACCGCCACCTTGCCGGACAGCATGACATCGGTGGCGCGCATGATGCCGTCGACGAGCGAGTGCCGGCAGCCGTACAGGTTGTCGAACTTAGACTTCGTCACCGAGTCGTTCACGTTGATGGCCGGGAAGAGGAGCGTTCCTGCCCGCTCCATCTCGTACAGGCGGTGCACGCCGGTGGTGGTCTCCTCGGTGACGCCCTGGCACGCGGCCGCGACCCGCCGCCAGCGCTTCGGGTCCTTCTTCAGCTCGCGAACGAGCACGGTGAGCACGATGGCGAGCTCCTCCGAATCGGCGCTCTCGGGGGGCGGGACCTTGCCGGCCTGCTCGAACTCGACGCCCTTGTGGAGGAGCAGCGTCGCGTCCCCGCCGTCGTCCACGATCTGCGTCGGGCCCTTTCCGCCGCCGAAGTCGAGGGCACGCTCGGTGCAGTCCCAGTACTCCTCGAGCGTCTCGCCCTTCCAGGCGAAGACCGGGACGCCGCGCGGCTCGCCGGGCGTGCCGTCCTTGCCCACCACCACCGCCGCCGCCGCGTGATCCTGGGTCGAGAAGATGTTGCAGGACGCCCACCGCACGTCGGCCCCGAGCGCCTGGAGCGTCTCGATGAGCACCGCCGTCTGGATGGTCATGTGGAGCGAGCCGGTGATGCGCTGCCCGGCGAGCGGCTGCCGCTTCGCATACTCCTGCCGCACCGCCATGAGCCCCGGCATCTCCTTCTCGGCCAGGTCGAGCTCCTTGCGGCCCCACTCGGCGAGGCCGAGGTCCTTCACCTTGAACTCCAGGCGGGCGGAGGGGCTCTTCTTCTGGGCGCGGGCGGTGCTGGGGGCCATGTGCGTCGTCTCCTGGGGAACAGGTGGTGCGGGCGGCGTCCGGCGATACACCGGGGGGCCCGCGCAGGTCAACCCGCCCGGCACTTCAATAGTCCTTCGACCAGATGAGGCTGGCCCCGCCGCTCTGCGCGTCCCCGTAGCTCGTCTCGAACGTCCAGCGCCGCGAGATCTGGTACTCGACCCGCACCTCGTTCGTGTTCTTCCCCTCGTCGACGGTCGAGCCGAACAGCCCGCGGCGCGTGTACCCCACGTAGATCTTGTCCGTCAGGTACTTGCCGGCGCGGAGCTGGGAGCTGTCGAGGGTGACGCTGTCCAGGGGCAGCTTGTCCGCGAGGAGATCCTTGAACGCCTGCTGCGTGAGCGCGCCGAAGGCCGCGCCGCCGACCTGCTCGACCGAGATGCCTCCCGCACCCGCCTTGAAGTCCGAGCGACCGGTGGCGACGAGCAGGGCGAGCTGCCCTTCGTCCATGGCGGGCTCGCTCGTCAGCTTCAGCTCGGGCTTCTCCACCGAGCCGGTGATGGCGACGGTGACGGTGACGGAGGGGTTCGAGTAAGTAGCCACCGCCTGGACGTCGAGCAGCCCCGCCGTGACGACATCGCCCGTGAACTGGATGCGCCCGCGCTTCACGTCGAAGGGGTGCCCGCCGATCGACTCGACCCGACCGCGCAGCGTCTCGACCGTGCCGGTGACCAGGAGATCCCCCTCCTCCTCCTCCGCCACCACGTCCGCCTTGAGCTCGACGTCCACGGTCGGGTTGTCGCCCTTGATCTGGAAGCGGTTCGGGACGAGCAGGTGGACCTTGATCTGGAATGGCGTCGCCGGCGCCGAGGCCAGCTTCGGCGGCTCCTTGCGGTGGAACGGCGCCACCACGATGTCGGGGCGTTGATCGAGCGGCTGGATCTTCCGGGTGGGGAGCTTCGGGGGCAGCTTCACCAGCGCATGCGGGATCTGGAGCTCCGCGTCGACGCCGCTGGCCGAGAGCTTGCCCGAGAGGGAAGCGCTGGCAGTGACGTTGGCGAAGTCCTGGCCGGCGCGAGAGACGGTGAGGTCGTCCGCCTCCAGCGAGCCGGTGAGGTCGGCCGGCGCGCCCTTGCGGGCGAGACCGATCGCCTTCGCCTTGATCTCCACCCGCCCGTGGCCGTGCCGGGCGGTGAGGCGGTCGAGCTGGAAGACGTCGTCGGAGAGCGACGCCTCGAGCGCAATGCCGGTCCATTCGCCGAACTCGACCACCGCCGCGCTCCCGTCCTTCACCGTCGCGGTGCCGCGCGGGACCAGCCGCGCCAAGGGGCCCGCGGCGGTGAGGTCCGCCTCGAGCTTGCCCGAGGCGGAGCGGACGAGCCCGGGCGCGACCGACGGCAGGAACCCGAGGTCGAGCGCGTGCGCCTGCAGCGCGGCCCGCGAGGGCGCCTTCCCGAGCTCGCCGCGGCGCAGCGCCGGCAACCCCAGGTCCGCCTCGGCGTCGAGCGCGCCGGTGAGGGTGCCGCCCCGCGCGCCGGCGAGCTCGAGGCCGGCGTGCAGCGCACCGCCGCCGCCGTGGGCGTTGACCGCCACGTCGCCCAGGGGCACGCCTCCGATCTCGACCTTTCGCCCCTTCACGTCGGCGGCGAGCCGGGGCGAGGCGAGGCTGCCCGCGAGCTCGATCCAGCCCTCCAGGTGGCCCGCGAGCGGCACCGGCGCCCCGGACCGGCTCAGGTCGGCCCGCGGCACGTCGAGCCGCGCGGTGAGGGCCGCCGCCTCGCGCGCGGCGGGCTCTCCGAGCCGCTCCACCGGGAGCGCCGCCGAGACAGCCAGGCGCAACACCTCCTCTCCCTGGAGAGTGGCCCGCCCCTCGAGCCGCGTGCTTCCGGTGGCGGTCGCGGCGAGGTGCACCTGGAGGTCCTGATAGCCCGCCACTGCGCCGCGGGTCCAGTCCACGGCCACGTCGCCGCGCGGCGCGCGCGCCGTGCCGGTCACGGTCGCGCCTGCCGCGAGCTGCCCCCGCAGGTCGGATGGGATCCCCAGCCGACCGGCGACGAGGGCGAGGTCGTAGCCAGGCACGGCGACCTTCGCCGTGAGCGGCGCCGTGGCGAGGCCGCGCGCTACCCCGGCAGGCGCGCGGAGGAGGCGTGCCCAGTCGAGCGGCAGCGCGGCCTCCACCTCCGCGGCGCGCGCGGCGCGGGCGTCGGCGGTCCCGGTGAGCCGCGCCTCGCGGCCGCTGCCTTGCAGCGCGAGCCGCACCGCCACGGCGTCGATGGGTCCGTACGAGGCGCGGTCGAGCGCCACTGACACGTCCACGGTGGGCGCGCCTGCGACGCCTCCCAGCGTCGCCTCCAGGCCGAGCGTCCCCGCCATGGCTTCGGGGGGCTCCACCTGCGCCAGCCGCAGCGCCTCCGTCAGCGGGAAGTCCCGCACCACGAGGTGCAGCGCCAGCGGCTCACGCGGCCCGGCGCGGGCGAGGGCGACCGGGAGCTCGCCCTTCGCCACCACCTCACCGCCCGCAGCGCGCCGCGCCCCGACGTCCAGCCGCGCCCGCCGCCGCGCGCCGTCGTACGCAAGCTCCGCGCGCGCGGTGAGCCCCTCCATCCCGAGCACCGCGCCGCGCGCCAGCGCCAGCCGCGCGGTGACCGCCGGCGCGGCCGTCGCGCCCTTCGCCGACACCTCGGCGTCGACCTGGCCGGCCAGTCCGAGCCGCGGCGGCAGGAGCGCCCGCGGCAGGAGCGCCAGGTCGACCGCGACGAGCCGCAGGCGGGCGTCGAGGGCGCGCCGCGCGGCCGGCCCGGA
>DASPZP010000424.1:0-23228 GCA_035636195.1 Anaeromyxobacteraceae bacterium
CCGCTCCTCGTGCCGGAGCCAGACCCCGATCTCCTGCAGGTGGACGAGCAGCGCCACCGCCACCAGATAGGCGGCGGCCGCGCCAGTGCGCACGAGCGCGCTCCTCGGCTCCAGCATCCACATCGGTCCGGCGCCCCCCGCGGCATGCTAGCCGTCCGCCGGCCGGCGCGCCACGCGCGCGCGCGCTCAGGAGATCGTCTGGGCGGAGTCGGTCGAGGTCGAGAGATAGCCTACCTCGGTGCCGTGATGCTGCACCCGAGCGATCAACTCCGCTCGACGATCGCCGCGACCCCTTCGCCGCCCCCGATGCAGAGGCTGGCGACGCCACGCTTCACGTCGAGGTCCTTCATGGCGTAGAGGAGCGTCACCAGGATGCGTGCGCCGCTCGCGCCGATGGGATGGCCGAGCACGACCGCGCCGCCCCGGACGTTCACGTTCGAGCTGTCGAGCCCGATGAGCCGGTTGTTCGCGAGCGCCACCACCGCGAAGGCCTCGTTGATCTCCCAGAGGTCGACGTCCTTCACCCCGAGCCCCGCGCCGTCGAGCACGCGCTTCACCGCATCGGCTGGGGCGATCGTGAATTCGCGCGGCTTCCGCGCCGCCCCTCCCCACGCGGTGAGGCGCGCCAGCACCGGGCGGCCCTCCTTGGCGGCGCGCTCGGCGCTCATGAGCACCACCGCCGCCGCGCCGTCGTTGATGGACGAGGCGTTCGCGGCGGTGACCGTGCCATCCTTCTTGAAGACGGGCTTCAGCGACGGGATCTTGTCCGGCTTGGCGAACTTCGGCCCCTCGTCCTCGGCGACTGCGGTGCGCTCGCCGCGCTTGCCTTCGATCTCGACGGGCACGATCTCGGACTTGAAGAGGCCGTTCGCCTGCGCCTCCATGGCGCGCCTGGTCGAGAGGAGCGCGAACGCGTCCTGCGCCTGGCGGGAGATCTCGAACCGTGCGGCGGTCTCCTCCGCGCAGATGCCCATGTGGATGGTCTCGTAGGCGTCCATCAGCCCGTCCTGCAGCATACCGTCCACGAGCTCGACGTTCCCCATGCGCGCCCCGCTCCGCATCTTGGTCGCGTAGTAGGGCACGTTCGACATCGACTCCATGCCGCCCGCCACCATCACGTCGGCGTCACCGACGGCGATGGCCTGCGCGGCCGACATGACTGCCTTGAGGCCCGAGCCGCACATCTTGTTGAGCGTCCAGCAGGGCACCGTGTCCGGCAGCCCGGCGAAGAGCGCGGCCTGACGCGCCGGCGCTTGCCCCTGCCCCGCCTGCAGCACGTTGCCCATCACGACCTCGTCCACCGCGCCGGGCGAGACTCCGGCGCGGAGGAGCGCCTCGCGGATGGCGATGGCGCCGAGCCGCGCGGCAGGCACGCTCGCGAGCGCGCCCAGGAACGAGCCGATGGGGGTGCGTGCAGCACCGACGATGACGACCTCACGGGCATTCTTCATGACGACCTCCGTGAACTTCGATGAGGGGTGGCCGAGCGCGCGGGGCGCTCCGGCGGATCAGGTTCCGAGGACGATGCCGCCGTCGACGCTCAGCACGGCGCCGGTGATGAAGCTCGCCTCCTCCGAGGCGAGGAAGAAGTAGGCGTTGGCGATGTCGCGTGGCTCGCCCAGGCGGCCCATGGGCGTGTGGCCCTTCATCCCGTCGAGGACCTTCTCCGGCATCTTCATCACCATCTCGGTGCCGATGAAGCCTGGGGCGACCGCGTTCACGCGGATGTTGCTCTTGCCGAGCTCGCGGGCCCAGACGCGGGTCATGCCGATGACGCCTGCCTTGGTGGCGACGTAGTTCGTCTGGCCGAAGTTGCCGTAGAGGCCGACCACCGAGGAGGCGTTCAGGATGACGCCGCCGCCGCCCTTCACCAGGTGCGGCACCACCGCGTGCGTGCAGTTGAAGACGCCCTTCAGGTTGATGCTGACGACGAGGTCGAAGTCGGCCTCGGACATCTGCTTCACCACCTTGCCCTCGGCGATCTTGGCGAGCTGCGCGTCGCGGGTGATGCCGGCGTTGTTCACGAGCACGTCGATCCGGCCGAGCTGCGAGGCGACGGCGTCCATCCAGGCCCCCACCGCCGCGCGATCGGCCACGTTCACCACGTCGAAGCGGACCTCGGAGCCGATCGACTTCGCCGCCGCCTCGCCCGCCTCCCGGTTCACGTCGCAGATGGCCACCCTGGCGCCGGCCTCGGCGAAGCGCACCGCCGTCGCCTTGCCGATGCCTGCCGCGCCGCCCGTCACGAGAACGACCTTGTCCTTCATCGCCATGGTGTGTCCCTTTCCGTGTCGCTGCCCCTGAATTCGACGCTGGGCCGTGCTTCGCTCTCAGGCTCCCCGGAGGCCCATCACCGCATCACGGAAGATTCGCGCGTCCATGAGCTTCGGGGTCCTGCGGATGACGGGCCGGAACGCCATCCGCGCCAGGATGTCCTTCTCGAGGTCCACGCCTGGCGCGATCTCGGAGAGCTCGAGGCCGTCCTTCCCCAGCGTGAAGACGCACCGCTCGGTCACGTAGAGCACCGGCTGCCCGGTGAGGAGCGCCGTCTTGGCGCTGAAGGTGACGTGCTCGACCGCCTCGATGAACTTGGCGATCTTGCCCTCTTCCTCGATGCGGAGCTTCCCGTCGGAGATCGACACCCGCAGGCCACCGGCGGTGAAGGTACCGACGAAGACCACCTTCTTCGCGTTCTGGCTGATGTTGATGAACCCGCCCGCCCCGGCGAGTCGCGGGCCGAACTTGCTCACGTTCAGGTTACCCATCCGGTCGGCCTGGGCGAGGCCCAGGAACGTCACGTCGATGCCGCCGCCGTCGTAGAAGTCGAACTGCGCCGGCTGGTCGACGATGGCGTCCATGTTGGTGGCGGCGCCGAAGTTGAGGCCGCTCGCCGGGATGCCGCCGATGGTGCCGGGCTCGGTGGTGAGGCTGAGCTCGTCGAGCATGCCCTCCTCGTTCGCCACCGCCGCGACGCCCTCGGGCATGCCGATACCCAGGTTCACGATGCCGCCGCCGCCGAGCTCGAAGGCGGCGCGGCGAGCGATGATCTTCCGCTCGTCCATCGGCATCGCCTCGAGGCCCTGCGCTGGCACGCGCAGCTCCCCGCTGAAGGCGGGGTTGTACTGGGTGCCGAAGGTCTGCCCATGGTTCTCCGCCTTCCCCACCACCACCGCGTCGACGAGGACCCCGGGGATCTTCACGTCGCGCGGACGCAGGGTCCCGCACTCGGCGATGCGCTCCACCTGCACGAGCACCTTCCCGCCCGAGTTCCTCGCCGCCTGCGCGATGGCGAGCCCCTCGAGCAGGAGCGCCTCGCGCTCCTGCGTGACGTTGCCGTCCGCGTCGGCCGTCGTGCCGCGCAGGAGGGCGACGTGGATCGGTAGGGGCCGGTACGCGAGGTACTCTTGCCCATCGAACTCGACGATCTCGACGAGGTCCTCCGTCGTCCTGGCGTTGATCTTCCCGCCGCCGAGACGCGGGTCGACGAAGGTGCCGAGCCCGACGCGCGTGACCGTCCGCGGCTTCCTCGCCGCGGCGTCGCGCATCATGTGGGCGATGACGCCCTGCGGGAGGTTGTACGCCTCGATGAGGTTCTCGATGGCGAGCCTCTGCAGCTTGGGCGCGAGGCCCCAGTGGCCGCCCACCACCCGCTTCACGAGGATCTCGTGGGCGAGGTGGTTGAGGCCGCGGTCCTTTCCGTCGCCCTGGCCGGCGCAGTAATAGAGCGTGATTCCCTTCGGAAGACCGCTCTCGAGGAAGCGCCGCTCGAGGGCGATGGCGAGCTCCTCCGCGAAGCCGATGCCGACGAACCCGTCCGTCGCGACGGTGTCGCCGTCGCGGACGAGCGCCACGGCCTCCGCGGCCGACATGATCTTGCTCTTGCGCATGAGGTCCTCGATCCGCGCCGCGGGTGCTGGCGTTCTCTTTAGGAGGGCGCGGGGCCTCCGTCAGCAAGACGCACGCCACGCGAGCTCGAGCGCGAAACGCCCGTCCGGCGCAGGGTTGGGAGGGGCTGGGCGAGCGGACCGAGGGCACCACCCCATTCCAGAACTCTGGAGCGGATTCCCCGCTCGGCGCGGGATCGGACAGGTCCTCTCGCTGGAAGGACTGCCTTTCAGGGCTGCCGCGCTCACGGCCGGCCGCGAGGGCGAATTCCGAGATCCTGGAATCGAACGGCGGTTTCACGTCGAGCGAATTTGACGCATCGTGCTAGAGATGTGTTTCGCGGCCTGGCGCTGGAAATCGACCGAGTCGGGTGGCGGGCGGGTCCGACGCGCCGTCCAGGATCCTGGAACGGCGGAGCACCCGATCAGCCGCGGACGGCCCTGCGGTGGGGCCCAGACCGCCGGCTCGCGAGGCAAACCGCTGCGACACAAAGCCGCGCGCGAGCAGCGGCGCTGCGAAACCTGCCTTGGCGCACCTGTTGCTCGATGCAGCGGTCACCCCGCCTCAGCCGACGACCCCTTCGCCGGAGGAACCATGCCCACCGAAGTCGTTCGCAATGCCCCCGCGGCCAACGCCGCAGCCGTCGGCGAGCCGAAGCATTCCGAGATCGTGAAGGTCGCCCTGGCGAGTCTCATCGGCACGTCCGTCGAGTGGTACGACTTCTTCCTCTACGGAACCGCTGCCGCGCTCGTCTTCAACAAGCTCTTCTTTCCCAACTTCGATCCGATCGTCGGCACGATCGCCGCCTTCGCGACCTTCGCTGTCGGCTTCATCGCGCGCCCCATCGGCGGCATCGTCTTCGGCCATTACGGCGATCGCCTGGGCCGGAAGAACATGCTGTACATCACGCTCCTGATCATGGGGCTCGCCACGGCCTTCATCGGCCTGCTGCCGACCTACCAGACCATCGGCATCTGGGCGCCCCTCCTCCTCGTCACGATGCGGCTGGCACAGGGCTTCGGGCTGGGCGGCGAGTGGGGCGGCGCGGTGCTGATGGCTGTCGAGCACGCACCCGCGAACCGGCGCGGCTTTTACGGCTCGTGGCCGCAGATCGGCGCGTACATCGGCCTGCTGCTCTCGACGCTCGTCTTCCGCTACTTCTCGAAGATGCCCGAGGCCACCTTCCTCGCCTGGGGCTGGCGCGTACCGTTTCTCCTCTCCTTCGTCCTCGTGGCGGTCGGCTTGTACATCCGGATGAAGGTGGCCGAGTCGCCGGTCTTCGCGAAGGTCAGGGAGCAGAAAGCCGAGTCGAAGATGCCGCTCGTCGAGGTGCTGAAGAAGCACCCCAAGAACATCTTCCTCGCCATGGGGGCGCGCTTCGCCGAGAACGGGCTCTTCTACGTCTTCACGACGTTCGCGCTCACCTACGTGTCAGTCCAGCTCAAGATGGACCGCGTCATCGCGCTGAACGGGCTCCTCGTCGCCGCCTTCATCAGCATCTTCGCGGCTCCGGCCTGGGCTGCCCTCTCCGACAAGATCGGCCGCCGGCCCGTGTACATGTATGGCGCGATCGCCTGCGGGCTCCTCGCCTTCCCCTTCTTCTCGCTCCTCGCCACGAAGCAGCAGGGGTACGTCTGGCTCGCCATCCTCCTCCCGCTCTCCCTCGGCCACGCTGCCATGTACGGCCCGCAGGCGAGCTTCTTCTCCGAGCTCTTCTCGGCGCGCGTGCGCTACAGCGGCGCCTCGCTGGGATACCAGCTCGCCTCGGTGTTCGCGGGCGGACTGTCACCGCTCCTCGCGACCGAGCTCCTCCGACGCGGCGGTGGCGATCCGCACTACGTCGCGTATTACATGATCGGCCTCGTCGCGATCACGGTGGTGTCCGTCTTCTTCGCCGCCGAGACGAACAAGCGGGGCATCGGGCCCGAATAGACGAGCGCGGGGCGTTCAGCTCCGATGGAGCGCGCGGCGGCTCCTGTCACCGGGGCCGGCCGCGCCGATCCCGTACTCCTCGATCTTGGCGTACATGGAGCTCTTGCTGATGCCGAGGCGGGCCGCGGCGAGGAGCTTGTCGCCCCGCGCATCGAGGAGGGCCCTGCGGAGGGCCTCCTCCTCGGCGTGCCGCAAGGTCTCGCGGAGCGTGCCGTGCGCCTCGTCGTGCGCCCCGTCCACGCGGGCGAGGAGCGCGCGGGGGAGGTCGTGCCGCGCGATGGTGGGACCCGCCTTGAGGTAGAGCGCGCCCTCGAGCACGTTGCGCAGCTCGCGGACGTTCCCCGGCCACCCATAGGCCTGGAGCGCCGCCACCGCCTCGGCCTCGAGGCCGTCCACCGGGATGCCGGTCTCCTTCTCGAGCGCCTTGAGCAGGCTCTCGGCGACGATCGAGATGTCGCCCGGCCGGCTCCGCAGCGGTGGGAGCTCGAGGCGCACCACGTCGAGCCGGTAGTAGAGGTCGTGCCGGAAGGAGCCCGACGCCACGAGCGCCTCCAGGTCGTTGTTCGTCGCGGCGATGATGCGGACGTCGATGGCCTCGGGCTCCACGGCGCCGACGGGCTCGATCTCCTTCTCCTGCAGGACCCGCAGGAGCTTCACCTGCATCGAGAGCGGCAGCTCGCTCACCTCGTCGAGGAGGAGCGTCCCCTCGTGCGCCAGGGCGAACTTGCCCTTCTTGCCGCCCTTCTGCGCGCCGGTGAAGGCGCCCGCCTTGTAACCGAAGAGCTCCGACTCGAACAGCGTCTCCGGGATCGCGGCGCAGTTCACCTTCACGAAGGGCTTCAGCGAACGCGGGCTCTCGAGGTGGATGGCGTGGGCGAAGAGCTCCTTGCCGGAGCCGCTCTCGCCCTGAAGCAGGACGGTCGTGTCCGACTTCGCCACCTTGCGCGCCAGCGCCTTCACGCGCTCCAGCTCCTCGCTCCGGCCCACCACGTTGTCGAAGGAGTAGCGGGCCGCCATGCGCTTCGAGAGCTCGCTCTTGTAGAACTCGAGCTCCTTCTTCAGGGCGGCGAAGCGGCCGGTCATCGCGAACAGGTCGCCGATGTCCTGGAACATCACCTTGCCGACCACCGCCACCACCCGACCCCCGTCGAAGATGGGGATGCGGTGGCAGATCATGTCGTGGCCGCGGATCTTCTGGACCTGCGCGAGCTCCGGCACGCCCGTCTTCGCCACGATGTGCATCCGGGTGTTCTCGACCACCTGGGTGCAGTGCTTGCCGACCATCTGTTCGATCTCGAGGCCGAGGAAGGTGGCGTAGGCGCGGTTCACCTTGCGGATGACCCCCTCGGCGTCGGTGATGACGAGGCCCTCGTAGGCGTGCCCCAGCGCCGCGTCGAGGATGACGCGGTCCTTCTCCGATTGGAGCGCGCGCTCGTGCAGGTGCCGCATGAGCCGGTACACCCAGCCACCGCGGCGGATTCGCATGAGGGAACGCTAGCGCAAGGGCCGCCGGCGTTCCAGCTGGTGACGCGCGGCGCCATTGCGCGTTCCAGGGCGCAGCGAGAGCCAACGCGGCCTGACTACCGGGTGAGCCCTCCGTGGGGCTTCCATGCCAGTCCCCTTGCGGTGCGGGGTCGCCCTGGTGGATGCTCCGGAAACACCCGGCGGGCCCATGAACATCTTCGTCCTCAACTGTGACAGCTCGTCTGCGAAGTTTGCCGTGATCGATGCGGCGACGGGCCAGGAGCACGTCTCCGGGGACGCCCAGCGCCTCGGCTCGCCGCAGGCGACCCTCGACTGGAAGGTGGATGGGCAGCAGCATTCGCGCGCCCTGCACCAGGTCGGCCACGACGCGGCGCTGCGCGTCGTGGTGGACCTCTTGAAGGAGCTCCGCCTCGCCGACGGCCTGGTCGCGGTCGGCCACCGCGTCGTGCACGGCGGCACCCGCTTCTCCGGATCGATCCCGATCACGCCCGAGGTCATCGCCAAGATCGAGGCGTGCATCCCGCTCGGCCCGCTCCACAACCCGCTCAACCTGCTCGGGATCGCGATCACGAAGGAGCTCTTCCCTGGGCTGCCCCACGTCGCGGTGTTCGACACCGCGTTCCACCAGACCATGCCGCCGCGGGCATACCTCTACGCGGTGCCCTACGAGTGGTTCGAGAAGCACGAGGTGCGCCGGTACGGGTTCCACGGCACGAGCCACCGCTACGTGTCCGAGCAGGCCGTGCGCCAGTTCGGGCTCGACCCCTCCGATCATGCCATCGTCACCGCGCACCTCGGGAACGGCTGCTCGCTCGCCGCCGTGCGCGACGGCAAGAGCATGGACACCACCATGGGCCTCACCCCGCTCGACGGGGTCGTGATGGGCACCCGGAGCGGCTCGATCGATCCGTCGATCGTCGCCCACATGAAGAAGGAGCTCCATCTCCCGGCGGACGACGTCATGTACGCGCTCAACAAGCGCTCCGGCCTGCTCGGCATCTCCGGCCTCAGCAACGACATGCGGGTGCTGGAGGAGGCAGCGGATCACGGCCACGAGCGCGCGGCGCTCGCCATCGACAAGTTCTGCTACTCGGTCGCGAAGGCAGCAGCGAGCATGATCGTGTCGCTCGGCCGCGTCGATGCCCTCGTCTTCACGGGCGGCATCGGCGAGAACGCCGTCGAGGTCCGCGCCCGGATCGTCGGGCTGCTCGGCTTCGCCGGCTTCGCGCTCGACGCCCACGCGAACTCGCTGCACGGCAAGCCGCTGGGCGGCCGGATCACGAGGACCACGAGCCCCATGGCGGCGGTCGTCGCCACCAACGAGGAGCTCATGATCGCGAGGGACACTGCCCAGATCGTCCGAGGCGCAGCGAAATCCAATGCTGCGTGATCACCGGGTGAGCCCTCCGTGGGGCTTCCATGCCACGCCCCTTGCGGTGCGAGGGTCGCACGGGCGATTCTCGTGGAACGCCCCGGAGGTCCCATGAGCATTCTCGTCCTGAACTGTGGCAGCTCGTCGGCGAAGTTCGCCGTGATCGACGCGACGACGGGCCAGGAGTACGTCTCCGGGCTCGCCCAGCGCCTCGGCTCGCCGCACGCGACCCTGGACTGGAGGTGGGACGGGCAGAAGCATTCGCGCGTTCTGCATCAGGCCGGTCACGACGCGGCGCTGCGCGTCGTGGTGGACCTCTTGAAGGAGCTCCGACTCGCCGAAGGTCTGGTCGCGGTCGGCCACCGCGTCGTGCACGGCGGCACCCGCTTCTCCGGGTCGATCCCGATCACGCCCGAGGTCATCGCCAAGATCGAGGAGTGCATCCCGCTCGGTCCGCTCCACAATCCGCCGAACCTGCTCGGGATCGAGATCGCGAAGGAGCTCTTCCCTGGGCTGCCCCAGGTCGCGGTGTTCGACACCGCGTTCCACCAGACCATGCCGCCGCGGGCATACCTCTACGCGGTGCCCTACGAGTGGTTCGAGAAGCACGAGGTGCGCCGGTACGGGTTCCATGGCACGAGCCATCGCTACGTGTCCGAGCAGGCCGTGCGCCAGCTCGGGCTCGACCCCTCCGATCACGCCATGGTCACCGCGCACCTCGGGAACGGCTGCTCGCTCGCCGCCGTGCGCGACGGCAAGAGCATGGACACCACCATGGGCCTCACCCCGCTCGACGGGGTCGTGATGGGCACCCGGAGCGGCTCGATCGATCCGTCGATCATCGCGCACATGAAGAAGGAGCTCCATTGCTCGGCGGAGTCCGTCATGGACACGCTCAACAAGCGCTCCGGCCTGCTCGGCATCTCCGGTCTCAGCAACGACATGCGCACGCTGCAGGAGGCGGCGGAGCACGGCCATGAGCGCGCGGAGCTCGCCATCGACAAGTTCTGCTACTCGGTCGCGAAGGCGGCAGCCGGCATGATCGTGTCGCTCGGCCGCGTCGACGCCCTCATCTTCACGGGTGGTATCGGCGAGAACGCCGTTCAGGTCCGCGCCCGGGTCGTCGAGCTGCTCGGCTTCGCCGGCTTCGCGCTCGACGCCCACGCGAACTCGCTGCACGGCAAGCCGCTGCGCGGTCGGATCACGAGGACCACGAGCCCCATGGCGGCGGTCGTCGCTACCAACGAGGAGCTCATGATCGCGATGGACACCGCCCAGATCGTCCGAGGCGCAGCGAAGACCAACGCGGCCTGATTCCTCCCGGCGCGCGCCCCCTCTATCCGGAAACCGCCATGGCCCATATCCTGCTCGTCGCTCCCGCCGGCCGCCAGGTCGGCCTGACCACCGCCTGCCTCGGCCTCGTCCGCGCGCTCGATCGCCAGCGCGTGCGCGTGGCGTTCGCGAAGCCCATCGCCGGACGCGGCGACGACCGCTCGGTCGCGCTCATGAAGCTCGGCGCGCAGCTCGACTCACCCGAGCCCATGGCGCGCATCGACGTGGAGAGCCTGCTCGCGTGTGGCGACGACCAGACGCTCATGGAGCGCGTGGTCGCGCTCTGCAACGGCGCGGCCGAGGGCGCCGACGTGCTCGTCGTCGAGGGCATGCGGCCCGAGCCCGGCATCATCTACAGCTCGCGCGTGAACGGCCTCATGCTGAGGGCGCTCGACGCCGAGCTCGTGCTGGTGGGCTCGCCCCGGGGCGAGTCGCCTGGAGAGCTCGCGCACGCGCTCGCCATCGCGGCCCGCGGCTATGGGGTGCTCGGTTCCGATCGGCCGGTCGGGTGCATCCTGAACCGCGTCACGGTGGGCGCAGCGGCCGCGAGCAACGCCACCGAGGCGCGGACGCACTGGGTCGACGCGGCGGTCGAGGAGGAGGACGTCTCGGCGGCCGAGATCCGGATCTACTGCGCCGCGCTCGAGGCCGAGAAGCTGCGCCCGCTCGCGGTCGTCCCGTCGAGCGGCGAGCTCGCCGCCCCGCGGGTGAAGGATCTCGCCGACGCGCTCGGCGCGAAGGTGTTGCGCGCGGGCGACTACGATCGGCGCCGCATCCGGAGCGTCGCGCTCTGCGCGATGGCCATCCCGGGCTCGATCAAGGTGTTCCGGCCCGGCCGGCTGCTCATCACCCCTGGCGATCGGAGCGACGTGGTGGTCGCCGCGTCGCTGGCGGTCCTGAACGGCGTGCACCTCGCGGGACTCCTCCTCACGGGCGGGGTGGAGCCCGAGGAGCACGTGTTCTCCATCTGCGAGCAGGCGCTCAAGACCGGGCTCCCCGTCCTCGCCGTGGCCGACGGCAGCTATGCCGCGGCGAACGCCGTGGCGGGCATGAACCTCAAGATCCCGGTCGACGACGCGGAGCGCGTGGACCGCGTCATGACGGCGGTGGCCGACCGCGTCGACCCGGAGTGGCTCCAGACGCTCGTCAAGACGACCCGCGTGCCGCGCCTCTCGCCGCCCGCTTTCCGGCACCGCCTGGTCGAGGCGGCGCGCGCCGCCCGCAAGCGCATCGTTCTCCCCGAGGGCACGGAGCCGCGGACGGTGGCGGCGGCGGCGATCGTCCAGCAGCGCGGCATCGCCCGCTGCGTCCTGCTCGGCAACCCCGACGAGGTGCGTGAAGTGGCGCGGAAGCAGGGCGTGGTCCTGCCTCCAGAGATCGAGATTCTGGATCCCGTCAAGGTGGCGCCCGCCTACGTGGACCCGCTCGTCGAGCGCCGCAGGAACAAGGGCATGACCCCCCCGATCGCGGCCGGCGAGCTCGGCGACAGCATCATGGTCGGGACCATGATGATGGCACTCGGCGAGGCCGACGGCCTCGTGTCCGGTGCGATCCACACCACCGCCCATACCATCCGCCCGGCGCTCCAGATCATCAAGACGGTCCCCGGCTGCTCCCTCGTCTCGAGCGTCTTCTTCATGTGCCTCCCGGAGCAGGTGCTCGTCTTCGGCGACTGCGCCGTGAACCCGAACCCGACCGCCGAGCAACTCGCGGACATCGCGATCCAGAGCGCCGACTCGGCGAGGGCGTTCGGGATCGAGCCGCGCGTGGCGATGCTGTCGTACTCGACGGGCACGAGCGGCGCGGGCGAGGACGTCCTCAAGGTGAAGCGGGCCACGGAGCTGGCGCGCGCGCTGCGCCCCGACCTCCTCCTGGACGGGCCGCTCCAGTACGACGCCGCGATCATGCCCGACGTGGCGCTTCAGAAGGCGCCGAAGTCGCAGGTCGCCGGCAGGGCGACGGTGTTCATCTTCCCCGACCTCAACACCGGAAACGTCACCTACAAGGCGGTCCAGCGCAGCGCGAACGTGGTCAGCATGGGGCCGATGCTGCAGGGTCTTGCGAAGCCCGTGAACGACCTCAGCCGTGGTTGCCTCATCGAGGACATCGTCTTCACGATCACGCTGACCGCGATCCAGGCGCAGCAGGCGGCGCAGCGCGGCTGATCGTCCACGCGCGCCTCACGGCGTCGCGGGCGTTCGTCCAGCACGTCAAGACGCCGTGGCTATCGGGCGGAGTGATCGACCGCCCGACGAGACCGAGCGGGGCGCTACTCGGCGTCCTCGGGGCGCCTTAGCGTTCGAGCGTCACTGACTCAACGGCGCGTTGTACCCGGAAGATGCCGAGCGGGCGGCACGATGGCTGGTCGCCCGCAAGGCGTCCGATTCGATGGGAGGACGTCATGATCGCACGATGGCTCGGAGCGTCGGTCGCTTTCCTGTTCCTCAGCAGCGCTACCGCACGAGCGGGCAGCCCTCAGATGGCGGGCGGCTCCCAGCATGAAGCGAACGGCTCGAAGCCGGCCGTCATCGTCACGCCAGGTGATCTGAAGTGGGGAGCCGGGCCCAAGTCACTGCCCCCCGGCGCCGAGGCGGCCGTGCTCGACGGGGACCCGACCAAGAAGGGGGCATTCGCGATGCGCCTGAAGATGCCGCCGGGGTACAAGATCCCGGCGCACACGCACCCGCGCCAGGAGCGCCTCACCGTCATCTCGGGCAAGTTCCAGCTCGGCCACGGCGGAAAGTTCGACGATGCGAAGCTGAAGGATCTCGAGCCGGGTAGCTATTTCTCGCTTCCGCCCGGGATGCAGCACTTCGCCCGCGCGGCCGAGGACACGGTCGTGCAGCTCAACAGCGACGGTCCATGGGAGATCAACTACGTGAATCCCAATGACGACCCGCGCAAGACGAAGTCCGCCGGGATGGAGAAGCAGGGCGCGGGAACCCAGGCGACCGGCAGCGGCGCGAGCCCGCAATAGTGCATGCGCCGCTGGCGCTCGTTTGACCGCGCGGAGCTGAAACCGGCCCGTTCGGTCGGTCAGCGCCGGCCGGATAGGCCACCGCTCGGATCGTAACGACAGACGAAAGGCCGGAGCCGCCCTGTAAGCCGAGTCCTGTCCCGCCCGTCTCGCGACGGACGGCGGCGAACATTCCTCTCGTACGCGCGTTACCGCGCGTCTCTAGCGAGCTGTACCCGGAGGCGCCGACCGGGCCGGTCTTCGATCGTCGGCGCTCGCGCGCTCTCGATCACGCCCTCGCGGGCGATGCCTCCCTATTTGCTCTTGCACCGGGTGGGGTTTGCCTTGCCACGCCGGTTACCCGGCGCGCGGTGCGCTCTTACCGCACCGTTTCACCCTTGCCACGCGCTCCTCGCGGAGCCGTTCGGCGGTCTGTTCTCTGTGGCACTTTCCTGCGGGTCGCCCCGACCGGTCGTTGACCGGCACCCTGCCCTGTGGTGCTCGGACTTTCCTCGGCGACCCCTGCCCTGCAGATCGACGCGTTCGCCCGAGCGGCTCCGGCGGGAGAGAGATAGCACCCGCGCACGAGCGCCGCAAACTGGAAGGGCTTGGCGAGGCACACGAGACGGGGAGCGAGCCGGGCGCAAGACGACCGAGCAGCGCAGCCGTACTGCCTCCGGTACGGCGAGCAGCGCAGGGAGGAGTCCGCCCGGCGCAGCCCCCGTATCGTGCGCCGCAGCTACAGGCGCTCGTCGATGGCGCGGTTCGACATCTCGTCGGCCTGCGCGTTCTGCTCGCGCGGGATATGCGCCACGTGGACGTCGGGGAAGGCCTTGAGGAGCGCCTGCGCCTCGTCGTGGAGGGGCTTCAGGTGGTCGGCCTTCACGGCGTAGTCGCCGGCGAGCTGTCGGACGAGCAGCTCGGAATCCGAGAAGACGTCGAGCTCCTTGATCCCCATCGCCTTGGCGCGCTTGAGGCCCAGGATGAGGCCGGTGTACTCGGCGACGTTGTTCGTGCTCTCGCCGAGGAACTTGCCGAGCTTCGCCATGATGTGGCCGGCCGGGCTGATGATGACCGCGCCCGCGCCGGCGGGGCCGGGGTTCCCGCGGGCGGCGCCGTCGGTGTAGAGGCACACCCGGGGCGGCCGCTCGACGACCTTCTCCACCACCTCCGCCCGCTCGCGCTCCGCCGCCGCGGCGCGCTGCCGCTTCTTCTGCTCCCGCTCGACCTTCGACTCGTTCATCGCCGCGTCGAGCTCCTCGGCGCTGGTGCGGGCGGCGCGCTCGACCTCGCTCTGCTTGCGCACCTTGAGCCCGCCCGACTTGCCGCGCGCCCCGGGGGCGGGCTCACCCGCCTTCTCGGCCTCTTCCAGGCGATCGGCGGCGGCCGCGATGAGCTTGCCGAGCGTGTCGCGGTCGTGTCCGGCGTAGCGCTTCAGCGTGCGCGGCAGCTCCTCGTTCGCCGCGATGAAGCGAAGGAGGTCGGCGAGGACCGACACGGCTAGCCGGTCGCGGCCGGCGGGTTGACCGCCTCGGCCGAGTAGATGATGCGGTTGCAGTTCGGGCAGGTCTCGACCGAGTCGGCCCGCTGCAAGACGATGCTGAGCTGGGGCGGGATGTTGCGGTTGCATCCGCGGCAGGTGTGGCCCACCACCTGGCAGACCGCGATCCCGGCCCGCCGCTTCTTGATGTTCTCGTACTTCGAGAGGAGCGAGGGGTCGACCTTCTTGGCCGCCTCCCCCCTGCGGCCGTCGAGCTCACGCAGTCGGGCCACGAAGTCCTTGCTCTTCTTCGCCAGCACGGCGAGCTCGTCCTGGGCCGCCATCTCGCGCTCGGAGAGCGCGTCGGCCTGGACGTCGACCGCCTTCTGCAGCTCGGCGGCCGAGGTGGCGAGCGCCTTCAGCGCCTCGCCCTGGCTCTCGTTCGTCTTCCGGGCGATGTCGATCTCGCGCGAGAGGGCCGCGTACTCGCGCGGGGTCTTGATGTCCCCCAGCCGCCCCTCCCACTTCTTGACCTTGTCGCGCTCCATCTGCAGCAGCGCCTCGATCTGACGGCGCTCGCGCTCGTTGTCCTCGAGCCGGGTCTTCTCCGCTTCGTAGGCCTTCTTGGCCGCCGCCACCGCGGCCTCGATCTCGGCCCGGCGGACCGGGATGCCTTCGGTCTCGCCGCGCACCCCCCCCGCGTCGAGGTCGATCTGCTGCAGCTCTTCCAACGCCTTCAGCTTCTCACGCAACGACAAGGTGCATCCTCCGTGGGCGCGATCCTGGCGCCCGTCTCTCGCGTCCACCCGACGGGATGGGCCCACCAGGATTCGAACCTGGATCCGATCGGTTATGAGCCGACAGCTTTACCGTTAAGCGATGGGCCCGGAAAGCGTCTCGAGCGTCCCGCGTCCACTTTGCTCAGTTCTCCACGAAGCTCTTGAGCCGCTTCGACCGGCTCGGGTGGCGCAACTTTCGCAGCGCCTTGGCCTCGATCTGCCGGATGCGCTCGCGGGTGACCTCGAAGTCCTGCCCCACCTCCTCCAGCGTGTGGTCGGACTTCTCCCCGATGCCGAAGCGCATGCGGAGCACCTTCTCCTCGCGCGGGGTGAGCGTCGCGAGCACCTTCCGCGTCTGCTCGGCGAGGTTCATGTTGATGACCGCGTCGGAGGGCGAGACGATGGCCTTGTCCTCGATGAAGTCGCCGAGGTGGCTGTCCTCCTCCTCGCCGATGGGCGTCTCGAGCGAGATGGGCTCCTTCGCGATCTTGAGGACCTTGCGGACCTTGTCGAGCGGCAGCTCCATCTTGAGCGCGATCTCCTCCGGCGTCGGCTCGCGACCCAGGTCTTGCACCAGGTAGCGGCTCGTCCGGATGAGCTTGTTGATGGTCTCGATCATGTGGACCGGGATGCGGATGGTCCGGGCCTGGTCGGCGATGGCGCGCGTGATGGCTTGCCGGATCCACCAGGTGGCGTACGTCGAGAACTTGTAGCCGCGCTTGTACTCGAACTTGTCGACCGCCTTCATGAGGCCGATGTTGCCCTCCTGGATGAGGTCCAGGAACTGCAGGCCGCGGTTGGTGTACTTCTTCGCGATCGACACCACCAGGCGCAGGTTCGCCTCCACCAGCTCGGTCTTGGCGCGCTCGGCCCGCCGCTCGCCCTCGCTGATCTGGCGGTAGGTGCGGCGCAGCTCCTCGACCGGGAGCATCGCCTCCTCCTGCACGCGCATGATCTTGCGGATGGCGGTGCGGACCACGCGATCGAGGTCCTCCAGCTCGTCGGGCGAGAGCCGGAGCTTCTTCAGGAGCTTCTTCTTCTCGCCCTCGTCGGTGCGGGCGTCGCGGAGCATGCGCTTCAGCTCCTTGACCGGCACGTCGACGCGCCGCTCGCAGTCGATGAGCTCGCGCTCCGCCTCCTCCACCCGCTTGATGAGGCCCTTCAGCTTCGAGACGATGCGGTCGATCTGCTTCTTGTTGAGCTGGATGGCCTCCAGATTCTCGACCATCTCCATCTCGACGGTCTTGATGTCGGCCTTGAGCTCCTTGCGCTTCACCTCGGACATCTTCTTCGAGGCGAGCGTCTCCTTGATCTTGACCACGTCCTGCTCGAGCTTGCGGATGCGATCGATGTGCTTGAGGACGTGCTCGACCTTCTTCTCCTCGTCGCGCGCGAGCTTGGGCGGCGACGCCTCGGCCCCCTCGACGAGCGCCACCACCACCACGGGCCCCTCGGCGCCCTCGACCGGAGCCGGCCCGGCCGCCTCCACCTCGGGTTCCTCGACCTCGTCGACCTCCTCCGTCGAGGCCTCGTCGCCGGCGTCCTTGATGATCTCGCGGACGCGGATCTTGCCCTTCTTCAGCCGCTCTCCGAGATCCAGGATCTCCTTGATGGCGATGGACGAGGCGAGCACCGAGGCGAGGACCTCCTTCTCGCCCTCCTCGATGCGCTTCGCGATCTCGACCTCGCCCTCGCGGGTGAGCAGGGAGACCGACCCCATCTTGCGCAGGTACATGCGCACCGGGTCGTTGGACTTGCCGTAGCCGGGGTCCTCCTCCTCCTTCTCCTCCGCCTCCTCCTCGTTCTTCGTCTCGGGCGCCTCTGGCGGCTTGTCCGGCAGCTTCATCTTCTTGGCGTCGTCGACCACCTCGATGTCGTGGTCGCCGAACATCGACATGACGTCGTCGATCTGCTCCGAGGAGACGATGTCGGCCGGCAGGGCGTCGTTCACCTCGTCGTAGGTGAGGAAGCCCTTGTCGCGGCCGCGCTCCATGAGCGCCTTGACCTCGGTGCGCTCGGCGAGCTCGGGATCGGTCTCGTCGTCGTCGTCGTCCGCTGCGACCTCCTTCTCGTCCTTCTCCTCCGCCTCACCGTGCTCGGCCTCGTCCTTGTCCTTCTCGTCCGAGCGGCCGCCCTTCTTCAGGCGCTTGGCCTCGGGAGCCGCCTCGCGCTCGGCGCGACGCGCGCCCTCGGGCTTGCCCTCCGCCGCCTTCTTCTTCCCCTCCAGCTCGGCGGTCTTGCCCTTCTTCTCCGGCTTCTCGGGGGCCTTCTCCGGACGGGAGGGCCGGGCGGACTTCGGATGCTTCTTGTCTTGCGCCTTCGCCTCGCGCGCCGAGCGCGCCGCCTTGGGAGCCTTGGCCGCCTTCGCCGAGCGCTCCTTGTCGGGCCGGTCGGCCTTGGCCCTGGCCGCCGGCCGGACCGTCTTTTGCGGCTTCTTGGCAGCGGCGTGGGACTTCGACGTCGTCATGGACAGGCGCTCCTTGCGCTGCTCGGGAGTGGGGGCGTTCTTAACTCGCGCGGGTGGGGACAGCCCGCTGAACCTCTTGAGAATCTTCCGCAGGGCGCTTTTCATCCTCGCTCCACCTCGTCGAGTCGCTTCTTCACGGCGGCGAGGCGCCGCCAGGTGGCGATCTGCGCCTCTGCGAGCTCCTGCGGCACTGGCGTACCGGCGCGGGTGACCGCCTCCGTGCGCCGATCGTGCTCCTGCTCGAGGAGCACCAGCCTGGCGCGTAATACCGACCTGCGCAGCGCTCGCTCGGCCGTCTCCGTGGGCGGGCGAGCGGGTCCGAGCATGTCCTTCACGTGGGCCACGCCCTTCGCGTCGAGGTGCGGCTCCAGCCGCGCCGGGAGGTCCGCCGCCGCGAGCGAACCCGCCAGCAGCTCGCGGACCAGCGTCGCGAGCGGGGTGCCCTCGAACACCGAGAGGAGGTGCTCCTCCCCCGCGACGTCCGCCAGCTGGGGGAAGGAGGCGAGCAGGCCGAGCGCGTCGATCGCCGGGCCCCACAGGGTGCGCGTCCGTGGCGCGGCCGAGCGAACCGGCGCCGGCGCGGGCTCGGGCGGGATGAGCCGGCTGACCCGCGGCGGGGGCGCGGCGGCGGCCCGCTCCATCTCGGCCGAGAGCACCTCGGGAGCGACATCGAGCCGCTTCGCCACGCGCTCCTCGAACATGGTGCGCGCGAGGCCGGCGGGGACGAGCGCCAGGAACGGCTTCAGCTCGGCGAAGGCCGCCACCTTCTGCTCCATCGAAGCCTGGGCCGGCGCGCCGGCGCAGTGCGCCCGCACGGCGGCCTCGATCAGGAACTCGGTGAGCGGCACGGCGGCGGCGAGGAGCGCCTCCACCGCCGCGCGCCCCCGCGCCCGCGCGAACTCGTCGGGATCGACCTTGCCGCCCTGGGTCGGGAGGAGGGCCACCTTCCCGGTCAAGCCGGAGGGGAGGAGCGCGTGCGCGGCGCGGGCGGGAGCGGCCTGGCCGGCCGAGTCGCCGTCGAAGAGAAAGACCACCTCGCGGCAGTCACAGCGGCGCAGGAGGTCGAGGTGCTCGGGGGTGAGCGCGGTCCCGCATACCGCCACGGCGTTCTTCACGCCCGCCTGGTGCAGCCCGATGACGTCGAAGTACCCCTCGACCAGCACCGCCTGGCGCGTGCGGCGGATGTGCTCGCGGGCGAGGTCGATCCCGTAGAGCACCTTGCTCTTCTTGTAGAGGATCGACTCGGGCGAGTTGATGTACTTGGCGAGCTTGTCGGGCGCGCCGGGGAGGACGCGACCGCCGAAGCCGATCGGCTCGCCGTCGAGCGCGGCGATGGGGATCATGAGCCGCCCGCGAAACCGGTCGTAGCGGCCGCCGCCGTCCTTGCGCGCGACGAGCCCCGCCTTCTCCAGCGCGGCCTGCGAGACGCCCTTCTCGCGCAGGCGCCCGGTGAGGTCGTCCCACTCGCTCGAGGCGGCGCCGAGCCGGAAGAGCTTCACGGTGTCCTCGGCGAAGCCGCGCGAGGCCAGGTACGCGAGGGCGGGCTCGGCGAACCGGCTCTGCAGGCGGGCGGAGAAGTACCGCGCGGCGGCGTCGCAGGCGGCGAGCACCTCGGCCCGCTCCTGGCGCCGCTGGCGCTGCTCGGCCGAGTCCTCCTCGCGCTCGGGGACCTCGACCCCCACCTCCAGAGCAAGCGCGCGCACGACCTCGGGGAACTCCTTTCCCTGCAGCTTCTGCAGGAACTTGAAAACGTCGCCGTACTCGCCACAGCCGTAGCACTTGAAGTGCTTGTCCTCGGGGTAGACGTGAAAGCTCGGCGTCCGCTCACCGTGAAACACACAACAGCCCTTCCACGTGCGCCCGGAGCGTTTCAGCTCCATGTGGCGGCCGATCACCGCCACGATGTCGACGCGGCCTCGAACCTCGTCGATGGTTGCGTCCGGGATCATGCGGCGCCCCCCGGCGGCGGAGGACGCGCCCCCGCCCTACGGCTTCGCAAGCCTCTGCTTCACGAGCTCGCTCACCACCTTGCCCTCGGCCTTGCCCTGCACCTCGGGCTGCAGCTCCTTCATCACCTTGCCCATGTCCTTCGGGCCCTGCGCGCCGACGCGGGCGATGACCGCCTCGACGAGCTTGCCGAGCTCCTCCGGCCCGAGCTGCGCCGGGAGGTAGGCCTGGAGGATGGCGATCTCCGCCTCCTCCTTGCCGGCCAGGTCCTCGCGCCCGCCGTTCCGGTACTGCTCGACCGAGTCGCGCCGCCGCTTCACCTCGGAGGCGATGACGACCTGCACCCCGACGTCGTCGAGGGGCTTCATCAGCTCGATCTCGCGGTACTTGACGGCGCTCTTCAGCATGCGGACGGTGGACAGCTTGAGCTGATCCTTGTCCTTCATGGCGGACTTGAGGTCCGCGTCGAGCTGGTCCTTCAGCGCCATGGCGACCTCGGGCTCAGAAGCCCTTGCGCAGCTTCTTGATGGCGCGCTTCTTGGCGGCGAGGGCCTTCTTCTTGCGCTTCACGCTCGGCTTCTCGTAGTGCTCGCGCTTGCGGATCTCCGAGAGGATGCCGGCCTTCTCGCACTGCTTCTTGAAGCGCTTCATGGCGTTCTCGAAAGACTCGCCATCCTTGACTCGCACACCCGTCATGCGTGTTTCCTCGATACCGAAGGGGTCCAAAAGGCGACAAGCCGGGCGGCGACCCGCCCGGCCTGTCCGGTGGTTGAACCGGGCTCTTTAGACAAAAAACGTTTCCACGTCAAGGGGTTTTGGCCTCGCCGGAGGCGTCGCCGCCCGCGGCGGTGGCGGCCGGCGCGTGCCGCCGCGCCAGCACCGCGTAGACCGCCTGCGGCGAGACGTCGGCCGACGCGAGCAGCACGAACAGGTGGTAGAGCAGGTCGGCCGCCTCGTGCGCCAGGTGGTCCTTCGAGTCCTGCCCGTCGAGGAGCGCCTGGTGCGCCTCGTTCACCTCGTAGGCCTCCTCGGCCACCTTCTTGCGCAGCTTGCTCGGGTTCGAGAGGAGCTTGCGCGTGTAGCTCTCGGTGGCCGTCTCGTCGGCCTTGCGCGACTCGATGACGGCCCACAGCTGGGCCAGGAAGCGTTCGTCGGCCATGGCATCACCCTTCGTTGCTGGCTGGTGGACTCGTCTCGAAGCAGCCGCTGCGGCGGGGGATCACCCACCGGCTTCGCCGGCGGGTACCCGCCCGCCCTACTCGGTGTAGGGCGGGGGCTTGTCCCCCGCCGCCGTCCGGCGTCACGGCCGCACCTCGATGCCGCGCGCGCGCAGGAAGGCCTTCGCCTCCTGCACCGTGTGCTGCCCGTCGTGGAAGATGCTGGCGGCGAGCGCCGCGTCGGCGAAGCGCAGCCCCTCGGCGAGGTGCTCGAGCGTGCCCACCCCGCCCGAGGCGATGACCGGGATCGAGACCGCCCCGCAGACCTTCTCGAGGAGCTCCAGGTCGTAGCCGGCGCGCGTGCCGTCCCGGTCCATGCTGGTGAGCAAGAGCTCGCCCGCGCCGCGCTCGGCCACCTCGCGCGCCCAGGCGACGCCCTCCACCCCGGTCGGCTGCGTGCCGCCAGCGACGTAGACCTCCCAGCCGCCCTGCGGGCGCCGCTTCACGTCGATGGCGACCACCAGCGCCTGCGCGCCGGCCACCGCCGAGAGGCGGTCGACGACGCCCGGCTCCTTCACGGCCGCCGAGTTCACGCTCACCTTGTCGGCGCCGGCGCGCAGGAGCGCGACCATCTCCCGCTCGCTGCGGACGCCGCCGCCGACCGTGAGCGGCGCGAAGACACAAGCCGCGGTGCGCTCGACGAGCGCGAGCAGCGTGCCGCGGTTCTCCTGGGTGGCCGCGATGTCGAGGTAGGTCACCTCATCCGCGCCCTGGGCGTCGTAGCGGCTCGCCGCCTCCACCGGATCGCCCGCGTCGCGCAGGTTCACGAAGTGGATGCCCTTCACCACGCGGCCGTTCTTCACGTCCAGGCAGGGGATGATGCGCTTGGCGGGCACTAGCTCTCCTCCCCGTCACCCCGGCGCTCACCCCCAGCGGGAGGCAAGCCTCCCTTACCCCCGGCGGGGGAGAGGGAGGTGGATCTCGAGATCCGGATAGCCTCGCCGAGGTCGATCCGCCCCTCGTAGAGCGCCTTGCCCACGATGACGCCGGCCAGGCCGGCGGCGCGGCAGGCGCGGATGTCCTCGAGCGTGGCGACGCCGCCCGAGGCGACCACCTCGACCCCCGCCTCGCGGGCGAGCCGCGCCGCGCCCTCGGCGTCGACTCCGGTGAACATCCCGTCGCGCGCCACGTCGGTGTACTCGACGAGCGTCACCCCGGCCTCCTTCACGCGCCGCGCGACCTCGGCCACCGGGAGCCCGGTCCCCTCCTCCCAGCCGGCGATCGCCACCTCGCCGTCCTTCGCGTCGATGCCGCACACGATCTGGCCCGGGAAGCGCGCGCAGGCCGAGCGCACGAGCTCGAGCCGCTGCACCGCCGCCGTGCCGAGGACCGCGAAGGCCGCGCCGAGCGCCAGCACCGCCTCCACGTCCTCGATCCGCCGCAGGCCGCCGCCCACCTCGATGGGCACGCCGGCCGCGGCGATGGCCCGCACCGCCGCGCCATTCACCGGCCGTCCGGCCCGGGCGCCGTCGAGGTCCACCACGTGGATGCGCTTCGCGCCGGCCGCGCCGAAGCGGCGGGCCACCTCGGCCGGGTCGGCCGAGTAGACGGTCTGGGTGGCGAAGTCCCCCTTCTTCAGGCGGACGACCTGGCCGCCCATGAGGTCGATGGCTGGGATCACGAGCATCGGGGACCCATCCTCACAGTCGGACAAACCGCTCCAGCATGGCCAGGCCCACCTGCTGGCTCTTCTCGGGGTGGAACTGGACCGCGAAGAGGTTCCCGTCCGCCAGCGCGGCGCAGTAGTCCTTCCCGTGGTGCGCCACGAGCGCCGCGCCGCGCGCGTCGGCGGGCGCCGCGAACGAGTGGGCGAAGTAGACGTACTGCCCGTCGAGGGGCCGGAAGAGGGGGTGGCAGGCGGCGGTGGCCCGCACCGGGCTCCAGCCGATGTGCGGCAGCTTCACCGTGTCGGGCAGCCGCGCGATGGTCCCGGGCACGAGGCCGAGGCCCCGCGCGCCGCCGTGCTCCTCGCCCTCTTCAAAGAGCATCTGCAGGCCGACGCAGATGCCGAGCGTGGGGGTGCCGCGCCGGACGACCTCCAGGAGTGCCTCGGCGCAGCCCGAGGCGCGCATGGCGTCGGTGCACGCCTTCATCGAGCCCTGGCCGGGGACGACCACGCGCTCGGCCCGCCGCAGGGCGGCCGGGTCGTGCGTCACCTCCACGGCGGCGCCGACGGCCCGCAGCGCGTTCTCGACCGAGCGCAGGTTTCCGGCGCCGTAGTCTAGCAACGCGATCATGCTCGCAGTCCGTTCGTGCTGAGCCCTTCGACTACGGCCGCGCCATTGCGCGGCCTACGCTCAGGGCAGGCTACGCGCGCGCGACGTCGCATCACAGCACGCCCTTCGTCGACGGCAGCCCGCCGCCCTCCACCGCGGT
>DASPZP010000425.1:0-10388 GCA_035636195.1 Anaeromyxobacteraceae bacterium
GCGCGTCGAGCTGCAGCGGAAGGGCGTCCTGCTCATGCGCGACGCCTCGGCCAACAAGTGCGGCGTCATCTCCTCGTCGTACGAGATCATCGCCAACCTGGTCCTCACCGAGGAGGAGTTCCTCACGCACAAGGAGCGGTACGTGGCGGACGTCCTCGCGATCCTGGAGCGGCGGGCCGCGGACGAGGCGCGCCTCATCCTGGCGCGGAGGCGCGCGACGGGTCAGCTCTGCACCGAGATCTCCGACAGCCTGAGCGGCGAGATCAACGGCCACTATGCCCGGCTCTTCAAGTACTTCCAGGCCCGGCCCGAGCTCGCGCGCGAGCCGCTCTACCAGCGAGCGCTCTTCTCGCACCTGCCCGCCATGTTGCGACAGGAGCCGCGCTTCCGGCGGCGCATCGAGAAGCTGCCGCAGAAGTACCTCTCGGCCATCCTGGCGGCCGAGATCGGTTCCTCGCTCGTCTACCGCGGCGATCGCGAGGCCGACTTCGAGGACGCGATCCGGCTGCACGTCGAGCGCAGCTTCCCGACCCGATCGACGCCGCGATCCCGCGGCTGAACGACGGTTCGCGATTCGCGATCGCGAATCGCGCCGTCGTTCAGCCTCGTTGGAACGAGGGCTGCGCCCTCGCCCCGTCGAGCAAAGCTCGCCGGGGCCCCACTCCTGCTCGCCGGGGCCCTTCGCGCGGCGTCGCGGCGTTCGCCGCTCCACCCCGCGCCTCCCGGCGCGCTCGCTTCGCTCGCGTGGGCGAATCACGCTCGCCCGTTCAGTCTACGCCGCCGCCGACTGCGACCGGTCCGCCAGCCTCACCGAGACGAGCTTGGAGACGCCGGGCTCCTCCATCGTCACGCCGTAGATGGTGTCGACCGTCTCCATGGTCCGCTTGTTATGGGTGATGAGGATGAACTGGCTGTTCTTGCTCATCTCCCGCACGAGCTCGTTGTAGCGGCCGACGTTGGCCTCGTCGAGCGGGGCATCGACCTCGTCGAGGAGGCAGAAGGGGGTCGGCTTGATGAGGAAGATCGCGAAGATGAGGGAGACGGCGGTGAGCGCCTTCTCGCCGCCGGAGAGCAGGTTCACGCTCTGCAGCTTCTTGCCCGGCGGCTGAGCGAAGATCTCGACCCCGCCCTCCGTCTCGCCGTCCCCGTCCTGCGTGAGGACGAGCCCGGCCCGCCCGCCGTTGAAGAGGCGCGGGAAGACCTGCTGGAACTTGTCGTTCACGAGATCGAACGTCTCGCGGAAGCGCTCGCGCGAGGCGCGGTTGATCTTGACGATGGCGGACTTGAGATCGGCGAGCGAGGTCTCGAGGTCGGTCTTCTGCGCGCTCAGGAAGCCGTGGCGGCGCGCCAGCTCGTCATACTCCTCGATGGCGGTGAGGTTGATGGCGCCCATCCGCTCCGCCTGGCCCTTCAGCTCGTCGAGGCGCTCGCGCTCCTCCTCGCCCGGCGGCCGCTGCATGTGGAAGCGCTGCACCTCCCACCTGAGCTCGGCCTGGCACCGCTCGTGGATCTGCTCCTCCAGGTGGGCGAGCGCCAGCGCCTGCTCACGGGCGGTCAATGCCGCCTCGGCCACCGCCTGCGCCACCACCTCGGCCCGCTGCCGGATCGCCCGCACCTCTCCGTCGCGGGTGCGCAGGCCGGCCGCCGCGGCCTCGAGCGTCGTCCGCGCCTCGGCCAGCGCCTGCTTCACCTGCTCGTGCTCGGCGGAGACACGGTCCATGTCGACGTGGGTACCCTCGATGCGGCCCCGCAGCTCCGCGGCGCGCGCGTTCGCCTCCGAGAGCCCGGTGAAGAGGCGCGCCCGGCGCTCCTCCACCTCGCGCCGCGCCTCCTCGATGCGCCGGAGCGCCGCCGAGAGTGACTCCTTGCGCTCGGAGTCGGCGGCCACCTTCACCTTGAGGTTCATGAGCTGCGCGGTGAGCACGTCCGACGCCTGCTTCACCTGCTCGACGGCCTGCGTCGCCTCGCGCGCGCGCTCCTCCCCGCGCGACTGCTCCGCCTCGGCGGTGGCGGCCTGGACGCGGTGCTCCTCCTCCTCCTGCGCCAGCGCGGCGAGCGCCTCGTCGAGCGCGGCGCGCTCCACCTCGAGCTGGCCGACCCGCTGCGCCTGGCGCTCCAGCTCCTCTCCGAGCCGGGCCAGGTCCTTCTCCTGCTCCAGCACCGCGAGGTCCTTCTCGCGACCGTCCTTGTCGAGGCTCTTCAGCGCGGCCTCGAGCTGGAGCACGCGCACCTGGAGGGTGCGGTGGCGCTCCTGCGCCATCGCGAAGTCGGCCTCGAAGTGCCGGACCGTCTCCTCCAGTTCCTGCGCCTCGCGCCGGCGCTGGAGGGCGCCGTGCCCCTCGCCCTCCAGGGGTCCGCCGGTGACGACGCCGTAGGTGTCGAGGACCTCCCCGTCGAGCGTGACGAGCGTCCGCTTCACCTCCAGCGCCTGCCAGATCTCGAGCGCGGCCGGGAGATCGCGCACGATGACCGCGTCGCCGAGGAGGAAGCGCGCCACCTTGTCGTAGGCGGGATCGAAGCGCACCACGTCGAGGCAGCCCGCCACGAAGCCGGGCTGGTCGCGCACCGCCTCCGCCGACGAGCCCTCCGCCTCGCGCAGGCGCGAGAGCGGGATGAGCGAGGCGCGCCCCTCGGCGGCGCTCTTGAGGAAGTCGATCGCCTCGACGCCCTGCGAGTGGCTCTCCACGATGACGTACTGCAGCCGCTCCCCCAGCACCGCCTCGATGGCGTTCTCGTACTCGGGCGGCGCCGAGACCACGTCCGCCACCAGCCCGAAGATGCCGCGGTCCTGCTGCGGCTCGCCCTGGCCGGCGCGCGTCATCAGGCTGCGCACGCCGCGCCCGTAGCCCTCGTAGTTGCGCATCACCTCGGAGAGCGAGGTGAGCCGCGCGCGCTTGTCGCCGAGCTCCTCGCGCAGCGTGATGAGCTTCGCCTCGTTCTGGATGAACTCGGACCGGGTCCGCTCGAGCGTCTCCTCCTGCGCGCCGCGCTCCGCCTCCAGCCGTAGCTTCAGCTGCCGGGTCTTGCCGAGCTTGTCGACGTACTGCGAGCGGGCCCCGTCGAGATCGGCGCTGCGGCGGGCGATGTCGCCGGCCTCGCCGCGGTTCCTCGCCAGGCGCGCGCCGAGGTCCGTCCGCTGCCGCTCCACCTGCGCGAGCTGGCTGCGGTGGCCGGCCGCCCGCCCGAGCGCCGTGCTCGCCTCGGCGCGAGCCGCCTCCACCTGACCGAGCAGCGCCCCCGCCTCGCGGGCGAGGTCGCGGATCTTCGTGTCCGCCTCGGCCAGGCGCGCCTCGTCGGCTCCGCCCAGCGTGCCCAGCTCCTCGCGCTGCTGCTCGAGCCCGTCGCGCTCGGTGCCGAGCGCCTCCGCCTGCGTCTTGAGCGCCTCCACCTCCGCCGCCTGCGCCCGGGTCCGCTCGCCGATCTGCTCCAGCTCGCGCGCTGCCGCCTCGACCGACACCTGCGAGACGCGCGCCTGGCTCGCGAGCTCGTGCTCGCGCTGGGAGAGCTCGCCCGCGCGGAGCTCCACCTCGACGAGGCGCAGCCGCTCGGCCTCGATGGCGGCCTCCAGCTCGGCGAGCCGCGCCGAGAGCTCCTGCCCCTCCGCGTCGAGCAGCGCCTTCTGCTCCTCGGCGGCGCGCCGCAGCGCCGTGATCTCGAGGTAGCGGCTCGCGCCGTGCGCCAGCTCGAGCTCCCGGATCTGGGCCTTCACCGCCTTGTACTTCTCCGCCTTGCGCGCTTGCCGGTTCAGGCTCTCGAGCTGCTTGCCGAGCTCCTGCACGATGTCGACGACGCGGGTGAGGTTCTGCGCGGTGGCCTCCATCTTCCGCTCGGCCGCCTCGCGCCGGCGCTTGTACTTCGTGATGCCGGCCGCCTCCTCGATGATGGAGCGCCGGTCCTCCGGGCGCGCCGACACGATCTGCCCGATACGCCCCTGCTCGATGATGGAGTACGCGGTGCGCCCGACGCCCGACCCGGTGAAGAGGTCGTTCACGTCCAGGAGCCGCGCGGGCACCTTGTTGATGAGGTACTCCGACTCGCCCGTGCGGAAGAGCCGCCGCCCGACCGTGATCTCGCCGAAGCCCTGGTACTGTACCGGCAGCTCGCTCGGTCGGTCGTTCTCGAAGGTGATGAGCACCTCGGCCATCGACAGCGGCGGCTTCGACTCCGAGCCGTTGAAGATGACGTCCTCCATCGAGCGGCCGCGCAGCTGCCGAGCGGACTGCTCGCCGAGCACCCAGCGGATGGAGTCGGCGACGTTCGATTTGCCGCAGCCGTTCGGCCCCACCACGCCCGTCACCCCCTCGGAGAAGGAGACGACGGTGCGGTCCATGAACGACTTGAAGCCGATGATATCGAGGCGCCTGATCCGCATGGCCTGGTGCGTAGCACACCCCATGGGGCGATTCAACCAACCCCCGGAATGATCGAGGCTTTTCCGGGAACTCAGGAAGCGTCTCTCGCCACTTGGCCGCCGCCCAGAGGAGCGGTTTTCCCCATGAAATTGGCGAACGTACGTGACTCTGCATGTAGGGTCATGCGCGGGGGCGGCCGCCTCCCATCCGGGGATACGTGCGGGGTACACTCACGCGCAGCATGTCCTTCGTCCGGCCGCTCTTCCTCCGCCTCTTCGCCGCGCTGCTCCTCCCCATCGCGATGGAGCTCTACGTCTTCAAGACGTTCTCCCCGCTCCAGCCAACCCAGCAAGTCGCGCTGGAGCTCGGATTGCTCGGATGTGCGGTCGTCTACGTCTTGGGGGCGGGACTCTTCGTGCACGTCCTGACGGTGTCCGTGCGGCGCGGCCTCGACTCGCCCGACCCGGACCTCCGCCGCCAGGGCTCGCTCGCCGCGCTGCGGCTCCCGTGGCGGCTCTGCGCGCTCGAGCTCGCGCTGTCGGGCGCGCTGGTGGGCGCGATCCTCGTCTGGGAGAACCACCTCGCCGCCGCGGCCGACCTGCTGGTCGCCGGCGCCGCGACGGCGGCGGCCTTCGCGCTCATGCAGGCCATGGTGTCGTACTCGGTCGCGGCCCTGGCCGTCGTGCCGGTCATGGCCGCGCTCGGCCCCCACGACCTGCGCCCGGAGGGCAGTGTCCGCGCGAAGATCCTGGCCGTCTGCTGCGGGCTCATCGGCATCGCGGCGCTGCTCATCGGCTCGGTCGCCTATGCGCGCTTCCGGGTGGACACCGACCGGCAGCACGTCGCGGACGGGCTGGCGGCACAGCGCGAGGCGGCGCGCCTGGTCGAGGAGCGTGGGCCGGCAGCCGCCGCCGAGCTCGTCTACCTGGCCTCGGGCGCGCCCACGGTCATCGTGGGCGCGGACGGCCAGCTGCTCGGCCGCGCGGGTGGTGAGCTCACAGTGCCGCCGGTGCCGCCGGCGAGCGGCGCGGTGGAGGCGGTGCCCGGCGGCTGGTGGCTGCGGCGCGCTGCCGGCGGCGCCACCACCGTGGTGACCTTCCTGTCGGAGGCCCCGCTCCGGCCCCGCCGCGCGGCCTTCCTCGGCGACGCGACCTTCCTCGGCGTGCTCTTCTTCGGCGCCTCGGCCCTGCTGGTGTGGCTGGCGGCGCGCAGCATCACCGCGCCGCTCGTCCCGCTCGGACGCGCGGCGGTGAGCATGGCCGCGGGCGACCTCACGGCGACGCCGCCCGCCCTCTCGGCGGACGAGATCGGCCGCCTGGCGGGCGACTTCCGGCGCATGGCCCACGGGCTCTCCGCGCTCGTGCAGGACGTCCAGGCCGCCAGCCGCGGCGTGCAGGACGGCACGACCGACGTGGGTGCCATCGGGGCCCGCGTCCAGGGGGGAGCCCGCGAGGAGCACGAGCGCGTGCTGGCGGTGAAGGTAGCCGTCGAGGCGATGCAGGGCTCGGTGGTGGCGGTGTCGACCGGCATCGAGGGGCTCTCCGAGTACGTCCACTCGACGAGCGCCGCGGTGGGCGAGATGACGGCCGCCCTGGAAGAGGTCCGCCGTCACGCGGCCGAGCTGGAGCGGCGTAGTCAGGACGCCGGCGCCGACGTGGAGAAGCTCTCCGATGCCGGCCGCCGTGCCCAGACGCAGCTCGGTACCCTGGACGCCCTGGCCGGCACCGCGCAGGGTACGCTCTCGATGGTGTCGGGGACGCTGTCCGGCCTGGAGACGTCCGCCATCGGCAGCCAGCTCGCGGCCGCGCAGGCGGCCGAGATGGCCGAGCAGGCCGGGGCGGTGATGGACGAGACGGTGAGCGGCATCGAGGCGCTCCGCTCGGCGGTGGGCGACGCCAAGCAGCGCGTGACGGCGCTCGGTCGCCGCTCCGACGACATCGACCAGATCCTCGACTTCATCGGCGAGGTCGCGGGGCGCACGAACCTGCTCTCGCTCAACGCCTCCATCATCGCCACCCAGGCCGGCGAGCACGGCAAGGCGTTCGCGGTGGTCGCGGATCAGATCCGCGACCTGGCGGCGCAGATCTCGTCCTCCACCAAGTCGATCGCCCGCATCATCGGGGCCGTCCGAGACGACGTGAGCGGCACGGCCCGGCTCATCGATCGGGGCGACGAGCTCGCCACCACCGGCGTGTCCCAGGCGCGCCGCTCGCTGGCTGCGCTGCACGAGATTCGCGGCGCGACCGCCACCGGGCACGTCTCCGCGGCGGCGATCCGCGACGCGGTTCAGGCGCACGCGCTCTCGACGCGCGACATCTCGAACCTCGTCGCCCAGGTGGCCGAGAGCTCGCGGGGGCTCATCGAGACCCTCCAGATGGTGGGCAAGAGCGTCATGGCGGTGGGTGCGGTCTCGCGGGGCGTGAGCGGCGTGGCCGACAAGGTGACGCGCGCCCTGGCTGAGCAGTCCGGCGTCGGACGGCGCCAGATGGAGAGCTTGGAGCGGCTCGACGGCATGCTGGCCGACATCGGGCGCGCCGTGGCGAGCCACCAGGCGGCCACCCGGCGGGTGCGGGACGTGCTCGGCCAGCTCACCCAGACGGCGCAGCACCAGGACGAGGTCTCGCTGGAGCTGGCGGGCGTCGCGGAACGCTTGGGCGGCCGCTCTCGGGCCCTGGCGGAAAGCGTGGGGAGATTCAAAATTTAGTTGCACGGGCCCAGGGGGACGCACCAAGCAAGCCCCACCTTGGCAGGTACGAACATGCTCGAGTTGCTTCAATGGGCGGTCACTCTCGAGTGGCGGCTGCGCGGCGCGGCGATCCGGGAGATCCCGGCGGCCGGGTCGCGCATCTGGTACGCCGAGTTCCAGCCGAGCTCGTCCGACCGCCAGGCGATCAGGAAGGCGGCCGGAGCAGAGGCGCGGGGCCGGCTCGAGCTCCCGACGCTGGTGCTCTTCCACGGCCTGGGCGCCTCCAGCGCGAGCTACCACGCCGTCATCCCCCAGCTGCGCCGCGCGTACCGGGTGGTGGTCCCCGACCTGCCGGGCTGCGGCTGGTCGAAGCCGCCGCGAGGGCGCGAGTTCCTCTCCTTCCAGGAGCTGGTCGAGGTGGCGGAGAAGTTCGTCGCGCGGGTCGCGCCGCGCGGCGCGTACGTGGCGGGAAACTCCATGGGAGGGTGGATCGCGACCAAGCTGGCGTCGCGCCGCCCGGACCTGGTGCACGCCATGGCCCTCCTGAACCCGGGGGGGCCGGCCCTGCGCGCCGAGGACTGGATCGACTTTGCCCGCATCATCCTGGCGGAGGAGAAGGGGACCATGGAGGAGTGGCTGGGGCGCATGTTCCACCGGCCGCCGTTCGCCATGCGCCTCCTCCTGCGCGACTTCCGGCGCATCATGAAGCGCCCCTCCGTCGCGGAGCTCATGAAGACCCTGACGGCGGAGGACTTCCTCTCCGAGGCGGAGATGGCGCGGGTGAAGAGCCCCGCGGTGCTGGTGTGGGGCGAGAAGGACCGGTTCATCCCCGACGGCTGCCGCGCCTTCTACCTCAAGCGGCTGAAGGGGGTGCGCTACGAGCCCCTGCCCGACTGCGGCCACTGCCCACAGCTCGAGTGCCCGAACCGCACCGCCGACATCCTGTTGCAGCTGCGAGAGCTGCGCCCAGCGGCGAAGTCATCCCGACCGGCCCGTGCAGCTGGCGGCGGGGGTGTCCGGACCGGTGCGGCGCTGCCGGCGGCGCGACGGCGCGGCGGCCTGGTCACGGTGGCGCGGGCGCCGCGCACGTGAACGCTGCGGTCAGGGTGCCATGCGCGCCTGCGGCTGCGAAAAGGTCCCGAAGATCTGGAACCCGTACGAACCGTCCCGGGCACGCGCGGAGGCGAGCGCCAGGTCGAAGACGCTCTTGAACCCGGCCGTCCCGCTCTTCTGCCAGAAGCCGTCGCGGAACCTGACGCGCGCCTTGCCGAAGATGGGCGCGAAGGCGAGGCGCGGCTGGAGCACGCAGTAGAGTCCCTCGCCGGACGCCTCGAGGTCGTCTCCCTTGGCCTCGAGCTTCTCGAAGCTCATCCGGCCGTCCTTCACCACCGCGCGGGCGGTCACCTGGCCCAGCCCGACCTTCGGCATGGTGAGCGCCCCGCCCATGCCGGGCACCGGCAGCTCGCCGCCGTTCACCCCCGCCCGCTCCACCGCCAGGTCGAGGTGCCCGGCGCTCTGCGCCGGCTGGCGCTCGTCGAGGGTGAGGTCGAGCTCGCCCTGGACGAGGCCGGCCAGGTCGAGCCCGATCGCCTTGCGCAGCGGCACCGCCCGCGAGAGGTCCACGCCGGAGATCGACGCGACGAGCCGCCGCGCCGTCTTCCGCTCCTCGAAGAAGCCCTTCACCCGCCCCTCGAACAGGCGCGCGTCGAAGGCGAGGCCTCGCCGTCCGAGGAGCAGCGAGAGCGGCCGCAGGGTGGCGTCGAGTCGCTCGATCGGGATCCGCACGCCTTCGCGTGACTCCAGCGAGACGCTCGTCAGCTCCACCCCCGCCAGCCCCGCCGGGCGCACGTCGGCCACGTGCACGAGCCAGCCCTGGGCGGCGGCCTCCATGACGAGCCGCTCCTTCACCGCCTCCGTGGGGATGGTCTGCCGGAGCGCGAAGAGGAACGCCAGCAAGGCGAAGACGCCGTAGGCCGCCCGGCGCTGCCACGGCTTCAGCTCGAGATGGAGGTTCATGTCAGCCCTTGAGCTGGTAGGTCGCGACGACGATGGTGGCGTCGACCGCGTTCGCGTCGTCGTTGCGGGTGCGCAGCGCGAGGCGCCGCACCTTCACCACTCCCGGCCCGCGCTCCAGCTCCTGCAGCAGCGTCGCGAGCCGGGCCACGTCGAGCTTGGCCAGGTTCACCTCGACCGTGTCCTCCACCACCTTGTCGGCGGGGCTGGCGGTGGTCGGAGTGCCCGGCCTCAGGTCGTTCACCTCGATGCCGAGGCGCTGCCCGGTCTGCGCCACGAAGCTCATGAGCTGGAGCGGCGGTCCCTTCAGCTTCGCCTCCAGCTGCGCGCGCTCGGCCTGCGCCTGGCGGTAGCCCTGGGCGAGCTTGCCGACCTGCGCGATGACCTGCGTCTTGCGATCGATGCTCGCCTCGCGCCCGGCGATGCGGCGCTGCACCGTCGTGAAGACGAGGAACAGCATGAAGGCCAGCACCGCGGCGGCGGCGGCCGAGACCATGACCCGCTCGCGCGGCGCGAGGCGGGAGAACCACGCCTCGAGGTCGGCCCTCAGCTTGCGCAAGGCGTCCATCAGCCCCTCCCGACCGGCTTCTCGCCGGTGTCGCAGGTGAGATCGGAGTCGATCGTGAACTCGAACTTTCCGTCGGTCGAGCGCTTGCGCGCGCCGCCGGAGCGGGCGTCCCCGAAGCAAGGCGACCCGCGCAGGGAGGAGACGATGCGGTCGACGTTCTCGGCCGCGTCGGTGACGCCCTGCAGGTGCAGCTTGTCGCGGGTGATCTCGATGCGGTCGAGCTTGAGCCAGAAGTCCTGCGGGGTGCGCGCCGAGAGCTCCGCGAAGACGTCGACCGCCGAGTTCTTCGGGATCGAGGCGGCGGCGGTACCCTTGCCGCGCAGCGCCGCCACCGCCAGCTCGTCGTTCTCGTAGCACTTGCCGACCAGCTTCTGGGTGGCGTCGCAGAGCGCACCGTCGAGGAGCCGCTCCTGGCGCGAGAGGGCGAACACCTTGACGCCCGAGGAGACGACCGCGAGGAGGAGCACCAGCGCAGCCCAGCTGGCGAGCCGCATCACCTTGCCCCGCACGTGCTGGAAGTCGCGGGTGAAGGCGAGGTCGCCGCGGCGCAGGTTCAGGCGCGGCGCGCGCGAGCCCTGGTGACCGCGCAGCGCCAGGGCCAGCGCCAGGGCGAACGCCGGCGCCTGCAGGGGGTTGACGCGCTCCACCGCCGGCCCAGCCAGCGCCAAAGCTTCGATGGGACCGTCCACGTCGGCCTGCAGCGCCTCGGCCAGCCCGGCCAGGAACGGCGCCTCGCCGGCGAGCACGAGCCGGCGGAGGGGAGCGGCCG
>DASPZP010000426.1:0-26838 GCA_035636195.1 Anaeromyxobacteraceae bacterium
GCGCGCACGTCGGCGATGATCCGCGCCGCCGCCTCGCGGACCGAGCCCTCGTCCTCCTCCGAGCCGCGGGCGCACAGCTTCGCCCACGCCTCCGGAAAGCCGGGATCGATCGTCTGCAGGGTCTTCAAGGCTCGGGCTCCGTGAGAGCCGACCCTTATAACGGAAACGCTGGGCCGGGGCGAGATGCAGTCGCGCCCGGTGTCGGTCTCCTGGCAGCGCGCGGGTTCCCCGGCCATTCTCGCGGCTCGGCGGGGGACTGCTACACTCGCCGCATGAGCGCCCCCGGCGTCCCCTCCCCAGCCGCCGCCGCGCCGCGCCCCGCTCCGAAGTTCGTGCGGGAGCTCGACACCCTCGTCCGCGCGCGCTACCCGCTCGTCTACCTCGTCACCTCCGAGGAGCAACGGCTGGAGGCGATCCTCGGCGAGCTCGCGGAGCAGCACGGTAAGACGCTCGTCGGCTGGTCGATCGCGAAGGGGTTCCGGCGGCTCGGCGGCGCGAAGGGCGCCGTGCCCGAGGGCGACGACGCGGCGACGCCGGCCGGCGCGCTCGCCGCCGTCGAGAAGCTCGCCGACCCGGCCATCGTCGTCCTGAAGGACTTCCACCCGTACCTGCAGGATCCGGCGGTGGTGCGCGCGCTCCGCGAGCTCGCCCACGCCCTCAAGTCCACCTACACGACGCTCGTCCTCCTCTCGCCGGTGCTGGTCATCCCGCCGGAGATCGAGAAGGAGGTCTCGGTCCTCGACATCCCGTTGCCGACCTACCACGACCTGCTCGACCTCCTGAAGGAGATCGTCGGCGTCGTGCGCCGGAGCGGGCGCGCGAAGGTCGAGCTCACCAACGAGGACGCCGATCAGCTCATCAAGGCGGCCCAGGGCCTCACGCTCTCCGAGGCGGAGAGCGCGTTCGCGAAGGCCATCGCCACCGACGGCCGCCTCTCGCGCGACGACGTGCCGCTCGTCCTCGAGGAGAAGCGGCAGGTGATCCGCAAGAGCGGCCTCCTCGAGTACTTCGCGACCGACGAGTCGCTCGCGAACGTCGGCGGGATGGCGTCCTTGAAGCGCTGGCTCGACCGCCGCGGCACCGCGTTCTCGGAGGCCGCCCGGAAGTTCGGGCTGCCGGAGCCGAAGGGACTCCTGCTCCTCGGCGTGCAGGGCTGCGGGAAGAGCCTCACCGCGAAGGCGATCGCGGCGCAGTGGCGGCTCCCGCTCCTCCGGCTCGACATGGGTCGGATCTTCAGCGGCCTCATCGGCTCGTCGGAGGAGAACCTCCGGCGCGCCATCCGCGTCGCGGAGAGCGTCGCGCCCGTCGTGCTCTGGGTGGATGAGATCGAGAAGGGCCTCTCGGGCTCGCAGTCGTCCGGCCAGGTGGACGGCGGCGTCACCGCCCGCGTCTTCGGCGCGCTGCTCACCTGGCTGCAGGAAAAGACGGCGCCCGTGTTCGTGGTCGCGACCGCGAACCGCATCGCCGACCTGCCGCCCGAGCTCCTGCGCAAGGGCCGGTTCGACGAGATCTTCTTCATCGATCTGCCCGCGGCCGCGGAGCGCCACGAGATCCTGGACATCCACGTGCGGAAGCGCGGTCGCGATCCCGCCTGCTTCGACCTCGCCAGGCTCGCGGCGCGGACCGAGGGCCACTCCGGCGCCGAGCTCGAGCAGGTGGTGATCTCCGGGCTCTACGAGGCCTTCGCCGAGCGCACCGAGCTCGCGCAGGCGCACCTCGATCGCGCGGTCGCGGAGGCGATGCCGCTCTCGACGACCATGGCGGAGGAGATCGCCCGCCTCCGCGAGTGGGCGCGCGCGCGGACGCGCTCCGCCTCGGATCCCGCCTGACCCGAGGCCCCACGTGTCCGACTCGCTCCGCCGCTTCCAGCACCTCGAGCGCCCGCGCCCGGACCGCGGCGATCCCGCCGACGGGGATCCCGCGCCGACCCCGGGACGCTTCGAGGGCGTCGAGCAGGCCGCGGGCGGCGGCCCCGCGGCGCCGGCGCGGAGCGGTGCCCAGCTCGACCGCTTCGGGCCCGAACCCGAGCCGCGCCTCGATCTCGCCGCGGCGGAGGGCCGCCAGCCCTTCACGCGCTGCATGCGGTGCGGGACGGACGCGAGCGTCTCCGCGACGGAGTGCCCTCACTGCGCGGCCTCGCTCGACACGCCCGAGCAGCGCGCCTTCGACGGGCGGCTCTGGGCGGCGCACCAGGCCGAGGCCGCGCGCGAGGCGGAGGCGATCGCGGAGCGCCGCGTGCTCCAGGATCGCGCCGCCGCCGAGGACGCCGCCCAGCGGCGCGCCGCCTACGAGGCACTCGCCCGCGAGGTGGGAGAGCGGGAGCGGCAAAGGCTCGCGCCCGGGGCCACCTCACTCGCGTTCCGACTCCTGGAGAGGCTCCCGGCTCGTCGCACCCGGATCGCCGTCGGGGTCCTGCTCCTCGGCGGCCTCCTCGGCCTCGCGGTGGCCGGCGTCGTCTCGAGGGCGCACGGCGGGCGGGGCACGGCGCTCGGCGCGGCCCTCGCCCTCGCCGTCCTGCTCCTCGCGCCGCGGTGGCGAGGCCGGGGACCCTGATCCCCGTCGCCGTCGTCAGGCGCGCCTGGGCGTCTCGGTGTCCGTCGTGGCGCTCCCCGTGCGCGCGAGCTTGCCCCAGCCCACCGCGAAGCCCACGAGCGCGCTCCAGAGCGACTTCGCCAGCGCCACCCAGAGCAGCTGCCGGTAGGCGATGCGCTGCACGAAGAGCCCCTTGAGCAGCCCCAGGTCCTCGCCCTCGAGGAGCACCGCGATCGCCGAGAGCGCGAGGTCGACGGCGAAGAAGAGCAGGTAGTAGCCGAGCGTCGCCGAGAGCTGGCCGCGCACCAGCGAGACGACGAGCAGGATGTCCACCGCGGGCGCCACCAGCGGCACCGCGAACTGGTAGATGGCGAAGGCGGGCAGGATGAGCCAGCCGAGCACGCCGCCCTTGCGCCGGAAGAGGCGTCGCTTGTGCTTCCAGCACGCCTGCAGCACGCCGTACGTCCAGCGGTAGCGCTGCTTGAGCAGCGCCCGTGCGTGCTCCGGCGCCTCGGTGTAGCCCAGCGCGCGCTCGGCGTAGGCGACGCGGTGGCCTCGCGCGATGAGCCGCAACGTGAGGTCGGTGTCCTCGGCGAGCGTGTCCTCGTGGAACCCGCCCGCCTCGATGACGAGCTCGCGCCGCCACGCGCCGACCGCGCCTGGCACCACCGGCACCGCGCCGGCGAGGTCCCAGGCGCGCCGCTCGAGGTTCTGTGCGGTCACGTACTCGAGCGCCTGCCAGCGCGTGAGCCGGTTGACCCGGTTGCCCACCTTGGCGTTGCCGGCCACCGCCGCCACGCGCGCGTCTGCAAAGGGTGCGCAGAGCTCGCGCACCGTCTCCGGCGTGAAGATGGTGTCGCTGTCCAGCGCGACCACCAGGTCGCCGCGCGCCTCCGCGAACCCGAGGTTGAGCGCGCTCGACTTGCCGCCGTTGGGCTTGCCGAAGATGCGCACGCGCGGGTCGCGGTCGTACTGCTCGTGCAGCACGGCCAGCGTGCGATCCTTGCTGCCGTCGTCGACGCAGAGGACCTCCAGGATGGGCGGCTCCTGCGCGAGCAGCGAGTCGACGGTGCGCACGATCACCGCCTCCTCGTTGTACGCGGGCACCACCGCGGAGATGGTGCCCCCGTACGGCGCGAACGGACCCGCGGCCTCTCGCTTGCGCGCGCGTCGCGCCTGGAGCGGCGCTGCCACCGCGAGGATCACCCCGCGCAGCGCGAGCAGCGCGATGGCGAGCCCGAAGGCGATCCCGAGGAACCGGAGGACCGCGTTGCCGACGCCGAACACCAGCGAGTCGGCGCCCGAGACGAACGCGCCGGGGGGCGCGGGCGGCAACAGCTCTGCGCGGGTGAGCCCGGTGGTCTCGGTGGGCTCGGCGAAGGCGAGCCCTCGAGCCTGGAGCCCCGCGGCGATGAGCGGCAGCGCGGCCACCGTCGCCGAGCGGTCGCCGCCGCCATCGTGCAGCAGCACCACGCTGCCCGCCGTCGCCTTGTCGAGCACGCGCTGCGCGATGAGCTGCGCGTCGTGCTGCGCGAAGTCCTCCGGGTCGATGTCCTGGCCGAGCGTGAGGTAGCCGAGCCGCGAGGCGCGCGCGATCACCGCCGCGTTCGGCGCCTCGTCGAGCGACTCGTCGGAGTGGTACGGCGGCCGGAAGAGCCGCGGCCGCGCGCCGGTGAGCCACTCGAGCAGCCGCTCGGTGACGTTGAGCTCGAGATCCATCCGTAGCGGCGAGACACGCGCGAGGACAGGGTGGGTGAAGGAGTGGTTCCCGACGACGTGCCCTTCCTGCACCGCGCGCCGCACCAGCGCCGGCTGCGCCTCGGCGTTCTGGCCGATGACGAAGAAGACCGCGTGCGCCTTCACCTGGGCGAGCGCGTCGAGGATCTTCGGCGTCCACGTGGGATCGGGCCCGTCGTCGAAGGTGAGCAACACCTTGCCATGCGGCCTGCCCCCCTTGCGCTCCAGGATCCAGCCCGATGGGTACTGCACGTAGTCGACGCGTGCGACCCCGCCGCGGGCGTCGAACGTGACGTCGCGGCGGCCCACCTGCGGCGCGCCCCTGAGCGAGAAGAGCTCGCCCTCTCCAGTCAGCACCACGTCGTCCGGCGCGTTGGCGATGACGCCGTCGAGGCTCAGCCGCGCCGCCACCGGATCGAACGTGCGGGCGTGCGGCGCCTTCGCGAAGACGTCGAACAGCTTGGGGTCCTCGGCGCCGAGCCGCCAGATCGCCGTCCCGCGCAGGTGCAGCGCTGAGAGCGCTTGCAGCTGCGCCAGCGCGGCCGGCGCGTCGAGGAAGTGCACCTGGTGCTTCTCGTGCGCGTCGTCGTCGTCGTACTCGAAGGAGCTGGTCCTCGAGGCCGCGTCCCAGTCGATGGGCACCTCGTTCTCACGCGCCAGCGAGAGCGCCTGCGCATAGGAGAGCTCCTGGGCGGGCCGTGCGGCGGCGCCGTCGGCATCGAGCGGCCAGTCGTAGCCGTAGGCGCCCACGGCCATCACCAGCTTGTCCGCCGGCGCCCGCTTCAAGTACGCGGCGGCGCTGGCGAGCACGCCGTCGGGCGTGGCGATGGGGCCGGGATCGTCGTTCGCGGAGTGCTCGTCATAGGCCATGAGGACGAGGAAGTCCGCGGCGGCGGCGAGCCGCTCGACGGGCACGCCCCGGTCCTCGCCCGGCACGTCGATGCTGAGGTGAAAGCCCCCCGCGTGCAGCAGCGGCGCCGCCACCTCGACCAGCTGCGCGAGCTCGAGCCATTGCTCGCGCGAGAGATCCTCGAGGTCGAGGTTGATGCCCGCCCACCCGTGGCGGCGGCACTCGTCGAGCAGGTGCGCCGCCGCCTCCCTGCGCGCGGCGTCCGTGGCGAGGATGGGCTTCGCCAGCGTGCCGGAGAAGCCCGCGTCGCCGTAGTTGGTGACGGTCGGCATGACCTCCAGCTGCTCGACCAGCGCGTCGATGCGGTGGTCCTCGTCGACGACGAGCTTCCCGTCCGGCCCGACGTGGATCCACTCCGGCATCACGTGCGTGAGCTCGTCCCTGTGCGCCTGCAGCGAGGCGAGGCTCTGCGCGTCCCAGTTGACGTAGAAGCCGGCCAGCACGGGCTGGCCCGGCGCCGCTGCCTTGCGCCGCTTCTGCGCGCGCTCCGCCTGGGTCAGCAGCTGCGTCAAGCGCCCCGCCTCGGCCTTGAACGCCTGCTCGCGCCCCCGCTCCTGCGAGCGCTTGCTCGGCGGCGGCGCGGCCTGGCCGGCCTGGGCCGGAGGCGCGCGCGGCTGCGGCGCGGGCTCCTCGAGCTGCGCGCCGCTCTTCCACGGCGCCGGGAAGACCGACGCGAGAAAGGTGCCCAGCGAGGCGATCGCCAGGGACAGCCCCAGCACCGTGGCCACCCGCACCGCCGCGCCCCGGCGCCCCGTCTCGTCGCGAAAGACCGACATTCCACTCCATTCGCTGGCGTCTTCTGCAGCGGCCCGCGCGGCGATCTGATACCGCGAAACGGGCCGCGCGCGGAATCCGCCCGGCTCGGGAGACGAGGCCGCCAGGGTCCGAGTGAGCCGCCAGTGGCAGGGACGAGATGCCGTCGCGTCCGGCCGGACCCTTCAGTATCCTGCTGGCATGCCACCGCGCACCGACCTCTGGCTCCAGAATCTCCTCGACGAGCGCGACGGCGCGGCCCTCTACGAGGGGCTCGCCGGGGTGGAGCACGACCCCGCCCGCGCCCGCTCCTTCCGCGAGCTCGCCGAGGGCGAACGTCGGCACGCCGAGATCTGGGAGAAGAAGCTGCGCAAGGCCGGCGCGGAGCTGCCGCCCGACCGGCCCTCCTCCCGCATCCGCGTCCTCATGTGGCTGGCGCGCCGGCTCGGGACGGCGGCGGTCCTGCCGCTCGTGCTCGAGAACGAGTCCGACGACGCCGAGAAGTACCAGCGGCAGGGCGGGGAGGCCGAGGCTTCCGCCATGGCGGAGGAGGAGCGCGGCCACCGCGAGGTGCTGGCCGGCATGGGCCAGGGCCAGCCGCAGGGCGCGCGGTCGGCCATCGCCATCCGCGAGCGCTGGCACCGGGGCGGGCGTGGCGGCGCCCTCCGGGCCGCCATCTTCGGCATGAACGACGGCCTGGTCTCGAACCTCTCGCTCGTGCTGGGCGTCGCCGGGGCCGTCCACGAGCCGCGCACCATCCTCGTCACCGGCTTCGCGGGGCTGCTCGCCGGCGCGTCGTCGATGGCGGTCGGCGAGTACACCTCGGTGGCGAGCCAGCGCGACGTCCTGGCCCGCCAGGTGGAGATGGAGCGGCGCGAGGTGGCCGAGGCCCCGGAGGAGGAGGCGGCCGAGCTCGCCCTCATCCTGAGGCAGAAGGGGCTCTCGACCGAGCAGGCGAGCCGCACGGCGACCGAGATCCTGAAGAACCCGGAGCAGGCGCTCGACACGCTCGTGCGCGAGGAGCTCGGCCTCGACCCCGACGACCTCGGCTCGCCCGTCCAGGCCGCCCTCTCCTCCTTCGTCATGTTCGCGGTCGGCGCGACGGTGCCGGTGCTCCCCTTCGTCTTCCTGAGCGGCACGGTGGCGGTGGTGCTCGCGGCAGGGCTCGCCGGCGCGGTGCTCGCCCTGGTGGGCACGGTGGTGGGGTTCCTCTCCGGGACGAGCGCGCTCCGCTCCGCCGCCCGGATGGTGGGGCTGGCCGGGGTGGCGGCCGGGATCACCTACGCCGTCGGCCGGCTCTTCGGCGCGGCCGCCGGCTGATCGCCTGCCTCGTAGCGCGGCGCGCTCCCGCCGGTCCTTACATTTCAGCAACAGGCACGCGGCCCTCAGGCGAAGAAGGGGTGAGAGATGAACCGTCCGCTCGTGGCAGGCAGGCAAGAGCTGAGGGACATCGCACGCAGAGTGATGAGGGAGCGCGGCCTCTTGCCGCAGTTCTCGCCGGGAGCGCAAGCGGAGGCGGCGGCCCTCACCCGGGCGCCGACGGAGGCGAGCCCTTCCGTCCGGGATCTCCGCCGCCTGCTGTGGGCGTCCATCGACAACGACGACTCGCGCGATCTCGATCAGCTCTCCGTCGCCGAGCCGCTCGCGGGCGGCGCGGTGAAGATCCTGGTCGCGGTCGCCGACGTCGATGCCTCGGTCCGGCTCGGCTCCGCGATCGACGATCACGCGCGGACCAACACCACCTCCGTCTACACGGCCGCCGAGACGTTCCCCATGCTCCCGGAGAAGCTCTCCACGGACCTCACCTCCCTCGGCGAAGGCCAGGAGCGCCTCGCCATCGTCATCGAGATGACGGTCGGCGGCGACGGCGCGGTGACACACCCGGACGTCTACCGCGCGCTCGTCGTGAACCAGGCGAAGCTCGCGTACGACAGCGTGGCGGCGTGGCTCGACGGTGAGGCGCCGGCGCCTCCCAGGGTCTCCGCGGTGCCCGGGCTCGACCAGCAGCTGGGCATCCAGGACGAGGTCGCGCAGCGACTCAGGCGAGTGCGAGCGCAAGGCGGCGCGCTCGACTTCGCGACGGTCCAGGCCAGACCCGTCTTCGAGGACGGCGTGCTGACGGCTCTCCAGCCCGAGGAGAAGAACCGGGCCAAGGCGCTCATCGAGGACTTCATGGTCGCGGCGAACGGAGTGACCGCGCGGTACCTCGCCGGGAAGGGGCTCCCCTCCCTGCGGCGCGTGCTTCGGGCGCCCGAGCGCTGGGCGCGGATCGTCGCGCTGGCGGCCGGCTTCGGCGAGCACCTGCCGCCGGACCCGAGCGCCCCCGCCCTCGACGCGTTCCTCAGGAAGCTGCGCCACAGCGATCCCGCTCGCTTCCCCGACCTCTCGCTCGCCGTCATCAAGCTCCTCGGCGCGGGAGAGTACGCGCTCGAGCTGCCCGGCGAAGCTGCGACGGGCCACTTCGGCCTCGCGGTGCAGGACTACACGCACTCCACCGCGCCGAACCGGCGCTTCCCGGATCTCATCACGCAGCGCTTGCTCAAGGCGGCGCTCTCCGGGCGCCAGCCGCCGTACGGGAAGGACGAGCTCGGCGCGCTGGCGCGGCACTGCACCGAGCAGGAGGGGAACGCGACCAAGGTGGAGCGGCAGGTGCTCAAGTCCGCGGCCGCGATGCTGCTCGCGCGGCGCGTCGGCGAGCGGTTCGACTCGATCGTGACCGGCGCGTCGGAGAAGGGGACCTGGGTCCGCATCTTCCAGCCACCCGTGGAAGGCAAGGTGGTGCGCGGCTTCGAGGGCCTCGACGTGGGCGACCGGCTCCGCGTCGAGCTCGTCCACACCGACGTCCAGCGCGGGTTCATCGACTTCGTCCGCGCTCGGGAGGGCGCATGAAGACCGCCTCGGGACGACGCGCCCGACTCGCCTACGAGGACGAGCGGTTCCTCGCGAGCGAGGCGGCGCGGCCGCTGCGCATCCTGGCGGAGTACCTCGGCCCGCTCGACACCTTCCACCGCGAGCGCGTCCAGGACACGGTCGTCTTCTTCGGCTCCGCGAGGCTCTCGCCCGATGGTCCGCTCGGCCGCTACTACGAGGAAGCGCGCGCGCTCGCGCGCCTCGTCACGACGTGGTCGAAGAGCCTGCCGTCGGGCGCGCACCGCTACATCGTCTGCTCGGGCGGAGGAGGCGGCATCATGGAGGCCGCCAACCGCGGCGCGTCCGAGGCGGGCGGGAGGACGATCGGCCTGAACATCGGCTTGCCGCACGAGCAGCGCCCGAACCCCTGGATCACCCGGGAGCTCAGCTTCGAGTTCCGCTACTTCTTCATGCGCAAGCTGTGGTTCGCGCACCTGGCGCGGGCGCTGGTGGTCTTCCCCGGCGGGTTCGGCACGCTCGACGAGCTGATGGAGATGCTGACGCTGCAGCAGACGGGGAAGCTGGCGCGCCCCACGCCGGTCCTGCTCTACGGGTCGACCTACTGGAAGGAGATCGTGAACTTCGATGCGCTCGTCCGGCACGGGATGATCAGCCGCGAAGATCTCGATCTGTTCACGTTCGTCGACGACCCCGCCGCCGCGCTGGGCCTGCTCCAGGGCTGGCTCCGGCCCGAGGCGGAAGCCGCCACGCCGTCGCTGGCGGCCTCGCGCACGCCCGCGACGTGAGCGAGCGGCCCGGGTCTCCTACCCGGTGGGCCTGCTCTTCGGCGCCGCCGGCTCGTCGCCCGCCTCGTCCGGCGGCAGGGCCCGCCTCCGCTCGCGGCGGCGCGCATAGTAGCGGCTGATGGTCGGCAGGCTGAACCGGTTCATCGTCACGGAGTGGGTGACGATGGCGTTCAGCCGGTCGACGTCGTCGAACCACGCCGGCAGGTGGATGGGCCCGGTGCACAGGCCCTCCTCGACGAGGTCCCGCACCAGCTCCGCGTCATCGACGCTCATCTTGCCGGCCAGGAAGGCGCGCACCAGGTCGAGGTCGCGCCCCTCCAGCGCCGTGCGCAGGAAGTTGAAGGTCCGGCAGTAGCCGCGCTGGTAGGCGACGTCCTTGGTGAAGGGCGCCCCGCCCTCCAGCACCCCACCGCGGAAGACGCGCTCGCTCATCTGGGCCGCCTTCGTGGGCGGGAAGCGCGCCAGGAGGTAGCGATAGACCTCGAGGTAGTCGGCGCCGCGCGCCGCCATGTCGACGGCGATGGTGCGCTCGCCCAGCTCGATGTAGCGCTCGTCGGTGATCTGGCCGGAGAGGAACTCGGCCATGATCCCGCCCCCCTCCTGCGACTCCGTGTGGCGCGGCAGGCCGACGCCGAGCACCGTCAGCACCGGCTGGGCGAAGCCGTTGAGGGAGGTGAGGACGTGCCAGAGGCCCTCGTGGTGGGCGAGCGCCCGCACCTGCCGCGGGGTGAAGGTGGCGCCCTTCTTCAAGGTGACGCGGGTCGCGCCCGCCGCCGCGTTGGCGGTGAGCCGGGCCCGCACCACCACCTCCACCTGGCCGCCCAGGTACGGCGCGCACAGGGCGTGGACCTGCCGCGCCGCCTCCTCGGCGTCGAGCGTCGCCTCCTCGTGGCGGGCGCGCGGCCTCGCCGCCCACAGCCTGGCGATGGCGAGGTTGTCGGCCGGCGTGTCGGGGAAGCGGTCGCGCGGATCGCCGTAGAGGCGCCGCGACACGTCGTAGAACCGGCGCGTGCCGCGCGCGGCCAGCATGCGCACCACCAGCACGAACTCGTCGCACTTCTCGCGCAGGAGCGCCTCGACCGGGTTGTGCCCGCGGATCTGGCGCTTCAGCGCCCGCAGCTCCTTCTCCTTGGCGGCGGGGGCGAAGCCGAGCGGCGGGAGCTCGGGCCGGGGCAGCTCCTGCGCGCCTTGACGGAAGAAGCGCTGGTGGACCGAGGCGTCCCAGTTGATGGCCTTGAGGATGCGAATGGGGCGCTGCGCCGCGACGATGGCGTCGGAGAACCGGCGGAGCTGCTCGCGCCCGGACACGGACCGGAAGCTAGCACGCCCTCCCGTCCGAGGGACGCCGCGCGTACGCGCCGTCCGCCGGATGGCCTCCGCGTCGTCGCCGCCGCCGCGCCCGCGCGAGCTTCGGGCGGGCACGGCCGTTGCTCTCCTGCCAGCCCAAGGAGCCCCGCCATGGAACGCATCGGATCCCTCGTCGTCGCCCCCTCCACCGAGCGCAAGGCCGAGCCCAGCCGCTTCGGGTCCGCGCTGCGCAACGCAGCCGGCGAGGTGGCGAATGGCCTCGCCGGCTCGGTCGCGCTCGCGGCGCCCTACCTGCCGGGTGGGGCGGTGCTGGCCGGGGCGCTGCGCGCCGCTGCGCCGGCCCCGTCTGCCGCCGCGAGGACGGGCCTCGGCAGCACGCCTGCGAGCGGCTCCGTGTCCTCGTCCGCCGTGGCTGCCGGCGGGAGCGGCGGCGACATCGTGGAGGCGACCCGCGTCCTGCAGCAGGAGGCGCAGACCTCGAACCTCCAGTTCCTGCAGCTCCAGGAGTCGATGCAGCGCGAGAGCCGGGAGTTCACCTCGCTCACGAACGTCATGAAGGTGAAGCACGACAGCGCGAAGGCGGCCATCAACAACATCCATTGACCATGGCGCTCCCTCCCGTCACGCCGGCCGCTCCGGTCGCGCGCGCCACCCGCGCCGCCGCGGCGAACGCCAGCTTCGGTGCGGTGCTGCGCGCCCAGCCGCGCCTCCCGGCTCCACTCGCCTCGCCGCCCCCGCATCCGGCGCGCGCCATGCTGCAGTCGGTCGAGCGCGCCCGGGCCCGCCTCGACGGGCTCCTCGCCGAGGCGCGGCGCGGGCGCACCTTCACCGCGCAGGAGCTCCTGGCGCTGCAGGCCGACGCCTACCGGTACTCGCAGGCGGTCGAGGTGGCCTCGCGCGTCGTGGAGCACGGCGCGCAGGCCGTGAAGCAGGCCGTGAATACCCAGGTCTAGGAATGCCGCGCGCCCAGGTCTTGACCCTGCTCCTCCTCGCCGCTGGCTGCGGGCGTGCGGCGCTCGTGCACGGCGCGGACGAGGGTCAGGCGAACCAGATCCTCGTCGCCCTCGACGAGGCGGGCATCCAGGCCGAGAAGCAGCGCGACGAAGGCGGCGAGGGCACCTGGCGCGTCGAGGTCGACCGTTCGGATTCCGGCCGCGCGCACCGGGTCCTCGCCGAGCGCGAGCTGCCGAGGTCCCGCCCACCCGGCTTCAGCGAGGTGTTCGGCAAGGGCAGCATGGTGCCGACTCCGACCGAGGAGCGGGCGCTGTACCTGCACGCCCTGTCGGGCGAGCTCGCCCGTAGCGTGGAGGCCATCGACGGAGTCACCGAGGCGCGCGTGCACCTGGCGCTGCCCGCGCAGGACCCGCTCCGCGCCGAGCCGGCGCCTCCCGGGCGCGGGGCCGTGCTGGTGAAGGCCAGGGCAGGCGCCCGGCCCCGACTCGAGGCGCTCGCCCCCGGGATCCAGTCGCTCGTCGCGGGCGCGGTGGCCGGGCTCGAGGCCGGGGCGGTCTCGGTGGTGGTGGCCGAGGCCGCACCTCCGGCGCCGCGCGAGGCGATGCGCGCCGGCCGGCGTTCGCTGCTCGTCACCGCAGCCGCGATCGCCGCCGCGCTGGCGCTGGCGCTGGCCGCGAGCCCGCTCGTCGGCAAGCTCGCCACCGCCGGCCTCCGGAGCGCGCGGCGGTCTGGATGATCCTCCCGCTGCGACGCCTCGCCACGCTGGCCGCGGCCCTCGCGCCGGACCGCGCCGGGCGTCTCCTCGCGCTGGTCGCCTCGCCCCATGCTCCCGCCGCCGTCGAGCTAGCGACCCGGCTCGCCGCCCGCCCGCGAGCCGAGCGCGTCCAGGCCGTCGCGCAGACGCTCGCCCCGGCCGCGGGTGCGCCGCTCGACGCGCCGCCGGCACACGTCGCGCTGCGCCGCCTCTGGCGCGAGCGGAGGTGCGCCGCCCGGTCGGGCCGGCCGCGCGCCGGCCTTTCCAGCCACCCGTTCGCGCCAGCGCCCGCTCCTGGAGCGAGGTCCGCCGCTGGCACGGCTCTTGGAAACGAGCCCACCATGGCTTCACCGTGGTCGCTCCCTCCGGTCAGTGCCGCCCTCGCGAGCCTCACGCACGCTTCGCGCGAGACTGGCTGCATCGCGGCGGCGCAGGCGGCTGCGGCGATCGCCGAGCTGCTCGGTGTCCCGGTGGCGATCGCGGGTACGGTTCGCCCGTCCCAGGCCGGAGCCGCAGGCGGCATGGCGCGCGCCGCGTTCTCGCTCGAAGCGCTCGGGGCGGTGGCGGTGCTCGAGGTGGAAGCGCGCCTGGTCGCCCGGAGCCTGGAGCGGCTCGGGGGCGGAACCCCGCGCACGCCGGCGGCGCTCGCTCCCATGCCCGCCGAGCAGGCGCTGCTCGATCTCGCCGCCCTGACCGCGCTCGACGCACTGCGCGGAACGGCTGCGGAGGCGCTCGCACCACGGCTCTGCGCAGGTGAGGTGCCCGCCCGCCCGGACGCGCCGGGCGCGGGTTCCTCGCCGCTCGTCGTGGACCTCGAGCTCACGGTGGGCGAGGAGCGCGGGCGGGGCCGCCTGCTGGTCCCGGCCGCCGCGCTGCGCGCGCTCGCCGGACCGGCCCCCGAGGTGCCGCAGCTGCTGGCCGACCTCGAGCTCTCGCTCTCGCTCCGCGACGGCGTGGCCTCGCTCGCGCCAGAGGATCTCGCCGCGCTGGCCATGGGCGACGTCCTGCTCCTCGACGAGGGCTCGGCGCGCCAGGAGCTGGTGGTACCCGGCGGGCTCGCGCTGCTCGGCCGAGCCGAGGGTGACCTCTTTCACGTGGAGGAGCTGAACATGACCGAGACGCAGGCTTCGTACCCGCTCACCGTCTCCGTCGAGGTGGCGCGGGTCACCGTCACGTTTGGCGAGCTGGCCCGCCTGGAGCCGGGGTCCGTGCTTCCGCTCGACATCCGGCGTGACGGCGCCGTCGTGCTCCGGGCCGGCGAGCGCGCCATCGCGCGAGGCCAGCTGGTCGACATGGAGGGCGCGCTGGGCGTCCGCATCCTCGAGCTGGGAGACCCGCGGTGAGGCTCGCCTCGGCGCTTCCCCGGTCCACGACCGCGCTCCGGCGCTGGGCGCTCGCCGCGGGAGCGGTCCCCGTCCTCTTCGCCGCCGCCACCTCGGGCGACCTCGGTCGCGGCGCGGCGGCCACCCTGGCTGTGGCGGGCCTGGCCGCCGCGGCCGTTGCGCTACACCGCCACCGCGGCAAGCCGCTCGCGCCCGCCACGCTGGCGCTCCTCGAACGCCAGCCGCTCGGGCGCGATGCGGGGTTGGCGCTCGTCACGGCCGGCGGACGACGCCTCCTCGTCGGGTGGGGCGCCACCGGGGTGACGCTCCTCGCCGAGCTGTCGCGCGACGGGCGAGAGGCGGCGCCATGACATCAGCGCTCGGCGTCGCGCTCCCTTCCGCCGGCCTCGCCGATCGGCCAGCCGACCTGCTCGTCCTGCTGGGCGCTCTCGCGCTCGTTCCGACTGCGCTCGTCATGATGACGTCCTTCCTCAAGATGGCGGTGGTCCTTTCGGTGACGCGCTCCGCGCTCGGCGCGCCGCAGATCCCGCCTTCCAGCGCCGTCACCGGCCTTGCCCTGCTCCTCACGCTGGTGGTGATGGCGCCCGTCGGCGAGGCCTCCTGGCACGCCGCGCGAGCGGTGCCAGCGGGCGGGCTGGAGCGGACGCTCGAGGCTGCGAGCGCGGCGGGGGAGCCGCTCCGCGGGTTCCTCGACCGCTTCGCGCGCGCGGACGATCGGCAGACCTTCCTCGAGCTCGCCCGGCGCGCCCGGCCCGCCGCGTCCCGGGCGGAGGTGAAGGGCTCCGACTTCGCCGTGCTGGCGCCCGCCTTCGTGGTCTCCGAGCTGCGGCGCGCCTTCACCATCAGCTTCCTCGTGTTCCTGCCGTTCCTGGTGGTGGACCTCCTCACCGCCAACGTGCTGCTCGCCCTGGGCCTCTCCCAGCTGTCGCCCACCAGCGTCGCGCTCCCCTTCAAGCTCCTCCTCTTCGTAGCGGTCGACGGCTGGAAGCTCATCGCCCGCGGCCTCGTCCTCGGCTACCTGGCCGACCCGTTCTGACGCGCAGCCGCTCGTGCCGCCGCGCAAGGAGCTCACATGGAAAGCGCCCTGCTGGCCCTCGTCCGGGAGGCCGTCCTGCTCGTCCTCCTCGTCTCGGCGCCGCCGCTCCTCGCCGCGCTCGCGATCGGCGTCGTGACGGGGGTCTTGCAGGCCGCCACCCAGGTGCAGGAGCAGTCGGTGTCGGTCGTGCCGCGGCTCGCCGCGGTGCTCTTGGCGCTCGGCGCGTCGGGCCCGTTCATCGGCGCCCGGCTCGTCCGCTTCGCGGCCCGCTGCCTGGAGCTCTTGCCCAGGGCGTCGCCGTGACCGCGCTCGCCGCGGCGCTCGAGCCGCTCTTGCCGCGCGTCCTCGCCGCTGGCCTGCACGGACTGCGGCTCCTGCCGGCGGCGCTGCTCTGCCCTTTTCTCGGCGGTCCACTCGTCCCGTCGACGGTGCGCCTCGCGCTCGCGTTCGGCCTCGGCGCGTGCGCGTGGTCCGCGGGAGGCGGAGCTCCCTTCGCCGGCAGCGACCTCGACCTCCTCGCCGCCGCCGGCCGCGAGCTCTCGGTCGGGCTGGCCCTCGGCCTCGTCGCGGCCATGCCCTTCGAGGCGGCGCGCGCCGGGGGACGGCTGGTGGACACGCTGCGCGGTGCGACCCTCACCGAGCTGCACGTGGCGCCGCTCCGCCAGCGCGAGTCGGCCACCGGCGATCTGCTCGCGCAGTGGCTGGTGGTGCTGGCCGCCACCGCCGGAGGCGACCGGCTGGTCGTGGCGGCCCTCCTCGACACCTTCCGCGCGCTGCCCGCCGGGGCCTCGTCCAGCGCGGCGCCGCTCACCGAGGCCGCGCTGCGCTGCGGGAGCGAGCTCCTCGCCTGCGCGGTGGCGCTCGGCGCCCCGGCGGCGTGCGGCGTCCTCGCCGCCGATCTGGCCGTCGCGCTCGCGCTGCGGGCCGCCCCACAGCTCGCGCTGGCGCCGGCGGCGCAGCCCGCCCGCGCTGCCCTGGGACTGCTCGCCGTGGCGCTCCCGGCTGCCGCCCTGGGCGGGCGCATGACGAGCGCGATCGCGCTCTCGGCGGGGCTCCTGCGCGGAGTCGCCGGCGGAGCATGGCCGTGAGCGCACGCACCGAGCAGCCCACCGCGCGCCGGCTGCGCGAAGCGCGCCGCCGTGGCGAGGTGTCGGTCTCGCGTGAGCTCTGCGGCGCGGCCGCGCTGCTCGCCGGACTGGCGATGCTCGCCGCGACCGGGCCCGCGCTGGCGGCCGAGCTCGCTCGTCTCGTGCGCAGCGCGCTGGCGGAGGCGGTGTCTTCCGCCGCGCCCACCCCGGCTGCCGCGCTCGTCCGCGCGAGCGCCGCGCTCGCCCGCGCCGCCCTCCCGCCCTGCGCGGCGGCGGGGCTCTCGGGCCTCGCCGCCGGGCTCCTCCAGAGCGGCGGGCTCTTCACCCTCGAGGCGGTCCGCCCGCGCCTGGAGCGGCTCGACCCGGTGCGTGGGCTCGGGCGGCTCTTCTCGGGGGCGCGACTCACCTCCCTTGCGCTCGGGCTCTTCAAGGCGACGCTCGCCGTGGTGGCCGCGGCCTCGCTCGGCGGAGCGGCGCTCCGGCCGGCGCTCGGCGCCACGCGCCTCGCCGCCGCGCCGCTCCTGCGGCTCGGCGCAGCTGTCGCGCTCCGGCTGGCGCTCGGCCTGGGCGCCGTGCTCGCCCTGCTCGGCCTCGTCGAGCTCCTCGCCGCCCGCCGCCGTCAGCGGCGCGCGCTCATGATGACCCGCGCCGAGGTGCAGCGCGAGCGGCGCGACGACGAGGGGGATCCGCGGCTGGCCGCGGAGCGCCGCCGCCTGGGTCGCGCGCTGGCCGCGGCGCCGCTCCGCCGCGCCGCCTGCCTCGTCGTGAACCCGACCCATGTCGCGGTGGCGCTGCAGCACGCCCCCGCGAGCGACGACGCCCCGGTGGTGCTCGCGAAGGGGCTCGGTCAGGCCGCGGCCACCCTCCGGCGCGAGGCGCGGCGCCTCGGCGTCCCCGTCGTCCGCGATGTCGCGCTCGCCCGCGCGCTCTTCCGGCTTGCGGACGTGGGCGAGGAGATCCCGGAGGAGCTCTACCATGCAGCCGCGGCGGTCCTCCTGCACGTCCACCAGCTGCAGGGAGCGCCACCGTGACCCAGCTCGACCCGCTCCTCGCCCGCCTGAAGGGCTCCTCCGACGTCGTGCTCGCGCTCCTCGCCCTCGGGACGGTGAGCCTCCTCGTCGCGCCGATCCCGCCCTGGCTGCTCGACCTTTGCCTCGCCTCGAACCTGGCCCTGTCCGCGATGGTGCTCGTGGTCGCGCTCTTCGCCAAGGACGCCCTCCGCTTCGCGAGCTTCCCCACCCTGCTCCTCTTCACGACGCTCCTGCGGCTCGCCCTCGAGGTGAGCTCGACGCGGCTCGTGCTCTCGCGCGGCGAGGCCGGCCGGGTCGTGCAGGCGTTCGGGCAGGTGGTGGTGGCGGGGAACTACGTGGTGGGGGCGGTCATCTTCGCCATCCTCACCCTGGTGCAGCTCCTCGTGGTCGCGAAGGGCGCGGAGCGCGTGGCCGAGGTGGCGGCGCGCTTCACCCTCGACGCCCTCCCCGGCAAGCAGATGTCCATCGACGCCGACCTGCGCGCCGGGTCCATCGACCAGGCCGAGGCGCGCCGGCGCCGGCGCGCGCTGGAGCGCGAGGGCCAGCTCTACGGCGCCATGGACGGCGCGCTCAAGTTCGTGAAGGGGGACGCCGTGGCAGGGGTCGCGATCGTGCTCGTCAACGTGGCGGGCGGCCTCCTGGCCGGGCTCGTGCGCGGGATGCCGCTCGAGACGGCGGCGCGGCGCTACGCGCTGCTCGCCATCGGCGACGGCCTGGTGGCGCAGATCCCGGCCCTCCTCGTCTCGGTGGCCGCCGGCGTGGCGGTGACGCGGGTCGCGGCCGAGGAGGAGGGCGGGAGCCTCTCCTCCGAGCTCGGCCGCCAGCTCTTCTCCGATCCGCGCGCGCTCGCGGCGGTGGCCGCCCTGTGCCTCGCACTGGCGGTCGTCCCCGGCCTGCCCGCGCCGCCCTTCCTCGTCCTGTCGGCCCTCGCCGGCGGAGCGGCTTATCTGCTCGCGCGACGCGCGCCCGGTGCCTGCGCCGACCGCTGCGAGGACGGGGTCGCGGAGCCCGCCGCGCGGCCGGCCGGTGCGCTCGGCTGGCCCGTGGCCGGATCCCCGCTCGTGCTGGAGCTGGCGGCCGACCTCTGCGTCGAGGCCGTGATGCGGCGTCTTCAGCTCCAGCTCCTGCCGGCGCTCCAGGAAGAGCTCGCGCTGGACCTGGGCCTGCGCATCCCCGCCGTGTCCGTCCGCGCCGCGGCGCTCCCCGCCGGCGGCTGGCGGCTCCTGCTGGACGACGTGCCGGCCGCCGGCGGGCGCGCCTCCCCGTCAGAGGCGCTCGCGCTGGCCACGACCGCCGAGCTCGCCGCGGTGGGGCTCGAGGCGGTCGCGGAGGTGGAGCCGCTCACCGGTGCGTGCGTGGCGCGCATCCGCGCGGAGGACGCGCCGCGCGCCGCGGCGCTGGCGCCGGTGCGCGACGCTTGCGAACGGATCGCCGCCGGGGTGGCGGCGGGGCTCCGGACCCATGCCTACCTGCTCGTCGGCGTGCAGGAGGTGGTGGCGCTCCTCGATGCCGCGGAGGCGAGCCATCCCGCGCTCGTCCGCGAGGTGACGCGGCAGGTCCCGGCGCCGCTCCTGGCCGAGGTGCTCCGGCAGCTGGCCGAAGAGGGCGTCTCGCTGCGGCCTCTGCGGAGCATCCTCGAGGCGCTGCTCGACGCGGGTGGCGCGGCGCGTCCTCCCGCGCTGCTCGTCGAGCGCTGCCGGCGCGCCCTGTCGCGCCACCTCGCGCACGCGCACGCGAGCTCGGGCACGCTCGAGGCCCTGCTCCTCGACCCGGCAGCCGAGGCCACGCTTCGAGAGGCGCTCGCGGAGTGCGTCCTGGCCGTGGATCCCGCCACCGCCGACGCCTTGCTGGAGCAGATCGGGGCCGCGCTCTCGGACCGGGATCGCGCCGCACCGGTGCTGCTCGCGCCGAGCGAGATGCGGCGCCCCCTGCGTCAGCTCATCGCAGCGCGATTTCCGCGGATGTCGGTGCTGTCCTACGAGGAGCTTCCGCCCGCGCTCGCGGTCCGGCCGGTGGGGCGGCTCGGCCTGGCACCGGGGGAAGGAGCCGTGGAAAACGCCGCGATGGCCGCGACTTGAACGGAGTTGCGGGAGGACGCTCTGCCCTACAGCGCACCACCCGCGGCGACCGGCGGCGTCCCGCTCCCACCGCCGCTGTCCTCCTTGTCGTCGTCGTCGACCGGCAGCGCACCTTCGATGCGATTCACGCGGTCGCGCAGCTCCTTGCCCGTACGGAACAGGATGCCGCGCTTGGGCTTCACCGGGATGACCTCGCCCGTCTTCGGATTGCGGCCCTGGTAGCCCTCGTAGTGCTTCACGTGGAAGGCTCCAAGTCCGCGGATCTCGATGTTTTCCCCCTTGCAGAGGGCGGTCTTCATCGACTCGAAGATGGTCTCGATGGTCGACTCGGCCTGCTTCTGCGTCACGCCGCGCTTCACGACGAGGATGTTGATGAGGTCCGACTTGAGCATCGAGCGCTCCGGCATCGGGGGCTCCATAGGCGCGGGGCCCGGTCTAGGTTGGGGCAAGCCTAGCGGAAGCGGCAAAAATCAGCAAGGGTTCCGCTGGCATGCGTCTACGTCCCCCCTGTCGGGTCAAGGGCGCTCTGCGGCCAGGTCGTCGAGCTTTGCCTGACCTCGCGGGGACACCCGGGCGCAGAGCTCGGCGAACGACCGGTTGGCCAGCGCCTCCGCGGCCGCCCCCTCCGCCCCGGTCAGGATCGCGGAGAGCAGTGCTTCTGCTGGAGTTGCGCGCGCCACCGGCACCTCGCCGGCGACGGCGGCGCGAATCTCTGCGAGGGAGAGCTGATCGAGCGGGCGCCCCGGCACGAGGCCGCCGCCCGTCACCTCGAGGATCAAGCTCCGTGCCCGGAGCGCGGCCACGATCTCGCGCACCGGGTCGGGAAACGACTCGATGCGGAGCGCCAGATCGACGGAATCGGGGGGCGGGGCGCCATCGCGGTAAGCGAGGGCGATCTCGAGGGTGACGCGCGCCGCGAGGAGCTCCCGGCCGAGCGGGGTGCCCTGCCCGGCCGGCGCATGGCCCTTCAGGATCACGCGCGCGTGCTGGGCCACGAAGGCCACCCGCGCCCCGAAGAGGACGAGGGTCCAGGAGACGAAGAGCCAGAGGAGGAAGATGGGGACCGCCGCCACCGAGCCGTAGACGGCGTGGTAGCTGAAGAAGCGCGCCACGGCGAAGGTGTAGAGCCCCTTGGCAAGCTCCCACGCCAGGCCCGCCACCACCCCACCCAGCACCGCCGCCCCGGGCCGCACGCGCGTGGCGGGGAGGAAGAAGTATCCGGCGGCGAACAGCGAGCACGAGAGGAGCGCCGCCGCGAGCCGCACGAGGAGCTGTCCCACCGGCGCCCCGGCGACGAAGGTGCTCACCGCATGCCCGAGCGCGAGCGAGCCGGCGAGGAGGATGGGCCCGAGCGTCAGGCCGGCCCAGCAGAGGAGCGCGCGCTGCGCGAGCGGGCGGTACCGCCGGACCGACCAGATGTCGTTCACGGCGCGCTCGACGTTGTCGAACAGGCTCACCGCCGAGAACAGGAGCAGCGCGCCCCCGACGAGCCCCGCGCTGGTGGCGTGCGCGTTCCGCACGAAGCGATCGAGGTACGGCTCGATGGACGTGCGCGCCCCCACCGCCAGGTTGTCGAGAAGGTATTCGTGGATGAGGCGCCACAGGAGGTCTGTGCCGGCGAAGCCGCGCACCACGGAGAAGGCCACCACCAGCGCCGGCACCACGGCGAAGAGCGAGAGGTAGGTGAGCGCCATCGCCCGCAGCCGCAGGCTCTCGCCGCGCATGGCGCGCACGAGCGGCCGCGCCCCCGCCCAGGCCACGGGCCCGGCGGCGCGGGCGCGGGCGAAGGCGGTCACGCCGGTGTGCGCCCCTTCCCGCCCTGGGACGACTCCCCCGCGGCGGCCGCGACCTCGGCGGCGCCCTCCGGCGCGCCACGCTGCCCGCGTCCACCGCGGCGGCGCTCGTCGCGGTCCTTGTCCTTCTCGCCGCGATCCTGGCGCCCGTAGATGTCGAACTGCTCCTGGTGATAGCCCGACTGCGCCTTCACCTGGATGGTCTTGTTGTACCGGTCCATCAGGTAGCGCAGCTCGTCGCGGTCCTCGCCCTGGATGATGCGCGCCACCTCGGTGTGGCAGTTCACCACCAGCACCGGCTCCGGGAAGCTCGGCGCGTCGCGCCGGATCTCGCGGAAGATCTCGTAGGCGACGGTGACCTTCGACTTCAAGTGACCCTTGCCGTCGCAGGCGCTGCACGGCTCGTTCATCATGCGCGTCACGGACTCGCGCACGCGCTTGCGTGTCATCTCGACCAGCCCGAGCTCGCTGATCTTGAGGACGTTCGTCTTCGCCTTGTCGCGCCCCAGCGCGTCCTGCAAGGCCTTGAAGACCTTGTCGCGGTTCTGGGGTTTGTCCATGTCGATGAAGTCGATGATGATGATGCCGCCGATGTTGCGCAGGCGGAGCTGGTAGACGATCTCCTTGGCCGCCTCGGCGTTGATCTTGGTGATCGTCTCCTCGAGGTTCTTCTTGCCGACGTAGCGGCCCGAGTTGACGTCGATGGCGGTGAGCGCCTCGGCCTGGTCGATGATGATGTAGCCGCCGCTCTTCAGCCAGACCTTGCGCTGGCTGGCGCGCTTCAGCTCCTGCTCGATCCCGTAGGCGTCGAAGATGGGCTCCTCGCCCTGGTACGACTCGATCTGCGACTCGAGATGCGGCGCCTGCTCCTTCACGAAGCGCAGGATGCGCTCGTACTCGTCCCGGTCGTCGATGACGAGCTTGTGGACGTCGGCCGTGAAGAGGTCGCGCGTCGCGCGCAGGATGAGGTCGAGGTCGGGGTGCAAGAGCGCCGGAGCGCCGACCTTGTCCTTGGTGCGGATGATCTCGTTCCACACCTGGATGAGGAAGCGGATGTCCGCCTCGAGCTTCGGCGCCTCGACGCTCTCCGCCACCGTGCGCACGATGAAGCCGGTGCCCTCGGGGCGCATGCGGTCGACGATGTCGCGCAGGCGGCGGCGCTCACCTTCCTTCTCGATGCGGCGGCTGATGCCGATGTGGTCGACGGTCGGCATGAAGACGAGGTGCCGACCGGGCAGGGAGATGTGGCTCGTGATGCGGGCGCCCTTCGTGCCGATGGGGTCCTTCGCCACCTGCACGATGACCTCCTGCCCTTCCTTCAGGAGGTCCTGGATGTTCTTGCCGGCCTTCTCGCGGCGCTCCTCGCGGCCGTGGCCGTTGTGGCGGGGACCGCTCGGACCGCGGCCCTGCTCGCGGCCGCGGTTGCGCTCCTCGCGGCCTTCCTTGCCGTCGCGGCGGCCGCGTTCGCGGCCCTCGCGGCCTTCACGGCCCTCGCGCACCTCGCGGGCGGCGTCGGCCGGGCGAGCCTGGAGCTGACCCGCGGCGGGGGCCACCTCGAGGGGCGGGGGGGCGCTCTGGAGCGCGAGCTCCGCCTGGGCAGGCGTCGAGATCGGCCTCGGCGCCCTGTCTTCCAGCGTGGGCGCGTCGGCGGTGGGCGGCGACGCCTGCGCCGGCGCCTCCGTGGGCGGCAGCTCGGGGACCGGCAGCCCCGGCACGGAGGGCACGGGATCGAAGCCCACCGGGCGGGTGAGCGGGATGGGGACGAGCGGGGCTGGCTCGACGTCGACCGGCGGCGGAGCGAGGTCGGACGGAGCGGCGGTGGCGTCGCGATCGGCGGGCGGCGGTGGCGCGAGCTCGCGGGCCTCCGGCGCCTGGCCCTCCGACGCGGGTGCGGCGGCCAGGTCGGCCGGCGGCGGCTCGGAATCGGTGGACACGGGCGGCGCTGCGTCGGCCGGCGGGGCCTCTCCGCGGCTCGCCTCGGCGCGGGCACGCGCCTCCTGCTCCTCGGCCTCCTGCTCGGTCGGGACCTCGTGGAGGACGTTCCCGTGCTCGCCCTCGGTGAGCTCGAACTCCTCCGAGAAGTCGGGGTCGCCGTAGACGTCGCCGACGTAGAGGAAGGCCGCCTTTTCGAGCCCGATGTCGACGAACGCCGCCTGCATGCCGGGCAGCACGCGCACCACCCGGCCCTTGTAGATGTTGCCTACGATTCCCTTCTCGCGCTTACGCTCGAGATAGAACTCGTGGATGGTGCCGGACTCGACCAACGCGACGCGCGTCTCGGCGCCGGCCGCGTTGATGACCAGGATGCTCGAACCTGCCATGTGAGACCTCGCTCACCCTGCCGCGCACGGCGCGTGAAGAATGCGAGGCCGGTGAGGGCCCTGGCCGAGACGAGCCCGGGCCTGTGGGGCCGCGGCTCTTCCAACCGATCGTCGAGCTCGCGCTCACGTCCGCATCCTTCCACGCCAGCTGCTCCGGCCGCCTCGCGGCGGCCCGGCGGGCGCTCATGTGTTCAGGCGTCGAGGTAGCGCGGGGCGCGCGGCGCTGTCGCCGGCGGTCCGTGCTGGGCCCTCTCGAAGCTGACGCCTTCCTTCAAGACCTTGACTCCCCTGGGTGGCGCTCCGTCGCCGAAGATCGCGGCCAGCACCTCGGCTGGCTTGGCGCTCCCCGACGGATCCGCCTTCAAGCTGAAGATGACCCGGCCTTCGCCCTCCAGGGCGAGGTGGGTCACGATGTCCTTCAGGTCTATCTCCCTTGCCTTCCCCTGCGCAATCTTCTCGCCGCGCTTTCGATCGCGGCCCTTGGGAGGGCTGGTGCGACGGACGGTCGACTGGGCTGCCTCCTCGAAGGACCGGATGTGTCCGGCGAGCGCTTCCTGCGTCCAAACCTCCGGAAATTCGACGATGAAGTGGACGGCCCGCTGTGAGGCGCTGATGGACGGGGTGCGCGGATCGAGGGGCCGGGCCTCCTCCAGCGTCAACCCGGGCGGGAGGGCGGCCGCGACCCGCGCCGCGATCGCGGCGGGGTCCTGGATCCCGACCAGCTCGAGGTCGAGGTACTCGCAGACGCTCTCGACCCCGACCGGCAGGGCCGGCCCGAACGAGGCCTTCGGCTTCGGGTGATAGCCCTGCGAGTACGCCATGGGGAGGCCGGCCCGGCGCAGCGCCCGCAGGATGGCGTGCATGGTCTCGAGATGCGAGAGCGCCACCAGCCGGCCGGTCTTGGTGTAACGGATCCGCACGTGCGTCCGGGTCTCGGGCTCGGGCGGCCGGGGCGGGCGGGGGGGCTCGGGGACATAGTCCTTAGCCTCGTACACGCGGTTCTTCACGACCTCGTAGTCACAGGCGCCGCAGACGGTGCACGGGGCGATGACGCAGTCGACCACCTCGGCCTGGTTGCGCGCCGCGGCGAGCTGCTTCTGGAGGTATGGCTTCGTCACGCCGCAGTCCACGCGATCCCAGGGCAGGACCTCGTCGAGCGGTCGGCGGCGGTGCGCGAAGAAGGCGAGCCCCACCCCGTGCACCCGCTCCATCTCCCTGAAGGCTTCCTCCCAGCGCTGCTCGTCGAACCACTCGGACCAGCCGTCGAGACGCTGGCCGGCGCGGTAGGCAGCCAGGATGGCCGTGCCGACGCGGCGATCGCCGAGCGCGAGCGCGCCCTCGATGGCGGCGGGGCGCGGGTCGTGGGGCTTGAACTGGATGGCGCCGGTGCGGCCGCCCAGCTCGGCGGTGATGAGGCGCTGGCGGCGGCGGGTCTCGTCGCCGTCGATCATCGGCTCCCACTGGAACGGGGTGAAGGGCTTCGGGATGAAGGTGCTCGCGCCGAGGTTGATGGTGGCTGACCCCTGGCCCTTCGGCAGCGCCCGCCGGGCGGCGTGGAGGCACTTCTTCGCCAGCCGGGCGATGGCGACCACGTCGTCGTCGGTCTCCTCCGGGAGCCCGATCATGAAGTAGAGCTTGAGGAGCGACCAGCCGTTCTGGAAGACCGACTCGACCGCGCGGAGGAGGTCCTCCTCGCGGTTGCCCTTGTTGATGACGGCGCGCATGCGCTCGGTGGCCGCCTCCGGCGCCAGCGTGAAGCCGGTCTTGCGGATGCGCCCGATCTTCTTCGCGAGCGCGTCGTTCATGGTCTCGGTGCGAAGCGAGGGGAGCGACATGGCGATGCGCTCGCCCTCCCAGCGCTCGATGAACTCGTCGAGGAGCGGGTTCAGGCAGCCGTAGTCCCCGGAGCTGAGCGAGAGGAGCCCCACCTCCTCGTAGCCGGACGCGGCGAGCCCGGTCTCCGCGAGGTGCAGCACCTTCTTCGGCGAGCGCTGCCGGGTGGGGCGGGTGATCATGCCCACCTGGCAGAAGCGGCAGCCGCGGGTGCAGCCGCGCTGCAGCTCGATGGGGAGCCGGTCGTGCACCGTCTGCATGAAGGGCACGAGCGGCTTCTCGTAGGCGCTCACGGAGAGCGCGTCGAGGTCCGGCATCACCCGCCGCGTCACCTTCTCGTAGCCGGGCAGGAGCGGCTCCAGCGCCGCCAGCGCGCGGGTGGCCGGGTCGTAGCGCGGCGCGAAGAGCGAGGGCACGTAAACGCCGGGGATGCCGGCCAGCGCGCGCAGGAGCTCCGCTCGCGAGGCGCCGCTCCCCTTCCACGCCTTGACCGCGTCGGCGATCTCGTGGACGACCTCCTCCCCTTCACCGACCGCGAAAGCGTCGAAGAAGTCACCCATGGGCTCCGGGTTCATGGCGTAGGGGCCACCGCCCAGGACGACCGGATCCCCCGGCCCACGCTCGCGGGTGAGGAGCGGGATGCCGGCCAGGTCGAGCAGCGCGAGGACGCTCGTCGCGCAGAGCTCGAACTGGAGGGTCACGCCGAGCACGTCGAAGTCGCGCACCGCCGCGCGCGACTCGAGCGTGAAGAGCGGGACCTTCCACTCCCGCAGCATGGCTTCCAGGTCCGGCCAGGGCAGGAAGACCCGCTCGCAGGCCACGCCCGGGCGGTCGTTGAGGGCGTGGTAGAGGAGCCGGAAGCCCAGGTTCGACATCCCGACCTCGTAGGTGTCGGGGAACGCGAGCGCGAAGGTGATCTCGGCCGCGCCGAGGTCCTTCACCACGGCGCCGAGCTCGCTCCCCACGTAGCGCGAGGGCTTCTGCGCGGCGAGGATGAGCTCGTCGAGGACGGAGGAGGAGTGTGCCATGTGCCGTCGGGCGGCGGGTTCGAACCGCCAGGTACCCGTCCCATGGGGTGGCCCGGACGCCGCTGCGGCGCCGGAAAAAGGGCTCGCGTTGTAGCACTTCTCAGAAGGCGATGTCGAAGGGGGGGAGCCCGCCGAGCGGGGGCTCCAGGGCGGGCGAGCGCCCGCCGGCGTCGGCGCGGGAGGAGGATCCCTGCCGCCCGGGTGCCAGCCAGGTCTCGTCGACGCCCTCCACCCTCGCCGCCGGAGGCCCGCGCCTGCACCACGAGAGGAGCGCCTCCACGGCCGTGCGCTCCCCCTCCGCCAGCACCTCGACCGACCGATCGGGCAGGTTCTTCACCCAGCCGTAGAGGCCACCGATCCGCCGCGCCTCGTCCAGCGCGGCCGCCCGGAACGCCACCCCCTGCACCCGGCCGCGCACGACCATCCGCACCCGCGCCCGCTCGCTCATGCCTCGCCACCTCCCGCCAGGAGGCGCTCGAACTCGTCCTCCCCCACGATGCGCACGCCGAGCTCCTGCGCCTTCTTCAGCTTCGTGCCGGCGTCCTCGCCCGCGACGACGAGATGGGTCTTCCTCGACACCGACCCCGACACCTTCCCGCCCCGCCGCTCGATCTCGGCCTTCGCCTCCTCGCGCGAGCGGCGGGCGAGGGTACCCGTCAACACCAGCGTCTTGCCGGCAAAGG